>NZ_CP113524.1:915000-1235000 GCF_026723765.1 Lacrimispora xylanolytica
TCTGGGTAAGTCGGGGCCTAAGGCGAGGTCGAAAGACGTAGTCGATGGACAACAGGTTGAAATTCCTGTACCGCATATTATCAGAACTGTGGGGACACAGAACCGAGAGAGAACCCGGGAATGAAAAGACCGGGGCAAGCATTGGACTGGTTAAGTTGGCAAATCCGCTTAACAACAGGAAGGTGTGACGCGTACCGAACAAAAGTAGGGAAGTCTCTGTAGGGGCTGTCAAGAAAAGCCGCTATTGTGTAATATGTGCCCGTACCGTAAACCGACACAGGTGGATGAGGAGAGAATCCTAAGGCCGGCGGGAGAAGCATTGTTAAGGAACTCGGCAAAATGACCCCGTAACTTCGGGATAAGGGGTGCCTGAGAAATCAGGCCGCAGAGAATAGGCTCAAGCAACTGTTTAGCAAAAACACAGGTCTATGCAAAACCGAAAGGTGAGGTATATGGGCTGACGCCTGCCCGGTGCTGGAAGGTTACGAGGAGGGGTTAGCGGCAACGCGAAGCTCTGAATTTAAGCCCCAGTAAACGGCGGCCGTAACTATAACGGTCCTAAGGTAGCGAAATTCCTTGTCGGGTAAGTTCCGACCCGCACGAAAGGCGTAATGATTTGAGCGCTGTCTCAACAATGCACCCGGTGAAATTGAAATACCAGTGAAGATGCTGGTTACCTGCGCCAGGACGGAAAGACCCCATGGAGCTTTACTCTAGTTTGATACTGGGATTCGGTATTGCATGTACAGGATAGGTGGGAGGCAGTGAATCAAGGACGCCAGTCTTTGAGGAGCCGATGTTGGGATACCACCCTTGCGATATTGGGTTTCTAACCTGCAGCCATTACCTGGCTGGGGGACAATGTCAGGCGGGGAGTTTGACTGGGGCGGTCGCCTCCGAAAGTGTATCGGAGGCGCTCAAAGGTTCCCTCAGAATGGACGGAAACCATTCGAAGAGTGCAAAGGCATAAGGGAGCTTGACTGCGAGACCGACGGGTCGAGCAGGTAGGAAACTAGGACTTAGTGATCCGGTGGTATAAAGTGGGATTGCCATCGCTCAACGGATAAAAGCTACCCTGGGGATAACAGGCTTATCACTCCCAAGAGTTCACATCGACGGAGTGGTTTGGCACCTCGATGTCGGCTCATCGCATCCTGGGGCTGTAGTAGGTCCCAAGGGTTGGGCTGTTCGCCCATTAAAGCGGTACGCGAGCTGGGTTCAGAACGTCGTGAGACAGTTCGGTCCCTATCCGGCGTGGGCGTAGGATATTTGAGAGGAGCTGTCCTTAGTACGAGAGGACCGGGATGGACTGACCTCTGGTGTATCTGTTGGTGATCAACACCATGGCAGAGTAGCCAAGTCGGGAAGGGATAAACGCTGAAGGCATCTAAGCGTGAAGCCCCCCTCAAGATGAGATATCCCATCGCAAGAGTAAGACCCCTTGAAGACGACGAGGTAGATAGGGCAGAGGTGGAAGCATGGTAACATGTGTAGCTGACTGTCACTAATAGGTCGAGGGCTTAACCAGGTTGGTTTAGGTAAGAGGAAAGAACGGATGAAAGATATATAACAATGTGTGGTTTTGAGGGTATATGCCTGAAAAAAGAGAGTAAGCGCGAGTGGCTCAGTTGGTGGAGTACGACCTTGCCAAGGTCGGGGTCGCGGGTTCGAGTCCCGTCTCGCGCTCTTATACGAAAGATAAAGGCGGATTTCCAGAAATGGAGGTCCGTTTTTTTGTGCATTTAATTCCTTCAATTGCAAGATCCAAAAGAACATTGAAAAATTAATGAAAGCTTTGAAAGATTAAAGGAAGCATTGAAGGATGAATAGAAGCATTGAAATCAAAAAAGAGTTTTAGGATAATAAAAAAGGATTAGGGAAAAGAATCAAAGACCAGGAAATAAAAATAAAAACTTGATTATTATGATGGTATCATAAATATTGGGAAGAATCAGAGATAAGAGAAATAAGGTATACAGGAATTTTTAAATGTGGTAAAATTCGAGTAAGGAGAGATTTTGAATCCCTTTGGCAAAAGAGGAGGAGATAATATGTTGGAAAGGGTAATAACCATTAGCAGAGAGTTTGGAAGCGGCGGGAGAGAGCTGGGAAAATTATTGGCAAAAGGACTGGAGATTCCTTTTTATGATAAGGAACTCATAGCTTTGACTGCGGAAGAATGTGGTATGACAGAAGAAAGCCTTTTACGCTACGATGAGAGAATACCAGTTATTAAGGAATCACTGGAACAGCAGATTTATACTCCATTTTCAAATTATTATGAGATACCAATGTCGGACCAGGTATTTCTTACCCAGACTCGTATTATAAGGAAGCTGGCTGATCAGGGGCCATGTATTATTGTTGGCCGTTGTGCGGACAGGGTGCTTGAAGATAGCGTAAATCTTTATATCTATGCGGGAATTGAAGAACGAATACGAAGACTTAATACTTTAAATACAGGAGTGGACCCTAAGGAAATAGAACAAAGAATCCGGGATATGGACCGGAAGCGAAAAGATTATTATCAGTATTATACTGGATGTGAATGGGGGAAGGCGCAAAATTATCATTTATGTCTAGATAGCGGTTTGATTGGATTGGAAGGCTGCTACGGTACAGTTATGGAATATTTGAAGTCTCTTTCTTAAATTTGGAAAAATTGTAAGAATAATGTAACCCATCATTTTCCAGAGAGATGATATAATGGTAGAAAAAAGAAGGGATTAGAGCAATGAAATGGTTTAAGAGAAAAATAAGAGCCTTAATAGCGGGAGTACTTATCCTGGTGACAACGATTTCTTTTAGTGGTGCAGCACTCGCAGATCAGGCTACAGGGCCAGGGGCCGGAAATCTTCGTTCCACCAATGGAGTAACTATATATGTAAGTAAAAGATTAAAGACATTGACTTTAAAACAGAATGGCGTTCTTATTAAAGAGTATCCCGTTTCCATGGGAGCTTCTTCTGCAGAAGGGAATAAGAAGGTGGAAGGAGACATGAGGACTCCAAGCGGTGAATTTTATGTCTGCACCAGAAATGATAAAAGTGTTGCATATCTTTCCCTGGGACTTTCTTATCCGGGAATAAAGGACGCGGAAAGAGGATATGCTGACGGTATTATCACAGAGGCCCAAAGAGATGAGATCATCAGAGCCAATAAGGCAGGCGAACAGCCGCCGTGGGATACTCCTCTTGGAGGAGCTATTATGATCCATGGCTGCAGGGTTCCTGATGGGGATACTCATGGTTGTGTTGCAGTGGATAATGATGTGATGGATGTATTGTGGAGCTACTGTAATTTAGGTGTGCCGGTTACCATAGGACCATAGGTAAAAGTGTCCCCAATATACGGTTTTAAGCCGTTTTTGGGGACTTTTTTAATGGGTATCCTTGTATTATAACAGGCTTTGTAATATAATAACTTACATTATGAAAATTACGAAAAGACAGAGGTGAGACGACCAATGCAATTTTCAGAAAGAATGAATCAATTTGGAGAGGGAATTTTCTCCAAGTTGTTGGAGATGAAACAGCAGAAAGAAGAAAAGGGAGAAGAGGTTATTGATTTAGGTGTGGGAACTCCCAATATCCCACCGGCGGCCCATATCAGACAAGCCTTATGTGAGGCTGCTGCAAAGCCGGAAAATTATATCTATGCCATACGTGATCAGAAAGAGCTTTTAGAGGCTGTGGCTGTCTGGTATAAAAATAGATATCACGTAGACCTTGATCCTGATTTGGAAATCTGTTCCCTTCTTGGTTCTCAGGAAGGACTGGCACATATTGCATTTTCTGTTATTGATGATGGAGATA
This sequence comes from Lacrimispora xylanolytica, assembly GCF_026723765.1. Lineage (NCBI taxonomy): Bacteria > Bacillati > Bacillota > Clostridia > Lachnospirales > Lachnospiraceae > Lacrimispora > Lacrimispora xylanolytica. Next base: position 918,816 of record NZ_CP113524.1, read on the forward strand.
TCGTCCTTGTTCCGGATCCCTGCTATCCTATTTTTGCAGACGGACCTTTGTTAGCTGGAGCAAGCCTTTTTTATATGCCTCAGAAGAAAGAAAATGATTATATCATTGATTTTTCTGATATTCCAGAAGATATTGCAAAAAAAGCTAAATTCATGTTAGTTTCTTATCCAAACAATCCGACTACTGCTATGGCTCCGGATTCTTTTTATGAGGAGCTGATTGCATTTGCAAAGAAATATAATATTATTGTTTTGCATGACAATGCTTATAGTGAGCTTGTTTTTGATGACAAAACCTGCGGAAGCTTTTTGCGTTTTCCGGGTGCAAAAGAGGTTGGAGTGGAATTTAATTCTCTGTCAAAGACGTATGGGATGGCAGGAGCTCGAATTGGTTTTTGTGTTGGAAATCAGGAGGTAGTGGAAAAACTGAAGACTTTTAAGTCTAATATGGACTATGGAATGTTTCTCCCAATCCAGCAGGCGGCAATTGCAGCCATCACAGGAGATCAGTCCTGTGTAAAAGAGACCAGAAAAGCCTATGAAAGGCGTCGAGATGTTCTTTGTGATGGCTTTAACCGCATTGGGTGGAAGATGGAACGACCGAAGGCTACCATGTTTGTATGGGCTAAAATACCGGATGAATTTTCTGATTCCATGGAGTTTGCTACGGAACTGATGGAGAAAGCTGGTGTTTTAGTCACTCCTGGAAGTGCGTTTGGGCCTTCTGGTGAGGGATATGCAAGAATGGCTCTGGTACAGGATGAAGAAGCACTTCACAGAGCGGCAGAAATGATAGAGAAGAGTGGTATTTTGAGGAAGTCCAAATGAAAAGAAAGTATATATGGATATTGATCGTTGGACTTTATGTCTTATTCATTTTTTCAAATTCCATGAAGATTGCTGACACTTCATCAAAAGACAGTGGCAGATTATTGTATCTGATACAAAGTGTTTTTCAATATTTTGAATTAAATGTCTATTGGCTTACAGAGCATGTGATACGTAAAATGGGGCATTTTGCAGAATACTCTTTACTGGGTATGCTGCTTTTTGGGTGTCTGGGTGCTCAGGGAATGAGTGAAGAAAGACGTTGGACTTACCATGCAGCATCAGGGTTTCTTGTGGCTTTTTTTGATGAAACCATTCAGTTGTTTGTAGAAGGACGCTCAGGTCAGATTTCAGATGTTTGGCTGGATTCGGCAGGTGTTGCTTTTGGTACCCTGGTAATGATGGGAATCTATTTTATTTACAAAAGATCGGAGATATTAAATGCTAAAAAATTATAAGATGGTACTGGAGTATGATGGCAGCCGTTATGATGGTTGGCAGAAGCAGGGAAATACGGACCGTACCATACAGGGAAAGCTGGAAGGGATCTTAGAGCGGCTGGCAGAAGTTCCAGTTGAAATACATGGATCAGGAAGGACAGATGCAGGGGTTCATGCTCTGGCCCAGACGGCTAATTTTCACCTGGATACAAGGATGTCCGAGGGAGAAATAAAAGATTATCTTAACCAGTATCTTCCGGAGGACATTAGGGTAATTAGCCTGGACCGTGCAGGGGATCGGTTTCACAGCCGTTTGAACGCGGAGGAAAAGACCTATCTTTACCGGATAGAGACGGGGGAAAGAAAGCAGGTATTTGAACGTAAGTATATCTATGGTTTTGGCAGGCCTCTTGATGTAAATGCGATGAGAGAGGCTTCCCGGTATTTTCTGGGAGAGCATGATTTTAAGAGTTTTTGTTCCAATAAAAAAATGAAAAAGTCTACCGTAAGGATACTGAAAGCGATTGAATTTGAGGAAGAGGGTAGCAGGCTTTTTATACGCTATACCGGCAATGGCTTTTTACATCATATGGTGCGTATCCTTATGGGCACTCTGATAGAAGTAGGAGAAGGTAAGAGAAGTCCAAAAGAGATGAAAGAAATATTAAAGGCAATGGACCGCAGCGCAGCAGGAACTACAGTGCCTGCGGAAGGTCTGTTTTTAGAAAAGGTCAGTTATAAAGATTAGGGTAAGGTCAGAAGGGAGAAGTATGACTGAATTTTTAGTAAGGACTTTTGTAAAGAACTACAAAAATACGAAAGATATCCAGGTACGTACCAGTTACGGTGTTATGGTAAGCGTCGTAGGGATTTTGTGTAACATTCTCCTGTTTGGTGCTAAAATATTTGCCGGACTTTTGGTAAACAGTATTTCTGTTATGGCTGATGCGTTTAATAACTTATCGGATGCAGCTTCTTCCATTATAGGATTTGTGGGAGTCAGAATGGCTGGTAAGCCGGCGGATGAAGATCATCCTTTTGGTCATGGAAGGGTGGAGTATATCGCAGCATTTATTGTGGCGTTCCTGGTCATTCAAGTAGGTTTTTCTCTCTTTAAAACTTCCTTTGGGAAGGTGATGAACCCGGAAGAGATGTCCTTTCAGGCCGTAACGGTTGTTATTTTGATCCTTTCTGTCTTTGTAAAGCTGTGGCTTGGATTTTTTAACCGCAAGCTTGGAGAAAGAATTCAGTCCTCTGTCATGAAGGCCACGGCTGCGGACTCTTTGGGGGATGTGGTCACCACCACTGCAACGATTTTATCGGTGGCTGTTTATGGCATTTGGGGACTTAATATTGACGGAATTGTGGGACTTATTGTATCAGTAGCCGTTATGCTGGCTGGTGTAAAAATTGCAAAGGAAACACTTACTCCTCTGATTGGTGAACCCATTGATCCAAAGCTTTATCTGGAAATTACAGAATTTGTGGAAAGTTATGAAGGTATTATAGGAAGTCATGATCTCATTGTACACAATTATGGACCTTCCAGAAGCATGGCTTCTATTCATGCGGAGGTACCTAATGATGTAAATGTGGAAATCTCTCATGAGGTTGTGGACCGTATTGAACGGGAAGCCTTAAAAAAGTTCGGTATTTTTCTGGTTATCCACATGGATCCGGTGGAAACAAAAAATTCCAGAGTGATGGAATTTGGGAGCATGCTGGAGAATGTAATTCATGGTGTGGATCCCAGGATATCATTTCACGATTTTCGGTTGATCGATGGGCAAGAACAGATCAACCTGATCTTTGATCTGGTATTTCCCAGGGAATACGATAAAAAGAAACGAGAACGGTTAAAGGAAGAAATCATAAAGAAAGTGACTGAAACTGATAATCGATGCTGTCTGGTCATGACAGAAGAAAGTGGCTTCGCAGTGGAAAAATAAGGTAATAAATAATTTTCCATTTTATGCAATAAGATGACAGTATTCCGCATTAACTTAGTAGAAAGGAAATCCAAACCATGCTATTTATGGGATTGATGAGCCTTGACCGGCCGGAAGATTACGGCCGTTTGAGCGATGAAAAGCTTCTTAATAAAGTCGCAGATGGTGACCAGGAAGCCTTTCGACAGCTATACCAGAATACGGACCGTACGATGTACAGTTTTATACTGTCCATTGTAAAGAATCCCCAGGATGCAGAAGAGATTATGCAGGAGTCTTACTTAAAGATCTGGACCTCTGCAAAAGGCTATAAATCTCAGGGGAAGCCGCTGGCCTGGATGTTTACGATTGCACGGAATCTATGTTATATGAAGTTTCGGGAACAGAAACATGATTCGGATGTTACGATAGATGATTTAATGGGTCTAGAAGCAGGAGAGGTTTGTAAGGAAATTGAGATGGCGGCAGATAAGATGGTGCTTCTTGCGGCTCTTCAGATTTTAAAAGAGGAGGAGCGGGAGATTGTTCTGCTTCATACATCGGGCGGTATGAAGCATAGAGAGATCGCTGCCAGTCTGAATATTCCTTTGGCAACTGCGCTATCCAGATATAACCGTGCCATGAAAAAGTTGGAAAATTATTTAAGAGAGGAGTAGGCTTTGATATGAACCAGTCAGATCAGAGACAAATGAATAAAAAGCAAATCGAAGCCTGCATAACCACTGCTGCCCGGGATATGGTACCTGATGTTCTAGACCGCATTGATTTAAGTACCCCACAGGAAGCGATTGAAGTACATAAAAGGCCTGTTTTCATGATTCGGCGGAGGGTAATCGCCTCTTTGATAGCCGCCTGTTTTTGCATGGTCGCCCTAGCTGGAGGTACCTATACGTACCAAAACGGAAGAGTGGACTCTGTCATTGGAATTGATGTAAATCCAAGCGTTGAATTGTCTGTGAATCAAAGAAATAAGGTACTGTCTGCCAAAGCTCTGAATGAAGATGCTAAAAATATCATGGAGCAGATGGATCTAAAGGGCGTGGATTTAAATGTGGCAGTAAATGCAGTGATCGGAGCCTTGGTCACCAATGGTTATCTAACGGATTCCGATAATGCCATTTTAGTTACCGTTGCCAATGACAGTGTAAAAAAAGCAAAGAATCTCCGGTCAACCGTTGTGAGTGACATAAAGACGGCATTGAAGGAAAAACAATTAGAAGCGGTTGTATATGACCAGCAGGTGATTGATGAGGAACAGGTAAAAGGGTTTGCTTCCGAGTACGGAATTTCTTATGGGAAGGCCTACTTTTTAAAGGAACTGATGGATCAGAATCCCTCCCTGACTTTAGATGATATAAAGAATCTTGCCTCCCTTAACATGGAGCAGATTGCCAAGGTGATTACGGAACGATCCTATGCCGTAGGTGGAAAAACCGAGGTGACGGAGGCGGAGACAGATGCAACTACGAAAGTCACTACGGCACCCCCGGTAACTGATCCTACAGCGGAATCAGTTACGGAACAGGAAACTTCTGCTGTCCAGCCATCTTCTGAAACAGAGAGCCAGACAACAGCACATAAGGATTCATCTCAGGCTCAGACGACTTCAGCCTCACCATCTTCTTCCTCAGAGGAAACAACCTCTGATCAGGACAATGTAAGCGGTGAGAAAATTAAGATTGATTATGTGGATTATGAAGACGGTGTAGTTACGGTTTATTTTAAAACAAAGGTTAAGTGGAAAAACCCCACAGTTTCTGTAAAAGATGGGGATGGCAATACGTATTCTGCCAAGGTTTCCGATACAGATTCGGAATCTTGTGAAATAGAGGTCACTGATCTTTCCCAGGGGAAGGAATATACTTTTATTCTTGGTGGTATATCACCCAAAATTGGTAAGCAGGTTACGGTGAAAGGAGTTTTTGAAACTCCGGTTATTGGTAGTGAAGATTCTGAATCAGAAGAAACCACCCAGGCGGAGACAACGGTTCCAGCCAGTACGGCACCTGCTGAGACAGAGAATATAGAACATAGCACCGAGAAAAACGTCTCTCAGGAACAGACATCCCAAAAGGAAACCGCTCACTGAGAGGCGGTTTTTTCTTTATTCCGAAAAAACTATAATTAGTGCTTGACCAAAGAGAAAATTGGTAGTATAATACACTCGTTGTGTTAATGGGCTATCGCCAAATGGTAAGGCAACGGACTCTGACTCCGTCATTTTCAAGGTTCGAATCCTTGTAGCCCAGTTTAATGGGAAGCTTTGGTTTTCTAAGATTTTAGAGAATCGGAGCTGTTTTTTTGCAAAATTTGACACAATAGAAAATTTTGGGAAAAATGCTTGACACATTTTGTAGTTTCATGTATAATGAATCTCGTTGTAGTGATGGGCTATCGCCAAATGGTAAGGCAACGGACTCTGACTCCGTCATTTTCAAGGTTCGAATCCTTGTAGCCCAGTTAGTAAACGGAACCTGGATAGGTTCCGTTTTTTGCATATATAAGTAGGATGTTTTTGGTTTATCTGGACAAGAACATAAAAATGCATTATAATGTTATATAATTTTGGTGAGAGGTGTAAGATGTATTATTTCGGCAGCAGAGTCCGTTACAGTGAGACAGATGAATATGGGAAACTGACATTAACTGGCATCATGAACTATCTTCAGGATTGTTCCACATTTCAGTCTGAGGATAACGGATTAGGTCTCTCTTACCTGATAAAACGTCACAAAGCATGGTGGCTTTCTTCCTGGCAGATTGTTGTGGACCGTTATCCGGTTCTGGGGGAAGAGATCGTAATCAGCACCTGGCCTTATGACTTTAAGGGCTTTTACGGATACCGGAATTTTACCATTAGTGATAAGAACGGAAACTATCTGGTAAGGGCCAATTCCGTTTGGTTTCTCTTTGATACGCAAAAGGGCAGGCCAGTTAAGATTGAGCCTGATGATATCAAGGGGTATGGCGATGGCTGGGAAGAGAAGCTTACTATGGATTATGCTCCAAGAAGGATTGAACTGCCGGAGGATTACAAGGCACTGGATCCTGTGACTGTAAGCAAGCATCATATTGATACCAATCATCATGTGAACAATGCAAAATATGTAGAGATTGCCAGGGAAGTGCTTCCGGATGACATGGAGGTTACGGAACTGAGAGTGGAATATAAAAAAGCGGCAGTCTTTGGTGATGCTATTTATCCCCGCATCAGCCGGACAGAGGAAGGTTATACGGTTTCTTTGTGTGACGGGCAGGGGAACGCCTTTGCGGTCATTTGGCTGCAGGGAAAAACAGAGAGGAAATAACATGATAGAATTAGGAAAGATGCAGACCCTGGTAGTACAGAGGGTCAAGGAATTCGGTGTATATCTTGGAGAAGATGGCTCAGGTGAGGCCTCTGTCCTTCTTCCTAAGAAGCAGGTTCCGGAAAATACTTCTCCTGGTGACAGGATCCACGTTTTTATCTATAAGGATTCTGAGGACCGGCTCATTGCTACCACAGCTGAGCCAAAGCTTAAGGTAGGGGAAACTGCCGTACTTAATGTAAAAGAGGTTGGAAAGATCGGTGCATTTCTCGATATGGGTCTTGAAAAGGATCTTCTTCTGCCCTTTAAGGAACAGACACATAAGGTCCGTCAGGGTGAGCAGGTGTTGGTGGCCCTTTACATTGACAAGAGCAAACGCTTGGCTGCGACCATGCGGGTATACTCCTATATGAGCAATCAGTCACCTTATAAAAAGGACGATCAGGTTACTGGCATCATCTATGAAATAAGTGATACTCTCGGTGCATTTGTAGCCGTAGACAATCAGTATTACGGTCTGATCCCACAAAAGGAATTATTTGAAACTTACAGGGAAGGTGATAGTGTGACCGCCCGGGTAATGAAGGTGCGGGAAGACGGAAAGCTGGATCTAAGTCCAAGACAGAAGGCTCATATTCAGATGGATCAGGATGCTGCCCGTGTGTATGAAATCATAGATACCCAGTTTCAGGGAAGTCTGCCATTTACAGATAAGGCAGATCCTGAGATCATTAAAAGGGAATTTTCCATGAGCAAAAATGCATTTAAGCGTGCCATAGGCCATCTTTTAAAAGAAGGAAAAGTTAACATAACAGATAGCAAAATCGATAAGATTAAATAGCGGGTAAGCGGATAACAGGAGGATTATTTTGGACTCGATAGACTATTATAATAAGTATGCGGCAAAGGAATTTGAGGAAACTGTAAATCAGGATATGTCAAAGATCATGAAGGAATTCACTGATCTTCTCGAAGAGGGAGATACTATTCTGGATTTAGGCTGCGGATCAGGCAGAGACAGCCTGACCTTCTATGACCTTGGATATGACGTAACTCCGCTTGATGCATCGGAAGAGATGTGCAAGCTGGCAGAGATCCACACTGGTCTGGAAGTGCTTAAGATGACATTTGAGGAAATGGATTTTGACAACGTTTTCGATGGTATCTGGGCATGCGCATCATTACTTCATACTCCGAAGAAGGAACTGTCTGACATTCTTACAAAGATAGCAAGGGCCTTAAATGACAGGGGAATCCTTTATATGTCATATAAGCTTGGAGATTTTGAGGGGTTTCGGGGAAAACGGTATTTCACCGATTATACGGCTGATTCTATCACTGAGCTTCTAAGGGATAACGGTCGATTTGAAATTGTTAAGATCTGGGAAACCGAGGATGTCCGTACTGGTCATTCTGACGTTAAGTGGTTGAACGTTCTTGTTAGAAAACAATAAAATGACAAAAAATTACACAAGGCGGAGTCGATATTTGCGGCTCCGCCTTGTAATTTATTACCAAATATCATGAAAATTAAGCGCTTGCTATCGAATATAGACAGAAAAAGCCAGGCCATTCTTTTGTTATTTTGACGTTTCAGTCAATTTTTTTGTATGTTATACAAATTAGCCAAAAGCCCTAAATTCTTTTTGGTAAATAACAATATGGTAAATAAAATTCAATTCATGTATGATTATTTCAAGAAACATGAGCCAGGGCTGTGGGGGCTTTTGGCTGTTACAAGTGGTTTACATTATATTTTTAGGAGGATTAGTAAGATGGCTAGTTTATCATTGAAAAACATTGTCAAAAGATATCCGAATGGATTTGAGGCAGTTAAGGATTTTAATCTGGAAATCGCAGATAGAGAATTCGTTATTTTCGTAGGACCATCCGGATGTGGTAAGTCCACAACCCTTCGTATGATCGCAGGTCTGGAAGACATTTCTTCCGGTGAACTTTACATTGACGGAAAATTGATGAATGATGTTGAGCCAAAGGACAGAGATATCGCAATGGTATTCCAGAACTACGCTCTTTATCCGCATATGACTGTATACGATAACATGGCGTTTGGTCTTAAGCTTAGAAAAACTCCAAAGGAAGAGATTGAGAAGCAGGTTCATGAAGCTGCAAGAATTCTTGACCTTGAGCATCTGTTAGACCGTAAGCCAAAGGCTTTATCCGGTGGACAGAGACAGCGTGTTGCCATGGGACGTGCCATCGTACGTAATCCTAAAGTATTCTTAATGGATGAGCCTCTGTCAAACCTTGATGCAAAGCTGAGAGGCCAGATGCGTATTGAGATCTCCAAGTTACATCAGAGACTTCAGGCAACCATTATCTACGTAACACATGACCAGACAGAGGCTATGACTCTTGGTACCAGAATCGTAGTTATGAAGGACGGCGTTATCCAGCAGGTTGACTCTCCTCAGAACTTATACGATAAGCCAGGCAACAAGTTCGTTGCTGGATTTATCGGAGCTCCTCAGATGAACTTAATCGATGCTACAGTTGCTAAAAATGGCAGCGATGTAACACTTACTTTTGGAGGCAACACAATCGCTCTTCCAGAAGCAAAGGCTAAAAAGTTAGAGGCAGCAGGCTATGTTGGAAAAACTGTAGTTTTAGGAATCCGTCCAGAAGATTTACACGATGAGGAAGCATTCCTTGCATCTTCTCCAAACAGTATCATTGACGCAACCATCAGAGTTTATGAGCTCTTAGGTGCAGAAGTTTACTTATACTTTGATGTTGATGATGCAAGCTTTACAGCAAGAGTAAATCCTCGTACAACTGCTAGACCTGGCGATACAATTAAGCTTGCACTTGATTTATCCAAGGTACATGTATTTGATAAGGATACAGAACTTGTTGTTTTAAACTAAATTATATGAAAAATTCAGCAGGCGGGTATGATACTCGCTTGCTTTTTTTTTCTTTTTGCTTTAATATAGAATAAGGTAAATTTACGAAAAAGGAGAATATGCCATGATTTCGAATCAAATACTTCAAACGACCATTGAAGGATTAAAAGGAATTACAAGAATTGATCTGTGTATTTGTGATACAGAAGGAAAGGTATTGGCTACCACATTTCCTGATGCGGAAGATTATGAAAGTTCAATCCTGGCTTTCGTGGATTCTCCGGCCGACAGCCAGGTAATCCAGGGATACCAGTTTTTTAAAGTGTTCGATGAACACCAATTAGAATACATCCTTCTTGCAAAAGGAGGAAGCGATGATGTATATATGGTCGGCAAACTGGCTACGTTTCAGATTCAGAGCCTTTTGGTTGCATATAAAGAACGTTTCGATAAAGATAATTTCATCAAAAATTTACTTCTTGATAATCTCCTTTTGGTTGATATTTATAACCGTGCAAAGAAACTGCACATTGAAACAAATATCAAAAGAGTCGTATTTATTATTGAGACCCAGCATGAAAAGGATGTAAATGCGCTTGAAACAGTGCGCAATCTATTTGCGGCTAAAACAAAGGATTTTGTTACTGCTGTAGATGAGAAAAACATCATTCTCGTAAAGGAAGTAAAAGAAGGCGAGACATATGAGGATTTAGAAAAGACAGCGAATACCATTCTGGACATGCTCAACACAGAAGCCATGACCCAGGTTCACGTTGCCTTTGGTACCATTGTCAGCGAAATCAAAGAAGTTTCCAGATCTTATAAGGAAGCTAAGATGGCTATGGATGTTGGCAAGATCTTCTATAGCAATAAGAATGTAGTTGCTTACAGCAAGCTTGGCATTGGCCGTCTGATTTATCAGCTCCCACTTCCATTATGTCGTATGTTTATCAGAGAAATCTTCGACGGCAAATCACCAGATGATTTTGATGAAGAGACATTAACGACCATTAATAAATTCTTTGAGAATAGCTTGAACGTATCAGAGACATCCAGACAGCTTTATATTCATAGAAATACTTTGGTATATCGTTTGGATAAGCTTCAGAAGAGTACTGGGTTGGACCTTAGGGTGTTTGAGGATGCGATTACGTTTAAGATCGCACTTATGGTTGTAAAATACATGAAATACATGGAGAACCAAGACTATTAACGCCAGCCATGAGCAGTGCGAAAAGAGGCAGCAAAACAGCTGCGTTACGCTAGCGTAAAAGCAGATGATTTGCTGTCTCTTTTCATAGGGCGAAGCCCGTAAACTGAGATGAAGCGAAGCGGAATCGAAGTTTCACTGCGGGTTAGAGGGAAGCACACAAAACCTCCGCTAGCGTAAAAGCAGATGATTTGCTGCCTCTTTTCATAGGGCGAAGCCCGTAAACTGAGATGAAGCGAAGCGGAATCGAAGTTTCACTGCGGGTTAGAGGGAAGCACACAAAACCTCCGCTAGCGTAAAAGCAGATGATTTGCTGCCTCTTTTCATAGGGCGAAGCCCGTAAACTGAGATGAAGCGAAGCGGAATCGAAGTTTCACTGCGGGTTAGAGGGAAGCACACAAAACCTCCGCTAGCGTAAAAGCAGATGATTTGCTGCCTCTTTTCATAGGGCGAAGCCCGTAAACTGAGATGAAGCGAAGCGGAATCGAAGTTTCGCTGCGGGTTAGAGGGAAGCACACAAAATCTCCGCTAGCGTAAAAGCAGATGCTTAGCTCCCTCTCTTTTTATTGGACATCCCCGTAAACTGAGATGAAGCGAAGCGGAATCGAAGTTTCACTGTGGTATAGAGTAACACAAGCAACAATCCTTTCCATGCAAAAAGTACGTAAGCAAAAAGACTTAGAGGACTGAAATGATAGAATTATGGAATGTAAGTAAAACATATGAAGCCGGTAACAAAGCCCTTCGCAACGTCAGCATCAATGTGGAAGATGGAGAATTTGTTTTCATCATCGGCCGCAGCGGTTCAGGTAAATCAACACTTTTAAAAATGCTGTTAAAAGAAGTGGAACCAACCTCCGGCAAAATAATAGTAAATGATATGAATTTAGGCAAGATGCCAAGAAAATTTATTCCAAAATACAGACGAAAGCTAGGCATGGTCTTTCAGGACTTCCGTCTTTTAAAAGACCGTAATGTTTATGAAAACGTTGCTTTTGCCCAAAGAGTCATTGGTGCCTCTACAAAAAGCATCAAAGAGTCTGTCCCAGCCATGTTAAAGATGGTAGGCTTATCGTCAAAATACAAATTTTTTCCTCAGCAGTTGTCCGGTGGTGAGCAGCAGCGTGTTGCCATTGCCAGGGCTCTGATTAACCGACCGGAAATTCTTCTTGCAGATGAACCCACTGGAAATTTAGATGGGCACAATTCCATGGAGATCATGAAGCTTCTAAACGAGATCAACAAGCAGGGAACTACTGTAATCGTAGTAACTCATAGCCAGGAGATCGTAGATCGGATGAAGAAGCGAGTGATTGTGATGGATCGCGGAGCCATCATTAGTGATGAGAAAAAAGGCGGTTATACATATGAGAATTAGTACATTTTGGTACTGCTTAAAGCAGGGCGTTAATAATATATGCAGGAACATTTTGTTTTCCCTTGCCTCCATTGCTACGGTATCCGCATGCATTTTTCTTTTCTGCCTGTTTTTTTCCATTGTTATAAATGTTCAGCATGTGATTAAGAATACAGAGGGCACCGTTGGAATTACCGTATTTTTTGAAGCCGGACTTGATAAGAATAAAATAACGGCAATCGGTAATCAGATTAAAGCCAGGGAAGAAGTAAAGGAAGTAAAGTTCATTTCCGCAGAGGAAGCCTGGGCGGAAGCAAAAGAAGCGTATTTTGGTGATATGCAGGATCTGGCAGAAGGGTTTGAGGAAGATAATCCTCTGGCCAATTCATCCTCTTATACCGTATACTTAAAAGATTTGGTAGATCAGGATAAAGTTGTGGACTGGTTAAAAGGCATTGAAGGAGTAAGAAAAGTCAATTACTCCAGAACCGCTGCAGAGGGCATGAATAGCTTAAATAAGGTCATTGGAGTGCTTTCCATGCTGATCATCGGCATTTTACTTGCGGTAGCTATTTTCCTTATCAGCAATACCATATCTGTGGCTGCTGCTTTCCGTAAGAATGAAAATCACATCATGAAGCTGATAGGAGCCACGGATTATATGATACGGGCCCCCTTTGTAGTGGAAGGTGTTATCATAGGCCTGATTGGAGCCTCCATTCCTCTCATTGCCATTTATTTTCTATACCGTTCTACGGTTGAGTATGTTGTTACAAAGTTCAGCATTTTATCGGGACTGTTTCAGTTTCTCCCGGTGGAGGCAATATTCCCGTACATGGCGGTAACTGCCCTGTCCTTGGGACTGGGTATTGGTTTCTTTGTAAGCTTCTTTACCATTAGAAAGCATTTAAAAGTGTAAGGGGAAATGCCCATGAATTTTAAAAAGAGGCTGTTTGCAGCAGGACTATGCAGTTTGATGGCAGTATCATGCATATTTCCTTCTTATGCGACTAAAACTGAGATGGATGAGGCAAAGAAAAAGGCCTCTTCTTTGGAAGAAGAAAAGAAGGAAATAGAAACAACCTTAAAGGAGCTGGAAGGGTTAGAGCAGGATGCTGCCAGTTACATAAAAAACCTTGACACCAGCCTTGATTCATTAAACAAACAGGTAAATGCACTGCAGTCCCAGATGAGTGCAAAGGAAGAAGAGATAAAAGCAGCCAGTGAGGAACTGGAAGCTGCAAAGACGACGGTCTCTCGCCAATATGAGGATATGAAGCTGAGAATTCAATATATGTATGAAAAGGGTGAGACAAGCTATATTGACTTATTATTTAAGTCTGGCGATCTCACCCAGCTTTTTAACCGGGCGGAATATATCAGCAGCATTGTCGCATATGATAGGAGAATGCTGGAGAACTACAAAAGATCGAAAGAAGAGGTAGAGCAGCGGGAACAGGTACTTTTGGCAGAGCGGGAGGAGCTGGCCGCCTTTGAGGCAGCAACCAGCAAAAAACAGCAGGAGGTAGAAAGCCTCATCAGTAAGAAAAATGCTGACCTTGCCGTTTACCAAAATAAGATCAATGACGGCAGAAATAGTTTAAAAGAGCTCAACCAGGATATCGCAGAACAGGAAAAGCGCATCGAAGCTATGGAGGCAGAGATCCGTAAAAAGGAAGAAGAAGCGCGTAAAGCAGCCCAGAAAGCAGGAAAAACGTATAATACGGTTGCGATCGGGAATATTAAGTTTATATGGCCCTGCCCTTCTTCAAGCAAGATTACCTCTGGCTTTGGTGACAGAGATTCCCCGACAGAGGGTGCATCTACCAATCATAAGGGAATTGATGTGAGCGCACCAACGGGAAGCGACATCGTAGCGGCGGCGTCTGGTACAGTTACCATATCTACATACAGTTATTCTGCCGGCAACTATATCATGATACATCATGGCGGCGGTGTTTATACCGTCTATATGCACTGTTCGGAGCTTTTGGTGTCCGCAGGGCAAGAGGTATCTCAGGGGCAGGTAATTGCAAAAGTGGGTTCTACCGGATATTCTACCGGGCCTCACCTCCATTTTGGAATCAGGGTAGATGGAAGCTATGTAAATCCGGCGAAATACGTTAGCCCATAAGGAGCTAGATAGGAGAATGACAGTGGAGAGTAAAAATAAATTTTGGAAGGGTGCCCTGGTCGGGGCACTGTTAACTGCATTAGCAGGCCTCGTGATCGTAGGAATGTCCCTGGGAATATTTCTGATTGGGAAAGCTGCAATTGATGGAAATGGACAGACTGCGGAATCAGCCCAGACAGAAAATCAGCAGGGAAATTTAGACTTAAATCAGATTACTTCCAAGATACAGACGATTCAGGCAGTAATAGACAAATATTATCTATTTGACGAAGACACCAGCGATGTGGAAGACTGGATCTATAAGGGGATGTTAAGTGGACTTGGCGATCCTTATACGGTTTATTACACCGCTGACGAATATAATAAGCTAAAGGAGGATACGTCCGGAGAATATTGTGGAATTGGAGTCATGGTCAGCCAGAGTGCTGAAACTGGCATTATCACCATAACCAAGGTATTTGAAGGAACTCCAGGCGCCCAGGCAGGTATTTTGCCGGGAGATCTTCTTTATAAGGTGGGAGATCAGGAAGTAACAGGCATGGATTTAGAGCTTGTAGTCAAGGATCACATTAAAGGGGAAGAAGGAACACCGGTCACCATTACTGTTCTCCGTAAAGATACAGGGAAATACATTGATATGACAATGGAGCGCCGGCAGATTACCGTTCCTACGGTTGAGCATGAAATGCTTGCTGATAAAGTAGGATATATTTCCGTAAGCCAGTTCGATTCAGTGACAGCCGACCAGTTCAAGGCTGCCATTGATGACCTAGAAAAACAGGGAATGAAAAAGCTGGTGGTGGACTTAAGAAATAATCCAGGAGGAATTGTGGACTCTGTAGTTTCCATGTTGGATTATATTCTTCCTGACAATCTGGAAATTAAGGGAGATCCAAACCTTGTAAGAAAGAAGAAGGATAAGACACTTCTTGTTTATATGGCTGATAAAAATGGCAAGGGCGAGCAGTATTATGCCAAGGACGGCCACCAGATCGATGTACCGATGGCTGTTTTAGTCAATGGTCAGTCAGCCAGTGCTTCCGAGGTATTTTCCGGTGCATTAAAGGATTATGGAAGAGCCAAACTGGTGGGAACAAAGACGTTTGGTAAGGGAATTGTGCAGACATTATTCCCTCTGGATAAAGGAACTGCCATTAAGATGACAGTTGCTCATTATTATACACCCAATGGTTTTGATCTTCACAAAAAGGGCTTAGAGCCTGATGTACCTGTGGAATTAAAGGAAGAATTAAAGACCAAGATTAAAATTGAGCATGAGGAAGATAACCAGCTTATGGAAGCCATCAAAGCTCTGAAATAAGAATGGATATAAAATGAAATATAATATGTAAAATAAGCCTCCTGGTTCGGTGAAGTGCCAATTCAGGAGGCTTTCGTGTTATAGTCTTGTATTATGGTAAGAAGTATATTGTGAGATACCCAGCAGAAAGGGATTATTCCTGAATATTGTCTTTTAGTGTCTTGATAAATTCTCTGCAGGCCTCTTCTTTGGTTGCCCATGAAGTAACCAGTCGGATGGCAGAGTGGTTGTTATCAAAGCGTTCCTGAATGGAAAATAGAAAATCCTTTTCAAGCTTTTCAATCAATTTATCAGGAAAAATGGGAAAGAGCTGGTTAGTCATGGAGTCTGAATAAAAGGAGAAACCACAGGAAGAAATACCATCTCGCAACAGGGTCGCCATCTCATTGGCATGTGCAGCCAGGTCATAGAAAAGGTTATTTTGAAACAGCTCCTCAAACTGGATTCCAAGAAGCCAGCCTTTTGCCATCATTGCGCCACGCTGCTTTATAAGAAAACGCAAGTCCTGCTTTAAATCTTTATGAAGGATAATGAGGGCTTCCCCAAAGAGGGCGCCATTTTTGGTTCCTCCAATATAAAATGCATCGGTAAGTTTTGCAATATCGGAAATTGTTACGTCGTTGATTGGGCTTGTCAGGGCAGAGCCTAAACGTGCACCGTCAAGGAACAGATATAAATCTTTCTGGCGGCAGATATGATGAAGGGACTCTAATTCAGCTTTGGTATATTGAGTTCCTATTTCTGTAGAGTTTGAGATGTAGACCATTTTAGGCTGTACCATATGCTCTGTGGTATGGTCCTCCAGAGCCTTTAAAATATCAGCGGGAGTCAGCTTGCCATCGTTACTTGGCATGGCAATGACCTTATGCCCTGTGGCTTCAATGGCGCCGGTTTCATGCACATTGATGTGTCCCTTATCTGTTGAGATCACAGCCTGCCAGGGGCGGAGAGCCGCTGCTATGGTTATTAAGTTGGTCTGGGTACCACCTGTGATAAAATGAATGTCACTATCTATTTGTCCAATTTCCTCACGGATGAGTTCTCTGGCATGGCTGCAGTGGTCATCAAGGCCGTATCCTCCATTCTGGATTAAGTTAGCCTGGATCATGGCTTCCAGTATCTTTGGGTGTGCGCCTTCGCTGTAATCGTTATTAAAGCTGTACATAAAAAGTCCTCCTGCTGTTAATCTATATGAATAGTATCATATATCAAACCGGTATGAATTGCAATCCAAAAGAAAGAATGGAATATTTGTATCAGGACTGGGAGATTCTGAAAGATATATGGAAATTTTCTATAAAGAACTGATGTTCTTTTTGCCTATACATTTTGTTATGGCTATGATATAATTGGCATTAAGAGATTTTGGAGGTGAAACATTATGGAGTTTAAACTACATTCAGAATATGCCCCTACTGGTGACCAGCCGCAGGCCATTGAAAAGCTGGTAAAAGGATTTGAGGAGGGCAATCAGTTTCAGACATTGCTTGGTGTTACAGGCTCAGGTAAGACGTTTACCATGGCCAATGTCATTCAAAGAATTCAGAAGCCAACTCTGATTATTGCCCATAATAAGACTCTGGCGGCACAGCTGTATGGAGAATTCAAGGAGTTCTTCCCGGAAAATGCAGTGGAGTATTTTGTATCTTATTATGATTATTATCAGCCGGAAGCTTATGTTCCTTCTACAGATACCTACATCGAAAAGGATTCTGCCATTAACGATGAGATTGATAAGCTGCGACATTCCGCAACAGCGGCTCTTTCTGAGCGGGAGGATGTAATTATTGTTGCTTCCGTGTCCTGTATTTATGGTCTTGGAAGCCCCATCGATTATAAGGAGATGGTTATTTCTTTAAGACCTGGAATGATAAAGGATCGGGATGAGGTAATTCATAAGCTGATTGAAATCCAATATGACAGGAATGATATGGATTTCAGGCGCGGTACCTTCCGGGTGAGGGGAGATGTTTTGGAGGTTTTCCCAGCTTATTCGGGAAGTGAAGCATACCGCATAGAATTTTTCGGAGACGAAGTGGAGAGAATCACGGAAATTGATACTCTAACGGGAGAGATCCGGGCAGAGCTTGGTCATATCGCTATCTTTCCTGCCTCTCATTATGTAGTCTCCAGGGATAAGATGGAGCGTGCTGCGGAAGCGATTCTTTTAGAGCTTAAAGAGCAGGTTTCTCATTTTAAAAGTGAAGACAAGCTGTTAGAAGCTCAGAGAATTTCGGAACGGACCAATTTTGATGTGGAGATGATGAAGGAAACTGGTTTCTGTTCCGGAATTGAGAACTATTCCAGACATTTGACGGGAAGTCAGGAGGGAGAGCCACCCTGTACCCTGATTGACTATTTCTCCGATGATTTCCTGATTATGATTGATGAATCCCATATTACACTTCCTCAGGTCAGAGGAATGTATGCAGGAGACCGGTCCAGGAAGACCACTCTTGTCAATTATGGCTTCCGGCTTCCTTCTGCTTTGGATAACCGCCCTCTTAATTTTCAGGAGTTTGAATCAAAAATCAATCAGATGCTGTTTGTATCGGCGACTCCTTCTGTTTATGAGGCAGAGCATGAATTATTGCGGGTGGAGCAGATCATACGTCCTACCGGACTTTTGGATCCGGAAATCGATGTTAGACCGGTGGAAGGCCAGATTGATGATCTTGTATCTGAGGTCAACAAGGAAATTGCGAAGAAGAACAAGATACTCATTACCACGCTGACCAAACGTATGGCAGAAGATTTGACTGATTATATGAGGGAAATTGGCATTCGGATAAAGTACCTCCACTCGGATATTGATACCTTGGAGCGTTCGGAAATCATTCGGGATATGCGTCTTGATGTGTTTGATGTTCTGGTTGGAATCAACCTTCTAAGAGAAGGACTCGATATTCCTGAAATTACTCTGGTTGCCATTCTTGATGCAGATAAAGAGGGATTCCTGCGCTCGGAAACCTCACTCATTCAGACCGTTGGACGTGCGGCCAGAAACTCGGAAGGCCATGTCATCATGTATGCGGACCACATTACCGATTCCATGCGTGTGGCAATTGAAGAGACCAACCGAAGAAGGGCAATCCAGCAGCAGTATAATGAAGAACATGGAATTACTCCAACTACCATTAAAAAATCCGTCCGGGATCTCATTGCCATTTCAAAAGCTGCGATTGAAGATGAGAAGGACTTTAAGAAAGATCCGGAGTCTATGGATGCCAAGGAACTGGAGAAGCTTTCCAAGGAGCTCACCAAAAAGATGCATCAGGCTGCTGCAGAGTTAAACTTCGAGGAGGCGGCAAAGCTGCGTGACCGAATGGTTCAGATAAAGAAGATGCTTCAGGAGATTGATGACTAAAAGGTTAATAAATTGTACAAGTAACCGCCATTGACATTGTTTCTCAGTAATAGTAAAATCTCTATGGATGCCAGGAAGTTAAAGTGTGGCATCCAGAGGAGATAATCATGAAGCTGCATGAAGGAGAAATTGGGAAGACATATATTGTGTACAGCGTTATGGTTAAGGATGCGATTACGAGGCGGCTGGAAGCCCTGGGGGTCACGGAGCTGACACCCATAACTCTGATGAATAAAAAGGGAAGCGGTACTGTAATTATTAAGGTAAGGGGTACCAGGCTTGCACTGGGTAGAAAGATATCAGAGGGAATTGAAATAAGGGAGGCAGCCAGCCATGAATGACGGTAACCAGGAAATACGCGTTGGATTTGTGGGAAACCCAAACTGTGGAAAAACCACTTTATTTAATGCATTTACGGGAGCCAGATTAAAGGTGGCTAACTGGCCGGGAGTTACGGTTGAACGAATGGAAGGAATGACCAGTTATAAAGGCATTCCCATACGTGTCATTGACACGCCTGGAATTTACAGCCTGTCCTGCTATACCTTAGAAGAGAAGGTAACAAGAAAGTGCCTGGAAGATGGTGAGGTTGACGTTATTGTTAACGTTTTAGATGCTTCGTCTCTGGAGAGAAATTTATATCTCACGCTTCAGTTATTGGAGCTTAATATTCCTGTGGTACTTGCATTAAATATGATAGATATTGTGGAAGAGAGGGGAATGGAAATAAACCTCCCTAAGCTGTCTGATATGCTTGGTGGAATTTCAGTGGCAGCTGTTTCTGCAAGAAACCGGAGCGGGCTAAAAGAACTTTTATCCGCAGTGGTTAATCCGAATAAGAATCCGCAGAAAGTACCGGTAGTCACTTATACTCCTAAAATTGAAAATAAGATATCAAAAATACAAACCATTTTAAAAGCCAATGATAAAAGCCTGGATAATATAAGATGGTATGCTATAAAGTATTTAGAGCATGATGAAAAGATTATGACGGAGCATCCGATTCAGCTGGACCATATGATTGACCAGAACTATGAAAAGGAGATTATCAGCCAGAAATATAACCGCATTGAGGAAATAATAAAAGCATGTCTTGTTAAAAAAGAACAGGGAGCGCAGCGAACGGATGCTGCCGACCGGTTTATGACACATCCGATTCTGGGAGTACCTATTTTTCTTGGAATCATGGCACTTGTTTTCTTTCTCACATTTACGGTGGGAGATTTTCTTAAGGGATATTTTGAGATTGCCCTTGATTATGTTTCTGTGTTCATAAGACAGCTTATGATTGGGATTCACGCTTCTGGCTGGATTACTTCATTGGTGGTGGATGGAATCATAGCCGGTGTTGGAGGTATCCTTACATTCCTGCCCAATATATTTATCCTGTTTCTGGCGTTGGCCTTTTTGGAGGACAGCGGATATATGGCAAGAGTGGCTTATGTCATGAATGAAATTATGGGACGGGTGGGATTGTCTGGCAAAGCATTTCTTCCTATGCTTCTTGGATTTGGCTGTACCGTGCCAGCTGTTATGGCAGCCAGAGCCCTTCCAAGTGAGAGGGACAGAAAGAGAACCATTCTTATTACGCCTTTTATGTCATGCTCAGCCAGGCTGCCTATTTACGTGCTATTTTCTGAAATGTTTTTTCCGGATCATGCATTGATGGTCGCCTATTCTCTTTATTTGGTGGGACTTTTAGTTGCCATTGGTATTGCTTTTGGATCCCGCCGTCTGCTAGGAAGGGGAGAGGAAGACGTACTTCTTATCGAGCTTCCGGAATACAAAGCTCCCAATGGAAGAACGATTGGGATTTATGTATGGGATAAGGTAAAGGATTACTTAAGCAAAGCGGGAACAACTATATTTCTTGCTACCATTGTTTTGTGGTTCGTATTAAATGGAGGTCCGTCTGGTTTCGTTACAGATGTGGAAAATAGCTTTGCAGCTATGATCGGGCGTACTCTTGTGCCTGTGCTTCGACCGGCAGGACTTGGAGACTGGAGAATCGCTGTAGCACTCATCTCAGGGCTTTCTGCCAAAGAGGTAGTAGTATCCAGCTTTTCTGTTTTATTTGGTGTCAACAATATAAACTCGGCAGCAGGAATGAGCAATCTGCTTGGAAGCCTTGGAAGCTTTGGTTTTAATGGTGTGAATGCTTATGCGTTCATGATCTTTTGCCTGCTTTACTCTCCCTGTATTGCTGCAGTTGCAACAATTAAGAAGGAAACCGGCTCTTTAAGCTGGACGATTGGTATGGTTCTCTTTCAGATTTTTATTGCCTGGGGAGCCGCTGTACTGGTATTTCAGATTGGAAGTCTTATCTTATAAACTTAACATTGAGGAATCCATGAATGAATGATAAACTGCTTGTGGAAACTGCCGTACTGGCAGGTGAAATTATGTTGATAAGCGGTGCGGAAATTTTCCGTGTGGAAAATACCATTGACCATATTTTGAGAAAAGCGGGGCGGGAGACGTCTGAGGCAATTGTTTTTTCTACAGGTATTTTTGCTTCTCTCAATGACCCTTCCATTGAGGCAATTACAGTTGCCAGGAGAGTGACTGGGAGATCCACCAACTTAAACAGAGTGTATCTGGTAAATGATGTATCAAGAAAGCTATGTGAAGACCGAATTACGGTGGAAGAAGCATATAGGAAACTGAAAGAAATTCGAACCACGATGCAGTATAGCAGATGGCTAAAGGATGCGGGTATTGTTGGGGTCTCTGTATTTTTTACTCTGTTGCTGGGAGGAGGAGGCAGGGACTTTTTAGCAGCAGCCATAACCGGAGCGGTTCTTGCTGTTGCGATGGAGGTATCCAGCCGTCTTAAGCTCAATGATTTTTGCATGAATGGAATCAGCGCATTTTTAATTGCATTTACTGCTTTGTCCGTGGAAAAGCTCCTGCTGCCAGGAATCAGAAGTGATATCATTATTATTGGAGCCATAATGCCATTGGTTCCAGGGGTTATATTTACCACTGCGATTCGGGATACCTTAAATGGAGACTATGCTTCAGGAACAGCCAGAATGATGGAGGCAGTGGTCATCGCGCTTTCCGTGGCAGCAGGGGTAGGTGCTGGAATCAGGCTCTTTCAGTTTATGGGAGGACAACTATGGTAATGCAGACAATTGGTGCGTTCTTTGCGGTTATCAGCTTTGCTCTGGTTTTGGAGCTGCCGAAGAAGTATGTGGTTTTAGCAGGAGGAATTGGTGCTGCAGGCTGGCTTTCCTATCTTTTGGTGGACACCGCAGCAGGCTCGGTCACAGCTGCGGCATTTTTATCCACGCTTTTGGTTGCTCTGGCAAGCCATGTATCGGCCCGCATTTTTAAAGCCCCAGTCACAGTCTTCTTAGTGGCAGGTATTCTGCCTTCTGTGCCTGGAGCTTCTATTTACAGGAGTGTTTCCTATGTAATAAGCAATGATCCGGAGCTTTCCAGTCATTATCTGGTTCAGACGCTGCAGATCTCAGGTGCGATTGCTATGGCGATTTTCATTATGGATTCTTTGTTCCGATTGATACAGAAGAAGTAAAGGCAACAGACAGCTGGTCCGTACTTCTGGAATAGAAATAGATGTGATTGGATAAACGGTCTTCTACCGGGACCTCTTCCTGGTTGATAGCAAATACGGTTTCAGCCAGCTCTTCGATAGAAACGTTTTTACTGTTAGGAATGATCAGGACTTCGTGAATGCTGGAGGGCAGAATGATTAGATCACTGTCGGTGCATGCTGCGAAGTCTTTTAATATATCTTCATAAAACATGCAGGCGGCACCACTGATTCCGGTGTGGTTGGAGAGAACGTACATGGGAGGAGAAAGGGGCTCTGTATCAAAAAAGTCCAGAAGATCATCTTCGCATATTTCTTCCTGGGAAGATTTTATAGCGATATCCTTTATGACCTCAGAAAGTGACCGGATTCGAGCTGGAAACAGACGGGGAGTATTGAGTTTTGCAGCCTCTTGCAGCTCACCAAATGATAGATTCCAGGTTTTTAAATGGCTATTTAGAATGAGGGCTGTTAGAAGATTGTCCTGGGCTTCATGTACATAGATGCTAAAAACAAGACATAAATCAAGTGCTGGATATGAGATGTGGGGGATTTGGGAAAGCTGTGCCTGATTGGCGGATTCATTGATTAAGCGGTAAATAACACGGCTTTTTATATGGTCAGGTGAAGTGAGATCGTTAAGATGGACTTCATCTGGCAGCTTGTTTGTCTGATAGAGCAGTAGAATATCGTTAATTATCTCGTCAATTGGGACACCCTCCATATGACAGTTGTAAAATTGATTTAAGTAGATGGTGGGAGCAGCTTTTTCTCCGGTTCTTCCGATGCAGATTCCGTCCAGGCTTAATCCATTGTTCTTTGTTATGGGCTGAATGTTTAGAGTATATTCAGAGCCAAGACGTTCTTTCAGGGATTGTTTGATGGTTTCAAGAAATGATTCGTATACCATAGTATACCTCCTTAGATATGATGTATGTAAATTGCTTTAAGCAGATTTACAACGAATGAAGATGTGTTAATCCTTTAAATAAAATAGAAGGATTAAGAAGTGATATTAGAATTAGATGTGATATAGACTTGTTTCTTTTCATTATACCGAAGCAGAAGGAAAATAACAACCGATTTATTTCTTTTTCATTAGTTTTATGGCTGTCTGGTGACAAATGGAAGAAAATTAACATATTTTAACAGTATTTTGTGGTATAATCAAATTATCAAATAATACGAGGGGGATAAAAAAATGATTAGAAAATTTCCTTATTTTGTTCTGGGTATTCCGATTACTTTAATTGCAGCCTATGGAATTTTTGTTATCCTGGCAAACAGGAATCAACTCTCGCAGCTTATTGTTTTTATTGGTCTCTTTGCTTTGGGCATGGGGCTAAATATTTGGGGAATGAAGTCAAAGGAAGTAAAAAGACCAGAATTCCAGGCAGGTATTATTAATCTAAACGGAGAAAAAAAACTACATGAACTAGAATATTAAGGTACATGAGATAAGGGAATCTCCTCATTAAGGGGCTTAATTTATTAGTATGATAAAGTGAACGTTTACAGGAATTGTTGCTGGATGATAGAATCACCGGGGGCGATTCCTGTAAGTTTTTTTAGGGATATCAGAGAATGGCTGGAAGAAGAATTTTTTGTATTTGATGGGGGGATTTTTTTGAATGATGATGAGAAAGGGTAATAGAATTAAAGTATAGATTTGATGTTCTAAGTGGTTTAGAATATTGGAGATAGTTGACATTATTCTTTTTATTGATAAAATTAGATTGGTGCCCATTGTATTTTATGTATGGGAAGAACTGTATTTTGTACACGATGGCATGATTTTTACAAAAGTATAGCATCCTTTTTTGGCATTTTAGCTACGACATGATACGAAGAGAGAGAGGATAATAATAATGAGATTCAGCTTAAATGAATTTTTGATTTCCGTTTCTTTTGCACTGGATTTTGTGGAAATGGATCGGTTGGGGAGACAATCGAATCACGGGAAAAGAACGGCATTTATTTCTTTATACATTGCCAGAGAATTGGGATTATCAAAAGAAGAACTATATGATACGGCAGCTTTGGCTATGCTTCATGACAATGGATTAAGTGAATCCAGTTTATATGAGGTTTCGGCGGGAGAAGATTTTTCGGTTAATGATTTTGAACGGTCAAAGGCCCATTGTGTGATTGGAGAGAAGAATGTTAAGGGGTATCCTTTTCTTACAGCTCCTGAAAATGTGATTCTTTATCATCATGAAAGGTATAACGGAAGCGGATTCTATGGATTAAGTGGAGATGAAATTCCTTTAATTTCTCAGATTATTGCAGCGGCAGATGGATTTGAGGACAGATATCAGCCGGATGAAGCAGGGAATGGGAAGGATGTACTGGTACAATGGATTGAACAAGAGGAAGGCATAGTGTTCTCTAAGGACTTGGGAATTGCACTTCGTAAGATGGCGGAGGATTTATCTATTTGGGAGAAGATGGCGGATGAGAATGTGGGGAAAGCTCTATCTGATGAGATACCTGAGTTTGATTGTCAGCTATCCTTTGAAGAAATTCAGAAGATTACTAAGATTTTTTCCAGAATCATTGACTCCAAGTCTCATTTTACGAAACGTCATTCCAGTGGGCTCGCGGAAAAAGCAGCAGCAATGGCGGATTTTTATGGGAAGGATGAGGAGGAGAGGACAAAATTAATCATAGCAGCTGATTTACATGACCTGGGGAAGTTAGCGGTGCCTAATAGTATTTTGGATTGTCCAAGGGCGCTTACGGATAAGGAATTTAAGGTTGTGAAAAAACATGTGTATTATACCAGGGTTGCCCTTGAGAAGATCAGTGGATTTGAGGATATTACGGAATGGGCGGCGAATCATCATGAGAAGCTGAATGGGAAGGGGTATCCGTTTGGGAAGAAAGGGGAGGAGCTTGATTTTAATTCGCGGCTGATGGGGTGTCTTGATATTTATCAGGCGCTTACGGAAGAGAGGCCTTATCGGAAGGGGATGGCTCATGGAGAAGCGATGAAGGTGCTTGGGAATATGGCGGGGATGGGGATGATTGATGAAGGGATTGTGAAGGACCTGGATGAGGTGTTTGATGGGAAAGTGGGTATCTAACAACGATAACGTTTCTATGTGTATTAAAAATAAGATAACGATGAGGCAATATTAGTGGAGGCATCTTTATCTGAGAAAATAGCATTCTTAATATTCTGAACAGATATAATATCATACTCCTCAAGTAACTGATGCTGATGAAGTTACGTTTTATATCTGTCATTTGTACTTTGTGCACTGATCTCTTTTGTCTTACCATAATAAAGGCCTCCTATGATTGATATTTTATCATAAAAGGCCTTTAAAAAAACTATTTACAGAAAAACTTTCACAGACTCGCTTAGCCTGTTCATGAAATTGTCCGCATCCCCGACTTCTTTTATAGCTATTATGAAGAGCCTACCTTGATTGGGCGTTCCACCATTTAATATATGTAAGAATAGGCATTTAAGTAATCACTCCAATATTTTTGTAATATCTATCAGGACAACCTAATTCTTCGTATTGAACCGTTTACTCTACCTCCTAAATTACCAAAATTTTCGCTTATTACAAGTCGTATTGGATATGTTATAGCTTGTGGTGTAAATGGAATTTCAACATAAGTATGAGTTGTAAACTGACTAAGGTATATAACTCCAATTTGAGTCCATGTTTTACCCAAATCTTTTGTATAATAAATTCTCATACTTGCTGAATTTTCTGCTTGTACACCTGTTTGGAAATTAAATGATCCCTCACATATTAATTTTGAATATCCTGCTAAATTAATTGTATTTGTTGTTTTTATATCTAAACTTTTTTTCCATGCCGCTTCATATGTGATTTGTCCAGAGTCAAAAATAAGTATATCTTCTGCTCCTGTATTATAATCCGTATACCATCTAGCATAGTTATTTCCTGTCAAATATAAATCCTGAGGAGTTGGAACCCAACCTTCCCATGTACCAATTACCCCGCCGATATTAACGCCCTTTTTTATATTTTCCGGACGAAATGTAGGCACGTCATATCGAACCCAGTTTACACCGTTAAGATAATAACCATTTCGCACACCGACATTAAATGTTCCAGCCCAGTTTGATGCATTGGTGGCCCAAACGCGATCACCATCCGTATCTGCATTTTGAATTGGAATGGTACCAGTGATCTTTTTACCATTGACCCATGCAGTTTTACCTCCAATTATTTCATTTGTAAGTGCAGTAGCAGAAGTCTGACTGGCTAGACTATTTGCAGTTACGGTAAAATCTTGTGCGTGATAACCTTTTTTTATATTAATAGAGTTACCTGCATTCAGACTTTGATTTGCAGTAGTTCCATTGTTTACCATCTTACCAATTCCTATTTCATCATCGGTATCAGAGCCAACATAAGTTTTGCCATTTAATACATATTCTTTAGTAACGGAGACCTCATCGGATCCGATTCCACCTCCGCCTGCAGCATTAGTTACGCCATATTTAGCCATCTTTTCTCATCACCTCAATTTCTCTAATAGTCAATGCACTTTTTGGCAGCTTATTTGCCTTTAATACAAAGTTCCCTGCGCCGGTATTTTCTTTCACAACAATGAATGCCTTAGAAGCATGGAACATGCTGTCAGAGTTAAAAAACACATTCACTCTGTCATTTTCCAGAATCTTATCAGATGAATAAGTATAAGTTAAATTCTCATCCCATGCACCTACTGGTATTTCAATATCGGTTGCAATGGTAACGCCGGTTAAATAATCAGTTTTTTCTGCGGAGTAAGCATTTCTCTTCTTGTCCTCACCCTCCGCTGAATCATTAATCCCAACTGTTTTCTGAGCAACTGTTAGAATCATTTCATCGACTTCTTCTTTAAAGAACTTCTGTGTTGCCTTGACTCCGTCCAGCAGGACGTTGAATTTATCTGCATTAAATAATGATTTTGTCAAATTTGGATACTGATTTGTCAGCGCAGCCATTTTGTCCGTATCATTGTTCATCCACGCCTCATTATACTGTTCAATCACAGGGCGAAGGGTGGCAGAGGCGTCCTGCATGTTTGGCAGGTCGCAGATTGTTTCTGGGAATTTACTATGTGGGTATTCTGAATAGCTCACTTAAATAGCTCCTTTCTTTTTTCTCCCATATACATAGGAATAGCTCTCTAAAAACTTATAAAGAGTCATACTCATTGTTCCGTCACCGATTGACCAGCTTAGATTTTTAACTATATACTGGCTGGTTTCTTTGTTGTATCTGGGAGTGTATTCTAGTTTTGTGTTTACTTCCAGCCAGGGGACCACTAAGGTACTTAAATTTATGGTATCCAACATGGCGGTTGACTTATAGGTTAAATATTCTGCCTGATTGTAGCAGGCGGCATCGTCACTTAAATTACCGTAATCCACTGACTGTGAAATTTCATAACCAATATTTTTCACTGAGTAGGGACAATCCGGTGATTCCTCTACGTATCTTCCATAGCACTGAAATTGTCCTAGTAGGAACAAGGCGGTTTGGTCAGGCGTGAGACGTCGGTAACGGAAGACGTAAATATTATCCTTTTTAAGCACCCCTGGCTTTAATGGATTTCCATCACCATCATAAATCGGAATGGCGGGAGAGAAGTTGTTGATTGTAAAGTTTGGAGCAGCTAGATTGTCGTCGCTTGCTTTAAATGCCAGCTGGGCCAGGTTATCTACGCTGTCCCATGCTGTGTACATGCTTAGGTTAATCCCATACGTATTGTTTGTGTAGCTGGAAGTGTCTGCGTATCGGTCTTCCTGCTCCAGTGTTAATACCTTGCCCCATACTTCAGTGACATTAAAGATTCCGTCAAATTTGGAATCGGCATTTTCATTTACTACGATATTCTGCATGACCCTATCGTTTAATATGACCGGGTCTTCTAAGCAGGTGGGAATCTGACGCCAGATAAAGGTTCCGTCTGCATCAAAATAAAATTCCCAGGAATCGTATAGATCCCGGATTTTTTGCCAGATGTCAGCGTATGTGCTTCCGGTTGCAAAGGTCAAGTCATAGGGAATTGGCTTTCCAATGTCCTCAACAATGTATTTTTCGATTCCTGCTGACTTCATGGTTGCAATGACAGAAGCCCGGATATCCTCCCCGGCTGGTATGGTTAAGTTTTGAACGGCATAGTCCGGGGCGTTGTTGGAGGAGCCGTATCCATGGAGATGACCATTTAAAGTGCCATCGTATAGGGACATTAAGTCCCCGCAGGAGACGGATAGCTTTTTTTCGGTATTTGAAAAGGAGTACTTCATGCTCAGATAGCAGAATACTCCCAGTTGATACCAGATGATTTCTTTTGTCTTTACGGATTTGATACCGTAGAAGACCCGCAGACGTTTGTCCAGCCATATTTTTTTATCCTTCCCAATAATAAAGGAAGAGTTTAATACCACCAGATCAAATTGGTAGCTTCTGCGCTGTATGGATTCGCTGTCCTGGCTGTAGCTGTCATTTATGATTTGTCCTTCCAGGGAATCAAGCGTTTTAAAAGTCGAGTCCATTAACTCTACTTTTAAATAAATTTCCTGGGTGCCTTGTTTTAATAAATCCAGGTCTTTTTGAGTTACTTCATATGCCATTATTTCACCTACCTGTCAAAGTCGGCGTCGATAAAGCCGTTGTCATAAAGGTCTCCGGCCTCATAGGCACTGCCGCATTCCGCAACGCTGAATTTCGTGGTTACGTGCTCATAATGATCGGATTCTTCTGTGATATCACTGCTTGTGACAGCCACCATATAAACATTTCCGAGAAAATCTTTCAGAATCTTTGGCTGACCGTTGGTAAGGAAATCATAGATTCCATTTCGGTATTCCCAGGATGAATGAGTTTGCCAGCCATCTTCTTTTAATTCGATAAAGGTACAGGAAATATCTCCAGAGAAATATCGGATTTTTCCACCCTTTAATACCACTGGCTTTTCTCTTCCCAGAAGCTCAATCAGATTGGTGCGCTGAGTCAGCTTTTTATCGAATCTTGTGTCCAGGACCATAGGATAGGAGATATCCTTTTCACAGATAAAATAGGAGTCAAACCAGGATTCTACACGGTTTGTAATATAGTTATTTTCACCGCCGGAAATGACTGGTACATAGGCGTACTCCACCGTTCCTACTGGTTCATAGTAATCTATTAATTCTATTTTAAAATCTTCATTGGAGCGAATGGGCTTTTCAAAGATTGTCTTAAATTTTTTATCGCCCTTTACCTTCTTTTTAATTCGTATGGATTCTACGATGCTCTCTGTAAAGCTGACGTTTCCACCGTAGAGGGTTCCTTGAAACAGGGCGTGAAGCCTGGTATCAAAGCCCCAGACAGAAGGAAAGGCATGGTCTTCTTCTGACAGTTCAATTACCTTTTCCGTTGCGAATATTTCATCATAGACTGCTGAAGCTATGGTTAGGTCGGAAATGTCAGAAGATGAGGCTGGTGATGAGGCCAGGGATTCCTTGCTTGAGGCAAAACAGCTTCCTAAAAACATAATATCACCGCCTTTCTATTTGTTTACCAGATCAGCTTTCATTTCATAATAGCTGCTGGTTCGGTTAATGCAGAGCACAAATTGCTGGATATCTTTGGGGATTGGAAGGTATTTCGTAAAGAGGATATATTTGCTGCCGGAAGAGACTGCTTCCAGCTCGAAAAATGCTTTTTCACCTCCAGAGTCTGAGTAAATACCTTCCCTGTAATAAATGTTTACATGACATTGATCTTTATTGGTAAAATGAATGATTTTTGCATTGCATACCGGTCGGTGAAAACGAAATGCCTTGGTAAAGTCTCCTTTTACCTCAAAACCGATATCATAGGTAACGGAATTTTCTCTTAAATCAGCATACTCATTTTCCAGGTAGATGACATCTTTTTCTGGGATGCCGATGGTTGAAATGATATTGCTTTTTATTTCTATAGCGCCGTGTTCGGCTCTGTTGTTTAGCTCAAGAGGATTGAATATTTGAGCTTGAGTATAGGATACGGTAAATAAAATATAGCCGGTATCCAGGCTCATGTTGTGAAGGGTCTTTCCGGTTGCTCTTATGTAGTACTGTTTTGCATTTTCTAGTCCAGATATGAGATATGTTAATTCACTGGTGTCGTATAGATCGCCAGACATCTGGAGCTCTGTTTTTTGATAGGTGTAGAGTGTAATGCAAAAGGAATTTAGAGGCTCTTTCTGCTTCTGGGAATAGACGAGTTCAGTTTGAAATGCTGATGATTTTAAAACATCACCAGGATTTACGGATAATTTAAATTCCGGTGTTTCGTAGCAGTAAAATGGTGTTCCTATGCTTGGAAGGGTGGACTCTTTGTCGTCTATGTCAAAAACGGACAAATATGCTACGTAATAGCCTCCGTTTTTTAAACCTGAATCAGCTGGAAGAGTATAGCTTTGTTTCATGGTGCTGATTGTTTTATCGAATACGGTTGTTCCAGAAGCATTGTCTTTAATGAGGCACCTTGCTTTGTAAATCTGATTCCCCTGCCAGGAAAAATGAATGGTAGTTCCAGTTGACGAATCAAATGGTTCTATGGGGTGTATGGTTGCATACATATGTTGCTCCTTTTCTTATTAAAATGGTTTCGCCGGTTCTGTTTTGATCAGGAACTCTCTTGTGGCTCCGCTGCCAGAATAAATAAGGAATTCCAGTCATTACAGGGAGCACAGACCCAAACGGTATCGTTTGGGTGAAGATTTTGGCTGCATCTGGCTGTGAGTGTTCTATTCTTATAGGAAATGGTGTACTTCCCTTTGGAAGCAGAGCCTGTGACCTTGGCACGGAATGTGCGGTCAAATTTCATGGTTTCTGCTGCGTTTTTAAATAAGTAATGAATGTCCTCCACCAGCTTTTTATAGACATCTTGCAGGTTCAATTATATTCACTTCCTTTCTGTTTGCTCCGTATTTGTTAATGTTTTCCGGTATGCTGAATCATGGCATTTCGCAGGCCGCCATTTAAGATGCCTTGTGCCAGTTCATCTGCATTGCTGCATGACTCAATGCGAATATCTCCAAATTCAAAATTCGTGGTTGTCTGTCCCGATCCATTTGATACGTCTGTGAGAAATGATGAAGCAAATGGAGTATAGTTCCAGGCCTGTCCCAAGTTGGAGAGAAGAGTATCCTGCTGCTCTGTGTTGAAAACAGCTTCATTTTTATGAAGAATTGTTGGAAATTCGTCAGGCTCCAGTTTCTTAAGACCTAAGAGCTTCATTTTTGCTTCTCGGTCAAAGAGGGTGCTGTTACCGATTAGTCCGCCTTGAATGCCGATTTTGAGGGAACGTGCACTTTTGCTGCCAGGGTCACCCGGTCCTCCACTCACCCAGCCACCGCCTATATATGGTTCGCCATTGGACTTCTTGTTACTCTTTTTATCTTCATCGTCATCGTCTTCTGTGGATTTTAAGTTATCCCGGACTTCTTTTAATACGCGAAGCATAGACGCTACATTATCCGTGAGCTGCTGCCAGCTGGAGGTGTATTCGGAGATAGCTCCGTAATTTTTATTATACTGCTCCAGTGATTTTACAAGGTCTCCGGCAGTGGCGGCTAAGCTTTTCTGAATCTCAGAAAATATGCTGTCACCGTTAGCAGCAGTTCCTTTTATGGCCCCGTAATAATCGTATAAGTTTTGCAGGCCATTGGCAGCAGGCATCTTTTGGTTGAGCTGAGACAAGAGGTCATTGATTCCAGTCAGAGCCTGAGTATAGCTTAAGGTTCCATCCTTGTAGGAGGCAATATAGCTTTCAAGGAGAGTAGAAATATGATTGGTGGCATCGATTTGCTCTTTATACTGTAGGATTTGCTCTGAGATACCTGTATACATCTGAGTGATGTTCTGAAAGAGCGATGTATCATTGCCGGATAAGATTTTATCCTTCCAGCCTTTTCCCAGAATTTCATCGGCCTTGGACTCATTCTGTGCCTGAGAGATTTTTCCGTTAATCTCAGACCATTTATCAGATATTTTCTGTAAAGATTCCAGCTGCTCCTGGTAGGTATCGTTTAAGCCATTAAGGGTTTCCTGCAGGTTGTCGATTTGGGTTTTCAGCTCATTAGTTTCTAAGTCGAACTTCGCATCCTGGACCGCTTCTTTTGCTTGGCGTAGCTTGTCAGCATCCTGCTCATAGACCAGCTGTCCATCACGGATTACCTTTTCAGTTGCCTGTCGGTTGACCTTTTGAAGATCATACAAGGATTGTTCGTATCTTTGCTGCAATTTAAGCTTTTCGTTTTGTTTGCTTAATAGATCCAATTTATCCTGTAATGATTTTTTGGACGCTTCGTATTCCTCATTGACCGCCTCTTTTTGCTCATTGATGGCCTTAACCTGATCGTTAATGGCACCTGTTACAGCACTGATGACGGTATCATATTCTCCTTTTACGGATTCCAGGCCGCTTAACAGCTTTTGCAGATCGGAGGAATTTGCGGTAATCTTCTCCAGCGGCATTTTTAAAAGTGCTTCGTTCCATTTATGGAGATTTTGGACCATAGATGACATTTCTGAGTTTACATTTTGAAGCTTGCTGTATAACTCATTCCAATTGTCAGTACCAGCTTCGTATTCATTCATGACATCTTCTATGAGCCCGGCCTGTTTTTGGTATTGATCCATCAGGGTGAAGCCGTTTGAAATTAACTTCTGATAGTAGCTGCTGTCTGCCTTTTTGCCGGAAGCTTCCAGTTCACTGTTCCAATTTTCCATGGCAGACTGGATGTTCTTGTACATTCCAGCGACTGTCTCCATGTGCTCAATTGGCATTTTAAGAAGCTGGAAATTGTATTCTTCCTGAGATTTCTTTAAGTCCAAAAGTGAGGACTCTAAGTCACTGACTTCCTGATCAAGCTTTTGATAGGATTCGGAGTTTTCTGAGTTTAGATTTTGCTCTCGTAAATCCTGCATTTCCTTTCGCTTGATTTCGATCAGTCGTTGGGTGTTTGCTTCCTGCTGCTTTGATTGCTCGATCAGCTTGTTGTAAATGGAGGCATCTATGAGTTCACCGGCTGTTTTCATGTAGGCAATCTGCTTTTCGATAAGTGAACTTGAGGCTTTTAGTTCATCGTTTTCAGCTTTAACAGCTGCTGCTTGATTTTCATAGCTGGCCATAAAGCTTTCAGTATAATTCTTTTGTAAATCAATTTGTTTATCTTTTGATGCTTTTAGCTTATCGTAGGCAGCAATGGCAGCCTGTACGCTTTCTGCTTCCGCTCCTGAAAGATTATCGGTGGACAGTTCCCCTTTCTCTATTTTGCTTCTGTAATTGGGGTCTATTTTTGAGAGAGCAGCGTCATATTGAGACTGATACTGTCCAATTATTTTTGTCTGATCTTCCAGGGCGGTTTTATCGTGTTGCACAAGCTGCTGTAATGCGCTTTGGCGGGAGGCACTCCAGGTTCCGCTTGTTAAGGTGCGGGTCAGATCATTGATTGATAGCCCTGATTTCTCCGCCATGTTTTTCAGTTCTTCTAACTGCTCTATGGTGGGGGCTTCATTATCCAGGATTTCCTTACCACGTTTAAAATCGTCTTCTGATATGCCCAGGTAGTCGATGTAGGTATTGGAGGAGGTATCTTTTAATGTACTCCTCTTGTCATCCTGGTATTTCTCATAGCGATCGGCCCAATCAAACATTTGCTTTTGGACAGAAGATGTGTTTTTGGGTGAAGTTGTTGCTTTACTTCCAGAGTTGGAGTTTGTTATATCGGGTATAGTTATTTCAGCTTTTGCAGCATCATTTAATTGTCTAATGAACCCATTGTATTTATCTGTCTCTGCCTCTATATTTTGAAATCCTTTTTCATATATTGCAGTAGGATCATCTGAAATTACAGTTACCTGACCATCTTTTCCTTCTTTAATATTGTTTTCATAAGAACCATAGGAACCGGCTTCTCCATATTTACCAGTCCACATATCAGAAAGTGTCTTTTCTAAAGCAAGCTTCATTCTGCCTTTTGCAGTCATAAGATTTTTCCAGTTTTTTAAATCGTTTCCATATGCAATTGCTAGGTCTACGAATAAGCTTTGATTATTCTTTCTTACGTTTTCATAAAAAGAATCGTTCTCACTAAGTTTGTTAACCATGTTAACTTGAAAAGATTCTGCGTCATTCTTGTAAACTTCTAATAGCTGGTCATGTAGTGCCTTCGAACTGATTAAGCCATTTTTATAGTTTTCTATGTCGCTTTCCATAGCTGGAAATTGATCAGCCATGGATTTTAAACTGGAAGAGCTTATTTTATCAGTATTTTGAAATTCCTGATTTATTGAATTAACTAAATCAGCAGCCTTTTTCATATTTGCTTCTAATTCTGGAGTAAAATCTATATTTTTAGAAAAGTTCTTTATATTTTCTATAGCACTGGCCGAACTTACACCTGTAGACTGAATTATTTTATTCAAGTTCTCAAAGGAAGTAATTGTTGTTTCGTTAAGATCACCGGTATCTAGCTGATTAATGTAATCTTTAATTTCATTTATAGGAAGTCCTGAAAATGATTTTATAAAGTTATTATTCATTTCATCATTAATTTGTTGCTGTGCTGAAGAAATGACCTTCTGATATGTTTCTGCATAACCTAAGCCAGTTTCACTTGTAAGCTTTTGGAAATTAATATCAAAAATAGGCTTGATTCCAATAAAATTTCCTGATCCAACTTGGGAAGTCAGCAAATTCTTTGAATTGGAGAATTCTTCAGAATTCCAAATATTGTTAAATTTTTCCTCTGGAGTAATGTCGGGGGATTGTCGGATATATGAATTTAGAATGTATTTTATTTTGCTAATGGCATCTTTATCATTTTCAGAATCTAAATTATAAAGTTTTTCGGTGATTTTTGGGATTTCTTCTGCTAGTGTGGTTTCTAACTCTTTAATCCGACCCTCAAGTATACTTCGTTCTTTATCTGTATTTTGGTATTTTATATCCCATTTGTATCCTTTAGGATCTGATGCTTTGATACGATCTACTTCCGCCTTTTTACCTTCAAGCTCTGTTTTTAAGCGTTCGATCTCTGCTAATTCACTGGAAGTCTTATCTAATACAGTGCCAGATCTTGTGAAAATCTTTGCTTGAGAAACAGGTGCTCCAGCTCGATTAGGCAGAGAAGGGGTAAAACCATCATACTCGGTATAATCCGTCTCCGCATTCAGGTAATCTAATGTTTTTTTTCTTTCGTTCTGTTTATTATACTCATTTATAGCTTTTTCGGCCAAGAGCTGTTGGTTCAATTCCTCATTATACGTTTTTAATTTCTCAACTTCCTCTTGCTCAATAAAAGTTAGTTTACCTTTCGCATTTAATTCATTTAGTCGATCTGATGTTTCTTTCAGTTTGTCATTGATTGAAGATATTCTTGAATTAGAGTCTTCTAATTTTTGTTCAGCATCAGCTAGAGCTTTTTCTGCAATTTCCACTTGATGGTAATGATCATAAATAGCCTGACCTATGGCGGAAATAGCCATAGATAAAACCTGCATTGCAATAGCAACAATACCAGACATTGCTGCATTAAGTAATATAGTTTTAGATCTTAAGAGATCTGTTTCTATACCCGTGTTTTTTAAATGCGCTTTATACCCACTTAAAGAAGCTGGAGCTTCCTTAGTGCATGTTGCCAAGTAATCTTTTAATGTTACATGGTTTCTTGCCACGGATGCAGAAAATAAATTAAGTCCATATTCTCCCTTGATTAAACTTTCTTCCAGCTTATCTACTGATTTTGAAAAATCAAGAAGATTATTAGCAGGTTTTAATATGGATTTTAGATCAAAGGAAATAGGGGTCATTGACGAATCGCTTTTAAAGGATTTATTATCTGTATTTGGAGTTGTTCCATTAATGCTCTCCAACATTTGTGGTATGCGTTTAATGTTTTCCTCCAGCGCCTCAATGCTAACAAGCGTTTGCTCCAGAAACAACCCAACTCCCGATGACTGATTTTGACTAGTCAGAGAGTATATAAATGAATCCCATGAATTCTGAAGGGAAATAAGCTGGCTTTCCCAAGTGGAGGCAGTAGCACTGGCTGCTTCCATGGCTGCCTGACTGCCGTTGGAGTAATTGATGAGAAGCTGTTCATACAGACTCCATTGTTCTAACAATACTTTAATGGGATTAGACATTTCCTGACTATCCATATCTCCAAATAAAGAAACGTCGTTCTGACTGGAAATAGAAGAGTAGGCGTTTGCCATTTCTTCCAGGCGTTTGATCGGTTCTGTCAGCTGCTGTGATGACTGATTCATACGGCCCAGCTGGTCTAAAACGGATTGGAAGGATTGCCCCACGAAGGCTCCTGACTGGCTGGAGGAGGCAATAAGAGTTGCTTCTGCAGCAGTCAGCTGGTCGATTCCAATGCCTGCCTTTGCAGCTGATGCGGCATTTGCTTCCATAGCGGTGGTAAGTTCAGCCAGTGGTATCTTGCTTTGCATTGATACAGAGATAACGCCCTCAAGCGCCCTGGTCAGTTTTTCTACGCTGCCGCTGTATTGGTATGCAGTATCCATGGATTTAATAAAGCTTTCAGCAGCCGCTGCAGAAGCTGAACCCAGTGACTGGGCTAACAGGGACAGTTCACCCAGTTCTTTGGAAACAGAGCCGTACCCGCTTTTTGCCATGGAAAGGACGCTTAGGAGATAGTCCTTGGCGGAGGCTCCATAAGTCCCGGCAGATTGAAATGATTCTTTTCCTAATTTTTTAATTTCTTCCCGGCTCATTCCAGCAGCTTTTGAAATATCGTTTAAAATAGAAGAAATTTCTTTTAAGGTGGCCGTAGACTGCTTAAATTTAACAATTCCGGTCCTTGCCAGTTCAAAGGCTGTAGTCACAGCGTTTATTTTACTTTGAATACCAGTAAGGTCCTTTTTGAACCCCTCGGGCTTTAAATCGATTTTTGGTACAATGGTATATTTAGATAAAACAGAGTTTAAACTCTGGGCGATTTTCATTGCCGAGACTTTCATTCCCTGTTCGCTGATTTTTATCTCTTTTAGTGAAACATTGCTTAATGCATGGTCTAAATCTGCTTTTAATTTCTTATTGTCAATCTCTGCTTTTAAACGGATGACATCTACTTTTTTTTCCAGTTCTTTTATGGAAGCATTTAATTGCGTTCTGCTTTCCCCTTGATAGAGTTTTGCCATCAGGTGAAGCTGGTTGATGGTTTTCTCTATGCTTTTTATATCCTGATTCAGCTGCTTTGTACTCTTTGCCTTGTCCAAAGCAGCGGTAAGTTTTAACATAGAATCATTGTCTGCCATAGATTTTCCTCATTTATATATAGGTGGGAGATTTGGTGAGATACGGTTTTGTTACGGTTTATTTTCCTGCCAGCGCTTGTAGATCAGCTCGCTTTTTGCCTTGTGGAACCAGGCGACAATTTTTCCCTCCTGTCGTTCTGATTCCCAGATGAATTCGGGCTGAAGTCCGTTGGAGCAGTAAAATATAATCTGTTTTAAAGAGGAAATAGGAATCAGGGATTCCTCTCCATAAACGGATTTTGCTTCTTCTAAAGAATAAAATTTCATAACGTCTCCTTATGCAATAAAAAAATAGGGAATAACGATTGTAGCGGACTCGTTATTCCCTAAGTGTTATAAATAACACAAACTACAATCGGTTAAACCTGAATGGATTCAATCCTGAAACGAAAAGCTTATGCTTCCGTTTCCATGTACTCTACCATGTCAGCAACATTGCCGTCCTTATCTTCTAAGCAGGCAAATTCAATTTTTACAGTAGCTGCGTCACCGCTGGAAGAGAAGCTTAAGTCAAGGGTCTTTTTCGGCTTGCACTTATAGCCTGTAATGAGGTAAGGAGTGATTACGCCGCTTTCATCTTTTTCTACTGTTTTCATGGTGATGTAGTAATCCTGTGGATTCTTTTTGTTGTTAAAGCTAATCTTCTGTACGCCGGTCTCTTTGGCGATTAAATAACCTAATTCATAGGACTTGCCAGCTAAGATGCCGGCACCGCTGAATTTAGTACCTTCCACAGTTCCCTGTACGGCTTTGCCGCCAAAATCACCTTCCTCGTATACAAATACGGAACCGGCTTTAACGCCTTCTGGAAGAGTGAGCTCTCCAGCAGTAGTACTGGAAATGGACTTTCTCTCTGCAACAACAGCAGTGGTATCAATGACACCGTCAGATAATAAAGCGTAAAGCTTAAATGGTTTTACCTGCGCTTCGATTGTCATTGTGCCGTCCATTGGATTAGAGAAAGCGATCTTCTTCGCACCTTTGCTGGTAGCATAAGTCTCGTCTGCTGTAAAACCAAATGTGGTTACGTTTGCGTCTTCAAAGAAGAGATATGGAGCCAGTGTCTTTAACACTCTGATATCCACGTCACAGCAAGTTCTGTTGGCTTTGTTCATGTTTGTCATAATAAAATCCTCCTGATTTTTGAAATATAAAAAAAAGACTTACAAATTTGCAAATCTTAATTTTCGGTGTTTAAGTTTTTGTACCATTGAGAAGGGTCGAAATTGTTTTTACTGTCTCCCCATGCAGCAACTGACATGGATTGAATGTCATAGAGCGTGTTATTTTGCAGCCGCTTAAACTGATCGTATAGCTGATAGACTGTAATATCCCATATGTTTAACATGTTTAGGGAGGGGTGTCTGGCAGCAACCGCAGATAAAATATTGGGAAGATCCATACTTGCACTGTTATCTCTGCTCTTTTCTCGTTTTTGTTCCGCCTCTTTGGCTCGGTAATATAATTTTTTTGCCAACTCGCTTTTAAATTTAGGCTTTTCAATGGCTGTTTTGGAAGGAAAGATACCATTTCGCTGCAAAATGAGCTCTGTAATCAGGGAATAAATTTCCCTTGGTACTTGGCAATCAGCCCTCTTTCCATCGATTGCAATAAAACCCTTATGTTCATGGGAATAGCTTAGACGGCAATCCAGAAAAAAGGACAGTGCCTCTGTTACGCTGTTTAAAAGCTTTGTATCATAGGAGAAAATGTCTATGGGCAAAATCCCTTCCTTTTCCTCCAGGTTCAAATGATTATATTCCTCTCGAATCTGGCAAATGGCTTGCTTTTCCTGGTGGGAATAGTTTGCAAAGTAATCCGGTCCATTCTTATCCATTCCACTGTAATAGGATTCAATGTCCAGCAATAAAACGCCAAGGAAGGATTGGTAAACCGGAAAGGAGAGGGCCTCAATTTCTCTTAGCAGGGGAGAACGGATGCCCAGGCCGTTTTTTAGCTCCAAAGGTGATATGCTGATAAGTGTTCCGTAATCTAATTTCATAGAACTATCTTTCCTCTTCATAAATAAATTCAAATTCTAACATAGGCTGTTCCCTGTTCTTTATTACGAATGCGCTGCTGCAATCGGAATGGACATAGGTTAAAATTCCATCCACCCATAAGTATCCTTTTTCATTCTTCGCTTCCTGACACCATATCTTTTTGTCAGATAAAGTAAGTATGTATTCGTCTCTGTATCCATCCACATGAAAATCGCTCAGCTTTACATTGCAGAGCTGGTAATCGCTGTTTTTCACGATTGCATTTAATATAGAGCAAAGATGTACGTATCCGGCTACAATATTAATTTCCTGAGCAGAAGGGGAAGAAGAATCAGCCAGTGAGATTATTTCACTTATCAAATGATCCACGTTTGGAAAAATGCGTTTTTTCATGGTAATACCTTCTTTCTGATAAATGTACATAATTCCATAATTTTAGTCATACTCTCAACCGGTACAAATAAACGGCAGTCCGACGACAGCGTCAATCGGACCACCGGTGCCAAGGAGTGTTATGAGAAAGGAATGGATTCTTTGTACCTTTCCATATTAGTAAAATTACAATCGAACGTATGTTCTTATAAAAAGCCGCAAAATCAATGGTTTCGTAATGGTATTTTTAAGAGCTCCTCTAAAATGAGCTGGGTTACGCCATTGTTTTGCTGCGGTATCGTCTCGCTTTCATCTTTTGAATTTCTCTTTTATGGTTCAGCTTACATGCTTCACATCTGCATTCTCTGCTGGCAGCCACGGCTTCAAACGTGATTCCACAGTCTATGCAGGATATCTTTTTAGTTCCAATGGGAGAGTAGTAGGGATTTTGTTTGGTACAGTCGGTGCAGTACTTCCTATTTAAAGAAGTTCTTCTCACCAATATGCCGCACTTAACACATCTGATGTAATTCTCACCCTTCATAACTCTCCATTCATACCCAAGCTTTCTAAAATCCCGAATGAATGCGCAGCCTTTTTCGGATTCGTCTGAAAACAGTACACGAATGCTTAAATTATCTATCTTCTTAGCAAATTCAATGA
Source organism: Lacrimispora xylanolytica (assembly GCF_026723765.1). Lineage (NCBI taxonomy): Bacteria > Bacillati > Bacillota > Clostridia > Lachnospirales > Lachnospiraceae > Lacrimispora > Lacrimispora xylanolytica. Next base: position 959,491 of record NZ_CP113524.1, read on the forward strand.
GTCCAAGCTCTCTTAGCTTATGAAATCGGATATCCTTGTCATACGCCTTGGTGGTGATACAGGCCATCTTATAAATCTCACTGTCACTGTTTGTCACCCAGTTATTATTTTCCTTGTTCCTGAAATTCCCGTACTTAGCCAGGCATAAAAGAGTAAATGCCAGCCTCTCTAATACTTTATCTGAAAGACTCTCAATGGTTTTAATCTCCTGATCCGTAATCCAGATGCCGTCACAAAGACATAAGGGATATTTGGGAGCACGGCTCACACAGGATTCTATTGTTTCAGACCAGTCAACCGGATTATATTTGGGATAGTGAGCTTCCATAAATATATGAAGCCTTTCCATATTCCTTTTGTTGTCCAGCCCCTTCATATGAAAATAATATCTTGCCAGCATACTTAAGGTCTGATAGGTTTTTGTTAAGTCCGGCCGGTTTGTTTCCAGTAAATGTTCCACATATTCTTTTTCATTTAAAATAATTATGACTCTTCATCCTCCCTTTGTTTCCTTTGGTTCATAATAAATGATTCCCCAGCGTACTCAAATTCCCCATGACCTTCTGTCAGTACCGGGTAATTGACAACGTAGTCGTTCTTTTTCAGCAAGTTATTAATCATGGTCTCTCCACAGATGTCCCAGACGAACTGCTTTGATTTATTGGTGGTATAGCACATATCCAGCAAAATGTCGCAAAGCTCTTTTTCATTGGGACAGATTGCTTCACAGGCTGCTTTGAATTTTTGAATGAGCAAAGTTCGGTTCATACTTACTTCGTCTTTATCCAATCGCTGAGTTTTAGCCTGCTGCTGATAATGTTTCACATCCAGGTCGTATTCCCCTTTTATTTTCTCAATCTTTTTATAATCACGTTTGCTATAGGGCGCTCCTGATTTTAAGATAGAATAATCAAAAGCAGAGGATGTTCTTTGTTTTTGAAGGACATCTTGAAATTCCTGCTCAAAAAGCCAGCAGATACGGTTTACGGTACAGGGTTCATTTCCTACTGGCAATCCCTCCTGGTGATATTTAAGAAATTCTAATGCTTCCTTTGTTTTAGCAGGATTTTGTTTGAGTTCTTCCAATGGCATTTGGAACATGCGAATACATTTCTTATTACTGTCATTGATATACTTTTTGTGATCAGCCATGAGCTCGGGATAGATGTATCTCATGAAATACGGCTTTTTACTGGCACAAATTTCAAGGCATATCTTTTTATATGCTTTCTCTTCCTCGCTGTTCTCCGGAAGGGCTCTGCAGGCAGACTTATCATACCAGTGCTTTGGCATTGGTTTTGACAGAATACCTTTGGCCTTATCAATGGAATTCTGCTGATAGTGCTGGCCGCACATAATTCGGTATTCCAGTGTCTGATATTCCAGGCTGTCTTTTGGGAAACCGGCTTGCAATTCAATCATGGCAGTAATTTTATTAGTAGTGGAACCAATTTCGTCTCCAAATGCAAGTAAATTTGCCTGTACCAGATGGGATTCCTCTGGAATCACTTTATCCGCTCGTTTCTGGACGCATTCAATGGTGGGAGCATTCTTAGTGTTTTTTACAATAATCGGATGATTTGTAGTAAAAAAGGCATCGCTGTCTTTATCTGCACCATTTAAGGCATCGCAGGTGGAATCCCAGGAATTAAGAATCATCCCGGTTTGTATATATTGATACCAGTAATCCATTTCATTGCTATGTACAACCTTCCTTCTCCTGATGTTATTGTGACAGGTCATGGGAGCGCGAAAGCAGGCAATCTCATGGACATCCCTTTGCTTCCAATAGGAATGGTAAACCTCTCCCTGCTTTAAAAGTCCGGTAACTGGAAGCCCGAAGATGGACTGGGCAAGAGAGTAGGGGTCCCCACATACCATGGCAAAGTTCCCGGGCAGTTTAATGGATCCTTTGGCAGCCATCTGAATCCGCTTTCGTATCATACTGTGGATTTTTCCTACTACAAATGGGTCCTCTGCCATCCGCTTATCTATCATCAGAGCTTTTACAAAGTCATGCTCCCATTGCTCGGACTGAAGCTCATTTAAGTTCATCCCTTTTAAAAATACAATGGTTTTCCTCCAGTCATCAAACAGTACATCTTTAATTTCCCGGATGGTAGGTTCGCAAAGCTGATACAGCTCATCGTCTGTTAATTCAAAGGTCTGCAGAAACTGATAGTTGGCATTTCTCGCATGTTCCAATCTATCTGGGGTTGTCTTTGAAACGGAAAATTCATAATGATTTTCATAGGAGCATTCTAAAAAGTGCTCCAGGCTGTCATAGGAATCCCATAGCTTAACCATGGAGGTGGTAAGTAAAACATCATAATCCCTGACATCACGTAACGCCCCCCAGGCATCCTGAAAGGTAAAGTCTCCGTGGTTCACTTTTTTAGCAAACTCTTTAAAATCAAAGGTAAAGAGCATTCCTTTGGTCCAGGCAAAACGGGTATTGATTCCGGAAATGGTATTTTCATTTGAGGAATCTCCGGACAGCTCCTTATTTACAATCCTGGAATATTCCGGTGACATCAGTCCATAGCCGTCGGAATCGCAGTAATTTATTTTGTAGTCTTTTTGGCGGCTCATCTCTGGTTCGTCATTGTTTCCATCCTGAATCAGAATTACATCTTCCTTAAAGGTTACATTGCAATCCTTTACTATGGCAATCCGTGGCATGGAGACAGGAGTAGAGCTGCTGCAGATTAAAGCCTGATAAGCTTCCAGCTTGGCGGGAATCAATGGTTTACTTAAATCTCTTCCATTATCCATACGTTTTTTTATTTCTTCGTATATGGGACTACCTATATAAGTGATAGTTGATTTTTTAATGCCACCGTTTGTTCCCACCAGTCTGCGGTAAGAGTATTGATTGATGGTGAAGCCTTTGTTTGCTCTTAAGTAATCTTTTTTTGTATTCATGATCATGCAAAAATAATCCTTCTGGTATTGAAGGGAATACAGCTTTTTGTATAATTCTTTGATCTTACTCTTAGATTCCTCGCTTTTGGGTAATTTCTTTTGATGTTTTATTTGTGATTGAGTATTTCTTACTTCCTGATCTAAGTCCTTGATTCCATTCAGTTCACAAATCCAGCGTAAAAGCTGGCTGTCACCAAGTGCTACTACATCATTTTTATTCTTGATTGCCGTTTGCAGCGGCAGTGATAGCTTCCAGTCCGACTGAGAAAGTCGTTTGCTGGGTATTTTATAAATAAATTTATGGCATGATTTTTCCTTTGCCAAGAAGATCCCCCCTTGATTCATTTGTTATTGGTTATAGTTAATTCGTATGTTATGGGTGCAGTTTTTTACTCAACGACTGAAGCTTTCGTTCTTCCAGAGTATAATGAGGAACTTTACGTTTTTTCGACCGATGGGTGCAGAAATCATCTACGCTTATCTCACCGGCATACATTCTATGAAATTCTTCCCTGGTGGGAACCTTTGTTTTTCTATGATAGTCCATAATTGTGATTGTTTCTCCTTTCCATTTATATTGGCAGCATCCGAAGAATACCTCTACGGCACATTCCTTAAGGATGTAAATGGCATGGGAGAGAGAATTGAGATAGAAATTTGTGAATGGGAGGAAACAACAAATTTAAAATACAGTTAATATTTTCTTGTGATGTCATACTATCATAAGGAATTTCGTTTGTCAACAGGGATGAAATAATTGTAAACATTCAAAAATATTAACCGTATTGACATACAAATCATCCTGTGTTAAGGTTGAAAAAATGCGCCATTTCACCGGAGGTCACTATGGAATATCAAAAATTAGCAAATTTATGTGAAGAATATGGTATCGATATTCAGAAAAAGATTTTGGAGGAGATATCAGAAAAGGATATATTGTCCATGAATGAAGAGGATTGGCTTTCCCTATTTCTTACTATGGGTCTCGATAACATGCAGACAATACATAAAACAAGGACCTCCCTCCATAAGCTTTGTAACGTATTTCAATTAATCGGTGATACAGATTATAATCCATTTGATTCTTATAAGCTGGAAGCTAGAAATATTTATCAATCGGCGAAGAAGAATATTTATATTACCCCTTTGGAATTAGATACTGGAATTAATCAGCTGAATAACAAGGAAATAGGCGCCTGTATTCTACGGCTTTTCTATGAAGGAATACGGGAGGCAGGGGATTTATATCAAATTACCATGGATCAGATTGATTTAGAGAATCGCAGAATTTATTTTAAAAATCATACTCTGAATATGTCAGAAGACTTATACCATTCTATGAAAATCTACTTAGATACCTGGGATATGGATAGTTTTAAGTTAATAAGACCATATGAAAACAGCTTTGTAAAGGTGAATCAGTATAGGAGCACAACTGATTTTTTTATCAATTTTTCCAATACAGCTTCCCGGTTCGTCAGCAAAGCAGGTTTTAAAAAGATTCATTTATATGGCTCAGGATTTATTAATTATTTATATAAGAAATGTGGCTCCATTGATAAAATGGACGAGTTATTCTACGCAAATGATAAGGTTAGAGGTCTGATGATGGAGCTGTGTGATGAGATAGAAACCTATGGTAGGGAATATGGTCTCTTTTTGGAAGGGAAATATATCAGATATCGTTATAAAAGTTATTATGAAAGTTTTAAACTTAAGAACAAGTGAGCCGGTGATACCGGCTTATTTTTTTGTATAATATTTTAAATCAATAGCTTGTTTAGAACATATGTTCTGATTGGGCTTGACGAAATTAATTTCCGGTGATATGATATACATAGAACATGTGTTCGAGTTTTGGGGAGTTGATATGAGAATAGAATTTGTGGAAGCACTGCTAATGAGCAGACAGGACAGTAAAATAACAGTTAATATATTTTCTTGTCGAGGAGGAGAAGGCTTTAGAGCTTGCCAGACCATTGAAAGGGCCTGTATCAATAAACAGGATTTTAGTGCAGGTCTGGAAATAAAAGACAAGAAAGATGGAGATGCCATAGTTAAAATCGGCTATTCCAGATTAAGAGATGTCGGAATTATGGAGTTGGGAGACTTGATTCTGACTTTTACATACGATACGGTTCGGATTGAACTGGCAATAAAAAAGAAGAATATAAATTGCCAGAAACAGGTACAATGAAGATGTAATTGAAATAAGGGATTTAATCAGGATTCAAAATTCAAAGCAGGTAGTCAGGCACAATGAAGTAAAAATCTTCATAACTTAGGTGTAAACGCCTGAGTCAGATTATCTTGCACATGCTTTACAAGTATAGCTGCGATATAAGCTTCAACCGGGCAGCTGTGGTAAAGTTTTATGATATATTTTATATAGAGCAACTTTTTATAATCACCCTGGGTGTTTTCATAAATGAAAAGGTTATACAGAATCTTGGTCTAAATGATATTTAGGCAATTTTATGGATGCACCACGGCTAGGTAACTAATAGCCGTGGTGAATAAAAATAAGGGTGCTTTATAACTTACATTACCAGAGTTAAAAGCTATTAGAATTCTATACATACTTTTATTACATATAGATTAAGTATGAGTGCTGGTTATATTACTTACGTATTTTTAGTTTTTATATTATCTTTCTATTAATTCATAAAGTCTGAGCTTTGGATTCGATTGAACTAAGCAAATAGATGGTTTAAGATTTATCAAAAAAAATCTTCTCGCTATTTTATAACCTTCGTCAATAGGAATTCAAGATTGCGAAACAAGCTTTGATTGTCTATCTTAGCTTCTTTCCCTGATTCACTTAATTATATGATTCCAATAGAGATCAATTACACAATCCATCATAAGAATAAAGAATACTTATGAATCTCTAATTTCTATTAAATTTAGAGTGGATAATGTTCCACTCTCTATTATTTTATTGCTTCCAAGTAAACAAATATGTTTTTGTAGAAATATGTCAATAATTATAATTATGTAGTTTACATGAAGAAAATGGAATGAATATTCTATACGAAAGAAGAATAGGAGCTTAAATGCTAAATTAAGGAATATAATGAGGACAGAACAAAATATACATTAAAAGTGGAAAAGCATCTGACTAGTTAGCTGTCATAAAATGACTACTTATATTTCAGCGGTAATGGGAAAAATTCAGTTGTAAATATTAAATATGGATATAGAAGAATTAAATAATAGATAAATACAAAGAGAACTTGTAAAATAGAAAAATTAAAGAATTATTTTCGGGCAAAAAAATAGTGCATCTGATAGGAATCGAACCTACGCACACGGCTCCGGAGGCCATTGCTCTATCCACTGAGCTACAGATGCATCTTTTATATTCTACTATAAGAAGTTTTAAAGCGCAAGAGTTTTGTTGATTTTTATCGCATTTTTTGCTAAAATGAAAAGGAGATTCATTCTCCAGGAGGTCAAGCCCATATGAAGCACTTATTGGAAAAATGGAAAAATGGTACCATGGACGTTTTGAAGCGTTACTGGAAATTTCTTGCCATTCCATTGGTAGTAATTATACTTATAATCACGGTAGTTATCTTGGATAAGCCGGGTCAAGGGGAAAAGGATTTATCATCGAAGACAGGAAATTCTTCTGTTGGTGCGGAGGATAATGGATCAGATGAAGTTCCAAAGGCAGAGATCGTTTTAAAAAAGGATGCAGTACCGGAAATCAAGGAATTAATGGAAGCATATTTTAAGGCCAGGAAAACCTGTGATAAAGAAGCTCTTTCTACGGTATATGGAGGAACAAGCTCGGCAGAGGAACTGAATCAGCAGATTACCAGAATGGAAGAAGAGGTAAAATTCTATCAGGATTATGAAAATCTGGTTTGCTATACAGCTCCAGGCGTAGAGAAAGACGATTTGCTTGTTTACACAAGGTTTGATGTTAAATTCCGTCAGGCTGAGTCCCTGGCACCTAGTCTCATCGTTTGCTATGCGAAGAAGAATGCAGACGGAGCGTATTATTTGGTTGCCGAAACGGATAAAAAGCAGTCTGAGTTAATGGAAGAGGCCAACCAGTCAGATGAAGTTCAAAAGCTGGCGAAAGAAGTGAATGAAAGCCTTGATAAGGCATTAAAGTCTGATGAAAATCTTTTAGCTGTTTATCATACCTTGATGAATCAGAAAGAGGAGACTGGGGAAAGCTCTGAGAGCGAGTCAGAGGCTGGAGGGGAAACAACCAGTCAGGAGACAGAAGCAGCCAAAGAGTCTGCCAGCCAGGGCAGTCAGGCGAATTAATATGTAAGAACAGATGCTTCTCTGCGTGGCACCGTGCAGAGGAGCATTTTTATCAAAGGAGATAATAAATCATGAACGTGAGAGATTTTAATTTTGACTTACCCCAGGAGCTGATCGCCCAGGATCCCCTGTTAGACCGCTCTTCTTCCAGGCTTTTAGTGATGGACAAGCAGACTGGAGAGATCGAACATAGGCATTTTAGAGACATTCTTTCCTATTTAAAGGAAGGAGATTGTCTTGTAATCAATGACACTAAGGTAATTCCAGCCAGACTCTTTGGTGTGAAGGAAGGAACGGAAGCCAAAATAGAGATACTTCTCTTAAAAAGAAGAGAGAATGATATTTGGGAAACCCTTGTTAAGCCTGGGAAGAAGGCGAAGGAAGGAACCGTTATCTCATTTGGTGACGGACTTTTAAAGGGAACTGTCATTGACGTTGTGGAAGAAGGAAATAGGCTCATTCAGTTCAGCTATGATGGGATTTTTGAAGAAATTTTAGATCAGCTGGGACAGATGCCTCTCCCTCCTTATATTACCCATCAGCTTCAGGATAAAAACCGCTATCAGACGGTGTATGCAAAGCATGATGGATCCGCAGCGGCTCCAACTGCCGGGCTTCATTTTACTAAGGAATTGTTGGAGAAAATCGAGAAAAAAGGCATTTCCATTGCACGGGTAACGCTTCACGTTGGACTGGGAACCTTTCGCCCAGTGAAGGTGGACACAATTGAATCTCATCACATGCATTCCGAATTCTATATGGTAGAAGAGGCGGAGGCAAAGAAGGTCAACGATACCAAAAAGAATGGCGGCCGCATCATCTGCGTGGGAACCACCAGCTGCCGTACCGTGGAATCTGCTTCCACAGAGGATGGAATTTTAAAGGCTGGAAGCGGGTGGACTGAAATTTTCATTTATCCAGGATACCGTTTTAAGACTTTGGATTGTCTGATTACCAACTTCCATCTGCCGGAATCCACACTTGTGATGCTTGTTTCTGCACTGGCAGGAAGAGAGCATGTGCTTCATGCTTATGAAGAGGCAATCAAAGAGCGCTATCGTTTCTTTAGCTTCGGAGATGCCATGTTCCTTACAGACCTTACTAATAATCAGAACGGGAGGAGGCCTTTGGAATGAAGACTTCCGGGGATTTAAAGCAATTTCTCCGTTCTATAGATGGAAAAGGATATCCTGCTTATAAAGGGGCAAAAGGAGAATATCAGTTTCCAGGCTATGTGTTATCTATTGACCATATACAGGGGGACCCTTTTGCTGCCCCTTCTCGGATCAGCATTCAAATACAGGGGAAAAAGGCGGCATTCCCAGTTGATACTTATGATTTAAAACATAAAAGAATTGCTCTCTCTGACGAACTCTTAAGGCGCTTTGGAAAAATGCTGGAGCCATATTCCTTTCAGGCTAAGGGATCTGGAAAAAGCGGGTTATTATCAATCAGTCGTCCTGGACAGGAGATTTTAGAACGGATCGCTTGTCAGGTAAATGGATTCGATGGCAGTCTGACTTTACGCCTTGAAGCAGGATTTCCAGCCAATGGAAGATCCATACGGTCGGAAGAGCTTATTAAGATTCTGTTTGATTTTCTGCCAGCCTGTATTTCCAAGGTCTGTTTTTACGACGCTTATACCCAGGAGGAAAAGTCAGGGATAACATCGGTAATAGAGCTTTCCAAAGATCAGGAAGCCTTAAGATGCAAGCTTTCTGACCTTGGTCTTATCGCATTTGTTGCCAATGGCGCCATTCTTCCCAGACAGTCAGGAATCTCCAATCGACCAATGGCAAAGGCAGTACCATTTCAATCTCCGTCCTCCATGGAGGTAGAGATTGTTCTTCCTCATAGAGGAGCTATAAAGGGAATGGGTATACCAAAAGGAGTGACTCTGATTGTTGGAGGCGGATATCATGGAAAATCCACACTGTTAGAGGCACTTGAAAAAGGAGTGTATCCACACATTGCCGGAGATGGCAGGGAATTTGTCATAACAGATTCTTCCGCTGTTAAGCTTCGGGCAGAGGATGGAAGAAGCGTAAGAAAGGTAGATATCTCCGGATTCATTAACCATTTGCCCAATGGGAGAGATACCAGCAGATTTTCCACGGAGGATGCCAGTGGAAGTACATCTCAGGCAGCTTCCATGGTGGAGGCCATGGAAGCAGGGGCACATGTATTTTTAATTGATGAAGATACCAGCGCAACTAATTTTATGATACGTGACCGCCTTATGCAGCAGGTGGTAAAAAGAAGCCAGGAGCCAATTACTCCATTTATTGAGAGAATCCGGGGACTTTATGAGACAAAAGGAATTTCTACTATACTGGTTGCAGGAAGCTCTGGGGCTTATTTTCATGTTGCAGATCACGTCATTCAAATGGATTCCTATGTTCCAAGAGAGATTACAAAGGAAGCAAAGGAAGCTGCAAAGTCGTTCGGGGAAGCAATGCAGTCTCTTGAATTTCCTCTTATCAATCTTAGCCGCACGCCTTCCCGCCTTGAGATGGGAGGAGATGGAAAGCGGTCTAAAACAAAGGTGTTAGGCAGGGATAGCCTTAAGCTTGATTCTGAAACCGTCGATCTGCGTTATGTGGAGCAGATTGCAGATATTGAGCAGATTGCCGCTCTGGGGTATCTGATTCAGTATGCAGGGGCTCATCTTATAGATGGTAAAAAGACGCTGGCCCAGATAGTGGACGAGCTGGAGAAACGGATGGAGTTACAAGACCTGAATGTCCTGGGAGAAAAGAACCACCCTCCCGGTAATCTGGCGGTTCCCAGAAGACAGGAAATGTTTGCAGCATTTAACCGGTGCCGCAGCCTGCGTTTTTAGAAGGGGAGGTATTTGCTTATGGAAGAAAAGAGACATATGGTGGGAGGAATCTCCCGAAAAACGCTGGAACGCCTTCCGGTATATCATCATTACCTGGAGCAAAAAGAGAAGGAAAAATCAGAGACCATTTCTGCTCCCTTAATGGCTGCTGACTTAAAGCTCAATGAGGTCCAGGTTCGAAAAGACCTTGCCATGGTTACTAAAACTGGGGGAAAGCCAAAGATGGGGTATCAGATTCGGGAACTGATTCGGGATATCGAAGAATTTCTGGGTTATCATAACACCAACCAGGCTGTTTTAGTAGGGGCAGGTTCTTTAGGAAAAGCACTTCTTACTTACCGGGGGTTTGAACAGTATGGGGTGGAGATAGTGATGGCCTTTGATTCCGATGGAAGAAAGGTGAACACTAAAATCGGAGGAAAGCTTATTTTGCCCTTTGTAAAGCTGGAGAATCTTTGCCAGAGAATGAACATTCATATTGGAATCATTACAGTTCCTGCACATTCAGCCCAGGAGGCCTGTGACCATTTGGTGGCAGCAGGAGTAAAGGCAATCTGGAATTTTGCCCCCATTCATCTAAAGGTTCCGGGTCATGTTCTGGTTCAGAATGAAAATATGGCAGTTTCCCTGGCGGCGCTGTCTAAATATCTTTATGAAGCTGAAAAGGAAGGCAGGTAGCATACAAAGGAGGAAGGCGTTTGAATACGGTACTATTACAATATGCGGTTGAAGTAGAAAAAACAGGCTCCATCACTCAGGCAGCAGCAAACCTTTACATGGATCAGCCAAATCTGAGTAAGGCAATCAAAAGTCTGGAAGAAAGTCTTGGAGCTCCTATTTTTAAACGGACGCCCAAGGGTGTGGTTCCAACGGAACGGGGGAGAATGTTCCTGGAATACGCAAGGAACGTTTTGGTGCAGATTGAGGAAATGGAGCACTTATATAAGCCTGATGAAGTTAATGGCATGAAATTTTCTCTTTCTATGCCAAGAGCAAGCTATATCAGTCTTGCCTGTACCAGATTTATAAGGACCATGGATCCGGAAGAATCCATGGCTGTCTGGCTGAGAGAGACCAACACAGCCGAAACCTTAAGAGATGTAGAAACAGGGGAATACAATTTGGGGATAATCAGATATCAGTCTTCATCAGAGGCTTATTACAGGCAGATCACATCAACAAAGGGCCTTAGCATGGAGCCCTTGCTTGATTTTTCTTTAAGAATTCTTATATCCTCACATCACCCTCTTGCTAAAAAGAAAGAGATATATTCAGAAGACCTGGCACCCTATATTGAAATCTGCCATGGAGACGGAGTAACCAGGAACAAAGAGACCTTTGAAAGGGATACGCACCTTAAAAATCCAGCCAAGCGAATCTATGTATTCGAGAGAGGAAGTCAGTTTGACCTTCTATGTGAGAATCCAGATTCCTATATGTGGGTATCTCCCATGCCAGACCAGGTACTAAAGCGGTATCATCTGATTGAGCGGGAATGCATAGGAAATCATCGGTTATTTCAGGATTCTCTCCTATATAGAAAGGGATATACCTTTACTGCCTGGGATAAGGAATTCTTAAAAGAACTGGAGTCCTCAGAACCTTTATCAGCCATGGAGTGTTAAATATATATCAATATATATATACTGATATATACCTTTTTACCTTTGTATTTCCTGTCGAATTATAATACAATATTTCTATAGCAAGAACTGGAAATTCATAAGGAGGGTTATAACATGGCTAGATTTACATTACCGAGAGACTTGTATCACGGAAAGGGTGCCTTAGAAGAACTTAAGAATTTAAAGGGAAATAAGGCAATCGTGGTAGTTGGCGGCGGTTCGATGAAACGATTTGGATTTCTTGACAGGGTTGAAGCTTACTTAAAGGAAGCTGGTATTGAAGTAAGGTTATTTGAAGGGGTAGAGCCGGATCCAAGCGTGGAGACGGTATTAAAAGGCGCTCAGATGATGCGCGAGTTTGAACCAGACTGGATCGTTGCAATCGGCGGCGGTTCCCCAATTGATGCAGCAAAAGCAATGTGGGCATTTTATGAGTATCCAGATGTCACATTTGAAGATTTATGTATTCCATTTAATTTCCCATCCTTACGTTTAAAGGCTAAGTTCTGTGCGATTCCGTCTACTTCCGGAACAGCAACCGAAGTAACGGCTTTCAGTGTTATCACAGATTATCAGAAGGGTATTAAATATCCGTTAGCAGACTTTAACATCACACCAGATGTTGCGATTGTCGATCCTGACCTTGCTGAGACAATGCCTCAGCAGCTGACCGCTTACACTGGAATGGATGCTTTGACACATGCAGTAGAGGCTTATGTATCTACCCTTCACTGTGACTATACCGATCCTCTTGCGCTTCATGCGATCAAGATGATACATAATGATTTGATTAAATCCTATCATGGAGATTTAGAGGCTCGTGCACGTATGCACAATGCACAGTGCCTTGCAGGTATGGCATTCTCCAATGCACTGTTAGGTATTGTTCATTCCATGGCCCATAAGACAGGGGCTGCATATTCCGGTGGACACATCGTTCATGGTTGTGCAAATGCAATGTATCTTCCTAAAGTAATCAAGTTCAATGCAAAGGTTTCCGAAGCAGCAACACGTTATGCTGAGATTGCCCGCTTCATTGGTTTAGAGGGTAATACTGACGAAGAACTGGTTGATGCATTGATTGCTGAGATTCGTTCCATGAATGAAAAGCTTAGTATTCCAACCTGTATTAAGGAATATGAAGGCGGAATCATTGACGAAGCAGAGTTCAATGATAAGTTAGCGTCAGTAGCCGAATTAGCAGTTGGTGATGCATGCACCGGCTCCAACCCAAGACCGATTACACCGGCTGAGATGGAGAAACTGTTGATTTGTTGTTACTATGATAAAGAGGTAGATTTCTAAAAATCTCCTAAAATGAATGCAATGTGAGTCGTAGGCGCAAAACCTTTGGTTTTGCGCCTACGGTGCGTGAAAAGGAGTTTGACAGTAAAAATCATCTGTGATATGGTAATCAGGAAATATACATATAGGAGAATGAAATGAAAAAAGCGGTTTTAGTAGTGAGTTTTGGTACAACCTATAATGAGAGTAGAAAAAAGACCATAGAGGCCATTGAACAGGCAATCAGAGATGAATTCAAAGACTTTGAAATACGCCGTGCATTTACCAGCCGGATTATTATCGGAATTCTTAAAAATAGAGACGGAATTGAAATAGACGGAGTTTCTGAAGCTCTTTTACAGTTGACAAAAGACGGCTATACCCATGTACTGGTTCAGCCTACCCTGGTTATGGGCGGAGAAGAAAATGACCGCATGCTTTCTGCTGTAGAGGAATATAAGGACCATTTTGATAAAATTGTTTGCGGACAGCCCCTTTTATCCTCAGAAGAGGATTATGAAAGGCTGACAAAAGTTCTTACTGAGGATACCAGGGAATATGATGAGGCTGGAACGGAAATCATATTTATGGGACATGGCACCGAGCATGTTGCCAATGAAGCATACCATCGTCTGGCAGGTGTTTTTTCCAGCCAGAATTTTGACCGTTACCATATTGGAACCGTAGAGGCAGAACCTACGTTTCAGGATATTATGGAAGAAGTAAAGAAAACAGATTCCACCCGTATTATCCTTCAGCCTCTGATGATCGTATGTGGAGATCACGCCCATAACGATATGGCAGGAGAAGAGGATGACTCCTGGAAAGCTCAGTTGGAGGAAGAGGGGTATGAGGTAATCTGCCGGTTAAAGGGCATGGGAGAATTAGATGGCGTGTGCCAGATTCTGGTAGACCATGCAAGGGAAGCCAAGGTTAAGATGGAGGAAATGGAATGATAAAAGGGAAAAAGCTCCTTTTTATTGCCGGATTAGCAGCGCTTTTGCTATCCGGCTGTGACCGGAAGATAGAACCTGTCAGCAAATCCGGTTTTTTACTGAATACGTATGTTACCGTTACCATCTATGACAACGATGATCCTAAGATATTAGACGGCTGCCTGGAATTATGCCGTTCCTATGAAAATATATTAAGTAAGACCATAGAAGGCAGCGAAGTTTACAAGCTGAATCACAGGCCAAAGGATCAGCAGACAATTACCGTGTCGGATGATATTAAAAATCTGATTACCAGAGCAGACTATCTTTCAAAGATATCAGGAGGAGGCTTTGATATTACCATAGAGCCCTTATCTTCCCTTTGGGACTTTACCTCTCAAAATCCTGTCGTTCCCCCTGAAAATGAGATCAAAGAAGATGTGAAAAAGGTAAATTATCATAACTTAAAGCTGGAAGGAAACAGTCTCACCTTTTTATCGCCGGATACCACTCTTGATTTTGGTGGAGTTGCAAAGGGATACATTGCTGACCGTTTAAAGGATTATTTAGTAGAAGAGGGCGTCAAAAGTGCTATTATCAATTTAGGCGGAAATGTCCTTTGTGTCGGTGAAAAACCAGATGGGACACCATTTAAAGTGGGTCTTCAAAAGCCTTTTGCAGATCGGAATGAGACCATAGAAACTCTTAATATAAATGATATGTCAGTGGTATCTTCCGGTGTTTATGAGCGTCATTTTATTAAAGATGGAATTAATTATCACCATCTGTTAGATCCTAAGACCGGATACCCTTACCGCAATGGTCTTGTTTCGGTCACTATTATAACAAAGATTTCCGGTGATGCCGATGGTCTTACTACCGCCTGTTTTTCCCAGGGACTGGAAGGAGGACTTAAATTAGTCAATTCCTTAGAGGGTGTTTATGGGATATTTATCACGGATGATTACGAGGTTTACTATTCTGATGGAGCCAAAGACTTTCTGGAAGTCAAGCCTTAGATTCCCTTTACAATTTTCCTTCCCTATAATACAATAGAGGAAATGTAATTTTACAGGAGAAAAAGAAATGTTAATGAAAATATGGCGTAAATTCATGAGCCGTGAAGTCATTTCTTATTTGATATTTGGAGTTTTGACAACCCTTGTGAACTGGGTAGTCTATGGCATGATGGTAAAGACCGGCGTAGATTATCGAATCGCAACAGCAGCAGCGTGGGTCATATCCGTTCTGTTTGCCTATGTTGTAAATAAAATTTTTGTTTTTCAAAGCTATGACATGCATCTTGGTTTTGTGATAAAGGAGGTCATATCCTTTACCACGTGCAGAGCAGCATCAGGCGTCATAGAAATGGTTCTGATGGTGATTATGGTTTCCTGGCTCAATATGGATGAATATGTAAGTAAAGTACTGGTATCCGTAGTTGTAGTGGTAGCAAACTATGTATTCAGCAAACTTTTCATATTCCGAAACAGTGAGGAAAAACCCCTGTAAAGAGAGGTAAATGAAATGGAACACGATGACGAGATTGAGAAAATATCAAAAGAACTTGAGAATATGCTAAAGATGACATCAGATGAAAAAGAAAATACAACAGGGGAAACAGATTTGAAAAAGAACGAGAACAACCAGGAGATGGAGCCAGAGCTTATAGATCCTCCCAAAATTCATTTGCTTGTGCCGGTGGAAGGCATGGAGGAATTGTATGAGGAAGGTCCATCAGAATCTGATGATAATGAAAACGATTTAAAAGATACGAAGAAGCCTTTGGCAGAATCAGAGGATCCTTTTGATGAGGATGCTTATGAAGAAGATATGACAGAGGATTTCTTAAAAGAGGACATTATAATAGAAGAAACGGATATGGATGATGAAGATCAGAGACCGGAGCGGAGAGGTCTGGTAAGGGAAAAACGGTCTAGTTCTACCCTGGTGCGGCCTGTGGATGGACTTTTGGCTGCCTTTTTTGTGCCCATGATCGTTATGGTCATCATATTTGCCCAGAGAGGGATTTTTCCTTTTGGAGAAGAAAGTTTTTTAAGAACGGATATGTATCACCAGTATGCGCCGTTTTTTTCTGAGTTCCGGTACAAGCTGACCCATGGAGGCAGTCTTTTATATAGCTGGGATATTGGAATGGGTGTGAATTTTGCAGCCCTGTATGCTTATTATCTGGCAAGCCCTTTAAACTGGCTGTTGGTATTCTGCCCGAAAAATTCGGTCATTGAGTTCATGACCTATATGATCGTACTAAAGATTGGTCTTTCCGGTTTAAGCTTTTCCTGGTATTTAAGAAAGCATTTTAAAACCAATGATTTTGGAATCGCATTCTTTGGTATTTTTTATGCTCTGTCCGGATATATGGCAGCTTACAGCTGGAATATTATGTGGCTGGACTGCATTCTTTTATTCCCCATCATTATGCTGGGACTTGAGAGACTGGTAAAAGAAAAGAAATGCTTCCTATATTGTATAACTCTTGGCTTATCAATTATATCGAATTATTACATATCGATTATGATATGTATTTTTATGGTCTTCTATTTTGTAGTTCTTCTTATTTTAGAAGGAAGACGGCCATGGAAGGAAGTCTTTGTTAACGCCTGTCATTTTGCCTTATTTTCTCTTCTGGCCGGAGGTCTTTCCGCAGCTGTCCTGCTGCCGGAGATTTATGCCCTTCAGATGACAGCTTCCAGTGACTTTAACTTCCCACAGACCATAAGTTCTTATTTCTCCATCTTTGATATGATTGCCAGACATCTGCCGGCAGTGGAAACGGAGATCGGACTGGATCACTGGCCCAATATTTACTGCGGCGTTGCGGTTCTTATGTTCTTTTTATTGTATCTGGGCAGTTCAAAAATCAAGAAAAAAGATAAGATTGTTATGTGCTCCCTCCTTCTTTTCTTTTTTGCAAGTTTTTCCGTCAATATATTGAACTTTATCTGGCATGGATTTCATTATCCCAACAGCCTTCCATGCAGACAGTCATTTATTTATATTTTTCTCATGCTGGCTGTGTGCTACCATGCTTATATCCACCTTCATGAGACACCGTGGAAGCATGTTGTGATATCATTCTTTGCTTCTGTAATCTTTGTGTTAATGGCTCAGAAGCTGATTACGGACGATGCCTTTCATTTTTCCATCTTCTACGTGGCTCTCTTATTCCTTGGGGCTTATGCAGGACTGATTCACCTCTACCAGAAAGGAATCAATCGTAATGTACTTGTTTTGGTAGCTCTTGGCGTGGTAGCTCTGGAAGCAGCGGTTAATACTACAGTAACCAGTGTGACAACCACCAGCCGGACCAGTTATGTAAAAGACAATGAGTCTTCCATGAAGCTGGCTGCAAGCTTAATGCCAAACGATACCTTTTACCGGGTGGAAAAAGTAAATCGTAAAACAAAGAATGACGGGGCCTGGCTTCACTTTCCTACGGTTTCCTTATTCTCCTCCACAGCCAACGCGGATTTATCCAAGTTCTTTAAAAAGATTGGCTGTGAAAGCTCCACCAATGCTTACAGTATTACGGGAAGTACCCCTTTAGTGGATGCCCTGTTTGCAGTTAAATATGCCCTCTATTCCGAAGAACCAGAGGAAGGAGATACCATCTCCACACCGGTTTCTAATGAAGAGGATATGTATTTGCGCCAGAATAATTATGCATTGTCCCTGGGCTTTATGATGCCTTATGATGTGGAAAATAACTGGCAGCTGAATCTCACCAATCCGGCAGAGGTTCAAAATGATCTCTCCGTGGTCTTGGGAGCCAGTCCTGTGCTGACAGAAGTACCGAGTGAGATTAAAGGAACCAGCTTCTCATTTACACCTGAGGAAGAGGGAGATTATTACGTTTACGTCAGCAATAAAAAAGTGGAAAAGGTAAATGCATTTATCGGTGAACGATCAAAGAGCTTTGATAATGTAAGCCGCGGATATCTTCTGGAGCTTGGAACTGCTAAGGCAGGAGAAAAGGTTACCATTAACAATGAAGATAATGAGCAGGATCTGATCGCTGTTGCCTATCGATTTAGTCCGGAGGGGCTTAAATCGGTTTACGATATTTTAAATAAGAATTCCCTAACCCTTACGAAATGGTCTGATACCCAGATTAAGGGAACTGTAAATGCTGACCGGGCAGGTCTTTTGTTCTTAAGCATTCCTTATGATAAGGGCTGGACCATATATCTGGATGGCAAGAAAGTGGATTCCTATAAAATGTTTGATACCTTTTTAAGTGTGCATATGACAGCTGGAACGCATGAAATCACACTGGAATATATGCCTCAGGGCTTAAAGCTTGGCGGAGCCATAACATTGGGAAGCATTCTGATTCTTCTCGTGATCTTAGGCATCTCCTTAAGAAAAAGGAAGAAACATCAGCCCATGCGGGTACATTCAATTAACTAACAGCGAAAAGAGGAGATTTGATTATGAAATTATGGGGCGGACGCTTCACAAAAGAAACCAATCAGCTGGTACACAACTTCAACGCATCCATATCCTTTGACCAGAAATTCTACCACCAGGATATTGAAGGAAGCATGGCACATGTGAAAATGCTTGCAAAGCAGGGAATCCTTACAGAGGAAGACAGGGATACCATTGTTAACGGGCTCATGGGAATTCGGCAAGACCTTGAAAATGGAACTCTTATTATTACAGCAGAGCATGAAGACATTCATTCTTTTGTGGAAGCTGTTTTAACAGAGCGAATCGGAGAAGCCGGAAAGCGCCTTCATACCGGTCGCAGCCGTAATGATCAGGTCGCACTTGATATGAAGCTCTACACCAGAGATGAGATCGATGAATTATCCGGCCTGGTAAAAGGCCTCTTAACAGAGCTTTTAAAGGTGATAGAAGAGCATATTGATACTTATATGCCTGGCTTCACCCACTTACAGAAAGCTCAGCCAATTACCCTTGCCCATCATATTGGTGCTTATTTTGAAATGTTCGACCGGGACTTCTCCCGTCTTTCTGATATCAGAAAGAGGATGAACTATTGTCCCTTAGGTTCTGGTGCCCTTGCAGGTACAACCTATCCCTTAGACCGGGAATATACGGCAGAGCTTCTTGGTTTTGACGGCCCTACCTTAAATAGTATGGATTCTGTTGCAGACAGGGATTATCTTATTGAGCTGTTAAGCGCTTTGTCTACCATTGCCATGCATTTAAGCAGATTTTGTGAGGAAATTATTATCTGGAATACCAATGAGTATCGGTTCGTGGAGATCGATGATTCCTACAGCACAGGCAGCAGTATTATGCCTCAGAAGAAGAATCCTGATATTGCAGAACTGATTCGTGGTAAGGCAGGTAGAGTGTATGGTGCTCTTGTTTCCATCCTTACTACCATGAAGGGAATTCCTCTTGCATACAACAAAGATATGCAGGAAGACAAGGAATTGACCTTTGATGCCATTGATACAGTAAAAGGCTGTCTTGCCCTGTTTACAGGCATGATTTCCTCCATGTCCTTCCGCAAAGATGTTATGGAAGCCAGTGCAAAGAATGGTTTTACCAATGCAACGGATGCAGCAGATTATCTGGTAAATCACGGCGTTGCTTTCCGGGATGCTCACGGAATCGTTGGTCAGCTGGTTCTTTTCTGTATTGAAAAAGGAATTGCGCTTGATGATATGACTCTGGAAGAATATAAGGCAATCAGCCCGGTATTTGAACAGGATATTTATGATGCAATCAGCTTAAAGACATGTGTGGAAAAGAGAATGACCATCGGCGCTCCTGGTCAGGAAGCAATGAAAAAGGTAATTGAAATCTATAAGAGAAAGCTGGAAGCGTAGAGAGTCAAAAAGCAGAAGATTCAATGAGTAGAGGATTAATAGAGTAGAAGATTAAAACTGTAAAAGAGGTATACGATATATGCGTTGGTACTTCTAAATAGCTTTTTAAATCTACATTTATAAGACAATACCAAATAATAAAGATAAGAGATAAAAGATAAGTAATAAAAGATAAGAAATAAAGTATTAGAAATAAAGGATTAGAGATAAAAGAGAAAGATATATGATAAAAGCCTGCTGAAATAAGGAATTTGAGCTGTACCACCACAAGTTAGACTTAAAATTAACTTGTTGGATGTAAGTTCAAAAATTTCTTTCCAGCAGGCTTTTTTGTATTGTATTAATAGCAATTAACCAAAAATCTTTTTACAAAGTCTGCATCCAGTAGGAGTGGCAGCAAGACCACCTTCTGCCGTTTCCCTAAGAGACGGTGACATTTGGTCTCCTACCTTTTTCATAGCCATGATAACTTCATCGGCTGGAATTACGCTTTTAATTCCGGCCAGCGCCAGCTCAGAGGCGGTAAAGGCATTGGCGACTCCCATGGCATTTCGTTTAATGCATGGAACCTCTACCAGTCCAGCCACCGGGTCACAGACAAGTCCCATGGTGTTTTTCAAAGCAATGGCACAGCTGTCGGAAACCATCTCCGGTGTTCCGTCGAAAATCTCTGTCAGGGCAGCCGCAGCCATGGCTGATGCAGAGCCTACCTCAGCCTGACAGCCTCCTTCCGCACCTGCTATGCTGGCACATTTGGCAATGACCATACCAATGGCAGAGGCAGTGAATAATCCCATGACAATATCACGTTTTGGAAGCTTATATTCCTCCAGAACAGAAATCAGAGCCGCTGGTATGACACCGCAGGAACCGGCAGTTGGTGCAGCCACAATCTGTCCCATACAGGAGTTGTATTCTGTTACGGCAAGAGCCATACTGATGGCATTTCCAAGGAGATGACCATAATGATTCCGGCCTTCATCCACTGCTTTTTTAAGTTTAGCAGCAGCTCCTCCCGATAATCCGCTGGGAGAGCGAAGATCAGCATCCATTCCATTTTCAACGGACTGCCTCATGACATCAAAGCTTTTTTCCATGGTCTCATAGACGGTTTCCTCGGAAAGCTCCATATCCTCCGCCTGTTCTGTAAGTACGATTTGTGATATTTTTTGGTTGGAAGAGAGTGCGGCGTTAACCAGTTCTTCCACAGAGTTGTATTTCAGTTTCATGAGTTTCTCCTAAATGACTGTGTCCCTGTTAGGTTTATTAAAGTAGCAGAGATTAATTTAATTTTAACAGTATGGTATTATATACAAAAGGAATGGCTTTCACCTGTTTGACCAGGGAACTATCGAAATCAGAGTCCATTTCAAGGGTCATAATGGCCAGGCCTCCTTTTTCTTCCCGGTTTAAGCGGAAATTGCAGATGTTGGCATTTCCTGCTGCCACCAGGTTGGTTACGTGAGCAATGATTCCGGGAACATCCTGGTGCATGACGATTAAGGTTGTCTTCTGCCCGGTAAAATAAACCTCCATATCATTTACCTTGGTGATGACAATGTTGCCTCCTCCAATGGAAGCCCCCTGTACGGATATGGTCTTTCCTTTCTCCGAGGTCAGGGTAATCAGGGCTGTGTTTGGGTGGGCATTTTCAATGGTTCCGGTCCGAAACATGATTTCAATGCCCATTTTTTCTGCGGTTTCTATGCTGGTTCTGATTCCCGGATCCCAGGGATCCAGTTTTAAAATACCGCCGACGATGGCTTTATCCGTACCGTGTCCCCTGTAGGTTTTAGCAAAAGAGCCGTGAAACAGGATATCCGCTTTGGCAATGGGGGCGCCTAAAAGCATAGCGGCTGTTTTTCCGATCCTGGCAGCACCCGCAGTATGGGAGCTGGAAGGGCCGATCATAACAGGACCAACGATGTCAAATACATTCATAATTTTTCTCCAATTCTGGTTCTCGTATGTTTATAAAGGCTTAAATTCCGGCCTGCGTTCTTTAAATTCCGTGTAATAGGTGAATCCGGCAGAACGCAGAAGCTCTTTTGCCCTGTGAAAATCTGCTCCTAAATCCTCCGGAATATGTGCGTCCGATCCGATGGTTATAATTTCTCCCCCCAGCTCCCGGTAGCGCTTTATAATTTCCGGTCCTGGATTTGGCTGGTTGATTCCTTTCCGGTATCCGGCTGTATTGCATTCAATTCCTCTGCCTTTTTTAATGATGGCTTTTAAAATCTCATCAAAAAGATCCTGATACGTATCATAGTTATAAAAATCAGCCTTATTAGGTCCATATCGAACAATATAATCCAAATGCCCTGCCACGTCAAACGTACTTAAATTCTTTACATTATCCAGTGTGACCTGGAAATAGTGAAGATATGCTTCTTCCTCTGTTCTTCCCTGGAAAAATTCGGGATAGACCGCGTCCTTTCGGTTGATGAAATGGGTGGAGCCGATGACAAAATCAAAAGGATAGGTTGACAGCAGATTTTTAAAATATTCTTCCAAATGAGTCTGGAGCCCAAGCTCGATGCCAATGCGAAGCTCCAGCTTGTTTTTATATTCCTCTTTTAACTGGATCATGGTTTCAAAGTACCGGTCTAAATCAAGGGTAAAATCTATGGGGGAATCCACATCATAATCATGATGGTCTGTAACACAAAGTGATTTCATTCCAAGTGAAATAGCCTGATTAAGCTGTTCCCTCACTGGTGTTTCGGAGTCTCCTGAAAAAATAGTATGAAAATGATAATCTGGCAGCATGAAGGTCTCCTTTCAAAAGTAAATTAATTATAATCAAATAAGGGTAGAAAAGCAACGGACAGAACCGTCTGTTTTATATAAATTAAGACAAAAGTTTACAAATATCGCAAAAATCAAAAGAAAATAATAGTTAGGCTAAAGGAATAAAAAATATGTGTTTTCATAATAATATGTATAATTAAGAAAAGCAGAATTATAATAGGATAAGATAAGTCTTTTTATCATATTTATCCATCACTTATGGGGATAAATGATCTTTTTACAAGGCTTTTTCCTCTATTTGGGAAGATAACAAACAGCACTTGAGGAAAAGAGAAAAATAAAAAAAGGACTTGCTATTTATTGGGATATTAGGTAAAATAAAAGGTAGTTGATTATTATTTAACAATCACATTAATTTTATTCTTAGGAGGAATTGAATTATGGCAGTAAAAGTTGCAATTAATGGTTTCGGACGTATTGGCCGTCTTGCTTTCAGACAGATGTTTGGCGCAGAAGGCTATGAAGTAGTAGCAATCAACGATTTAACAGATCCAAAGATGTTAGCACATTTATTAAAATATGACACTGCACAGGGTGGATACGCTGGATACTACGGCGAGAATGCTCATACAGTTGAAGCTTCTGAAGATTCTATCACTGTTGATGGTAAGAACATTAAAATTTACGCTGAGAAAGATGCTGCAAACCTTCCTTGGGGTAAAATTGGTGTAGATGTAGTTTTAGAGTGTACCGGTTTCTACTGCTCTAAAGCACAGTCTCAGGCTCATATCGATGCAGGCGCTAAGAAAGTTGTTATCTCTGCTCCAGCAGGCAACGATCTTCCTACCATCGTTTACAGCGTAAATGAGAACGTATTAACAGCTGATGACAAGATCATCTCTGCTGCTTCCTGTACAACAAACTGCTTAGCACCTATGGCTAAGGCTCTTAACGATTATGCACAGATCCAGTCTGGTATCATGAGCACCATTCATGCTTACACTGGTGATCAGATGATCCTTGACGGACCTCATAGAAAAGGCGACTTAAGAAGAGCAAGAGCAGGAGCTGCAAACATCGTTCCTAACTCTACTGGTGCTGCAAAAGCAATCGGTTTAGTTATTCCTGAGTTAAACGGCAAGTTAATCGGTTCCGCTCAGCGTGTTCCGGTTCCTACAGGTTCCACTACAATCTTAACAGCAGTTGTTAAGGGCGCAGATGTAACAAAAGACGGAATCAATGCAGCTATGAAGGCAGCAGCAAGCGAGTCCTTTGGCTACAACGAAGACGAGATCGTATCTTCTGATGTTATCGGTACAAGATTCGGTTCTCTGTTTGATTCCACACAGACAATGGTTTCCAAGATCGGTGATGATTTATATCAGGTACAGGTTGTTTCCTGGTATGACAACGAGAATTCCTATACAAGCCAGATGGTTCGTACAATTAAGTACTTTGCTGAATTAGGCTAATGATCCAAGAAGGGTCCGGTCGTTGAGGACCGGGCCCTTTTATTATTTTGTAATTATATTGTATACACCATAATGGAAAGGAGCATTATTAGCATGCTTAATAAGAAAACAGTTGACGATTTATCCGGATTACAGGGAAAGAAAGTATTAGTTCGTTGCGATTTTAATGTACCGTTAAAGGATGGAGTGATCCAGAACTTTAATCGTATTGACGGAGCCATTCCGACCATAAAGAAGTTATTAGACCAGGGCGCAAGAGTCATTCTCTGCTCTCATTTAGGGAAGCCAAAGGGCGAGCCACTTCCAGAGCTTTCATTAGAGCCAGTAGCTCCTGCATTAAGCGAGAGACTTGGCGTGACAGTTAAATTCGTAAACGATCCACAGGTAACAGGACCTGAGACACAGAAGGTCGCTGCTGAATTAAAGGACGGTGAAGTTCTTTTACTTCAGAATACCCGTTACAGAGTGGAAGAGACAAAATACGGCAAAGACGAGAATGCAGAAGCTTATGCAAAAGAGCTTGCAGCGCTCAGCGACGGCATTTTTGTTAACGATGCATTTGGTACCGCTCACAGAGCTCACTGCTCTAACGTAGGGGTAACAAAGTATACATCTACCAATGTAGTTGGTTACCTGATGGAAAAAGAGATCAAGTTCTTAGGTCAGGCAGTTGAGAATCCGGTACGTCCTTTCGTGGCTATCCTGGGAGGAGCTAAGGTTTCTGATAAGATCAACGTAATTAATAACCTGCTTGATAAGGTTGATACCTTAATCATCGGCGGCGGTATGGCTTATACCTTTGCAAAAGCTCAGGGCAAAGAAATCGGCAATTCTTTATGTGAAGAAGATAAGCTTGATTATGCATTAGAGATGATTGAAAAAGCGAAAGAAAAAGGCGTGAAGCTTCTTCTTCCGGTTGATAACGTAATTGGTAAGGAATTCTCTAACGATACAGAAAGAAAAGTGGTTGAGACCATTGAAGCAGGCTGGTCAGGCTTTGATATCGGACCAAAGTCCATCGAACTTTTTAAAGACGCTTTAGCAGGCGCAAAGACCGTTGTATGGAACGGACCGATGGGCGTTTTCGAGTTCTCCAATTTCGCAGAAGGTACTTTAGAGGTGTGCCGTGCTGTTGCAGCACTCAGCGATGCAACTACCGTAATCGGCGGTGGTGATTCTGTAAATGCAGTGAAGAGACTTGGATTTGCAGATAAGATGACTCATATCTCTACTGGTGGCGGTGCATCCTTAGAGTTCCTGGAAGGAAAAGAACTGCCAGGCGTAGCAGCAGCTGACAACAAATAAGAAAAGATACCGGCCCGGGCGGTGAGCGTCCGGGCTTTGAGTGTAGAAAAAGGAAGGGTAATCGTATGTCTAGAAAAAAAATCATAGCAGGAAACTGGAAGATGAATATGACGCCAACCGAGGCGGTTGAGCTTGTAAATACATTGAAACCTCTGGTAGCAAACGACGAGGTGGATGTTATTTTCTGTGTGCCGGCCATTGATATCATTCCGGCCATGGAAGCAGCAAAGGGTTCCAATATTAATATTGGTGCTGAAAACATGTATTATGAGGATAAGGGGGCTTATACCGGTGAGATCTCTCCTGCCATGTTAAAGGATGCAGGGGTTAAATACGTGGTAATCGGCCATTCCGAGCGAAGAGAATATTTTGCAGAATCCGATGAGACTGTGAATAAAAAAGTATTAAAGGCATTTGAATACGGCATTACCCCAATCGTATGCTGCGGAGAATCCTTAACTCAGAGAGAGCAGGGCATTACACTTGACTGGATCCGCCAGCAGATCAAGATTGCATTTTTAAATGTAACCGCAGATCAGGCAAAAGAAGCAGTCATCGCTTATGAGCCAATCTGGGCCATTGGTACCGGCAAGGTAGCAACGACTGAGCAGGCTCAGGAGGTCTGCAGTGCTATCCGTGTCTGCATCGGTGAAATCTATGACGAAGCAACCGCTGCTGCCATTCGCATTCAGTATGGCGGTTCCGTATCTGCAGCCAGCGCACCTGAGCTGTTTGCACAGCCTGACATTGACGGCGGTTTGGTTGGAGGGGCTTCCTTAAAGCCTGAGTTTGGTTCCATTGTTAATTATAACAAATAAAGAATGCTGCCGACTCCATATGATCATGCCATGAGTCGGCAGTTTTTTTCTCAACATCTGTTTTGTGAAAGCATAATGAAAAGGAGAAACTAGTTATGAGCAAAAAACCAGTTGTATTAATGATACTTGATGGTTATGGATTAAATGATAACTGTGACCATAATGCTGTCTGTGAAGCAAGAACTCCCATCATGGACCAGTTAATGAGCCAGTGTCCTTATGTAAAAGGATATGCAAGCGGTCTTTCTGTTGGACTTCCCGAAGGACAGATGGGCAACTCAGAGGTAGGACATTTAAATATGGGTGCCGGACGCATCGTATACCAGGAGCTGACAAGAATAACAAAATCCATTGCAGACGGCGATTTCTTTGAAATAAAGGAATTTTTACAGGCAGTTGAAAACTGTAAAAAGAATAACTCCGCTCTTCATATGTGGGGACTGGTATCAGACGGTGGTGTACACAGTCATAATACCCACATCTACGGCTTACTGGAGCTTGCAAAAAGAAGCGGACTTGAAAAAGTTTATGTACACTGCTTCTTAGATGGCCGTGATACTCCTCCTGCTTCCGGAAAAGGCTTTGTAGAGGCACTGGAAGCGAAGATGAAAGAGCTAGGAGTAGGCAAAGTAGCATCTGTATCCGGACGTTATTACGCCATGGACCGTGATAACCGCTGGGACCGTGTAGAACGTGCCTACCGTGCGCTCACGAAGGGAGAAGGAAACTATGCTGAATCTGCAGTAGCTGGAATCCAGGCATCTTATGATAAGGAAGTTTACGATGAATTTGTTGAGCCCCTTGTAGTAACAGAGGGTGGAAAGCCGCTGGCAGTGGTATCAGACCATGATTCTGTAATCTTCTTTAACTTCCGCCCTGACCGTGCAAGAGAGCTGACAAGAGCTTTCTGTGACGACGAATTTAAAGGATTTGAAAGAGAGAAGCGCCTCCATCTGACCTTTGTCTGCTTCACCAACTATGATGAGACCATTAAAAATAAGCTGGTGGCATTTAAGAAGGAATCCATTACCAATACCTTTGGACAATTCCTTGCTGACAATCATATGACTCAGGCTAGAATTGCAGAGACTGAGAAATATGCCCATGTAACCTTCTTCTTTAATGGCGGCGTAGAAGAGCCAAACGAAGGAGAAGACCGTATTTTAGTTCCGTCACCAAAGGTTGCTACCTATGATTTACAGCCTGAGATGAGCGCTCCTGTTGTCTGTGAAAAGCTTACAGGCGCCATTCGTTCCGGTAAATACGATGTAATCATTGTGAACTTTGCAAATCCTGATATGGTTGGTCATACAGGAATTGAGGCTGCTGCTATTAAGGCCATCGAAACCGTGGATGCATGCGTTGGCGAGACGGTTGATGCCATTAAAGAAACTGGCGGCGTATTATTTATCTGCGCGGACCATGGAAATGCAGAGCAGCTTCTGGATTATGAGACAGGAGAACCATTTACCGCTCATACTACAAATCCAGTTCCATTCATTTTGGTAAATGCGGATTCTTCTTATAAGCTGAGAGAAGGCGGATGCCTTGCAGATATTGCTCCGACTCTCATTGAGCTTTTGGGAATGAAGCAGCCAGAGGAGATGACAGGAAAATCATTGCTTGTAAAATAAAGCATAGTAAAACAGAGGGCTTTCCAGGGGGAATCTGGAGAGCCCTCCTTTCACTGCCTGGAAATTTATATCTGTCCAAACTCGTTTTGGGCTTCCATTTCTAACAGAAATACGATAGAATAGATAAAGATATGTTAGGAAGGGTTTCAGATGAGTATTCGTATCAGATTTACTTTGGAACCAAAGAAAAAAATATTTTCCGGGGTGAACTGGAATGCCCAAAATGCGGAGCGAATGACGAAAAGCCTGATAAAGGAAATGGGGTATCATTGCTATCGGATGGAAGGTTTTTTGCTGGTCCAGCTCTGTCCGGAAGGTTTCATCTGGTTTCAATGGAACAAGAATAAGCTGCAGGGAGAAAGCCAGACGAATATTGCCGGACCAGGCTTTCATGTTGCTGTCATAGAATTTCTGGAGCGGCTTGCAGGGAAAGAAAAACTTAAGCTTAAGGTTGAGGACCGTACGGGGTATTTTGTGAAAAGAGATTTTCTTGCCATGCGCCAGAAATATTTCTATCAGTGGTTTTCGGATCTGGTGGATCTTGTATCCGGCTGGAATGAAAACGAAGAATATATGTTTTGCTGGCCTGCGGTCTATTACATACCGGAGAGACAGGAAGAAAAGCTGATTACCCATATCCGGGCATTTTCATTCAAGGAATTAAAAGGCATGGCAAACTCCGGCCTAAGCGTTGCATTTGCCAGAGACTTTTTTGTGTGGAACGAAATAGAAAAGGATGCCTGGTTCTATCGAAACAGTGCACTGGTACTGCTTAACCAGTTTTGTTATTTCATGCCTTCTGAGCGCAGCAGGCTGGATAAACAGATTAACCGTGAGATTATAAAGCTTCTGGAAACAGCCAGATCCATGGACGATAAAATTCCATTTCCCAAAGAGGAATATTTAGAG
This sequence comes from Lacrimispora xylanolytica, assembly GCF_026723765.1. Classification (NCBI taxonomy): domain Bacteria; kingdom Bacillati; phylum Bacillota; class Clostridia; order Lachnospirales; family Lachnospiraceae; genus Lacrimispora; species Lacrimispora xylanolytica. Next base: position 988,103 of record NZ_CP113524.1, read on the forward strand.
GTATGCAGCCTTGATCACCATACGCCGGTGGAGGTTACGGATGCTGTACTTCTGTCTGAGGATTCCATTGGATGCAGGAAGCATATGGTTTACCGTAAGATTGGAAACATGACCTTTGGACTGCCTGGAAATTTCTTATACGATGAAGTGGATCAGGGAATCATGGATCATTATTATGATGGTCCTAAGTATGGGGGACATGATTATTATATTTATGCTGCCGTCTTTGAGGGACGGGAGGCGGAATTTAAAAAGCAGTGGTTTGAACAGGGGACGGTAGAAGAACTCATGGATTTTAAAGTGGGGGAAGCAAGAGCCCGTGCTGCATTTTATGAACCGGAGGATAAAAAGGGAGAAATTCTCTATGGGGTGTCAGCCCAGGTAATTTACGGGGATCAACGCATGAACATAAATATAATCAGCAGAAGCCCGGGAGAAAAGGATTGGGCTTTGAAACTGATTAATAGCATTCGAATTACAGAGTAGAGGATTATATGAAAGAAAAAGAGATGAAGACAGGCGTATTGCTGAAACGCTTTGTGCCTTACTATAAGAAATACACGAAAGTGATGATTATGGACTTGTTCTGTGCATCACTGACAACCATCTGCGAGATGGTATTACCGCTTATTTTACGTTACATTACAAATCAGGGACTTCGGGATCTGGCTTCTTTATCTGCTAAGACCATTGTGACCATTGGCCTCGTTTATTTTGGACTTAGAATCATTGATGGATTGGCCAGCTTTTATATGGCATATACGGGTCATGTGATGGGAGCCGCCATTGAAACGGACATGAGGCAGGATGCCTTTTCCCATTTGCAGAAGCTATCAGATAACTATTTTAATAATACGAAAATCGGACAGATCATGTCCAGAATCACCAGTGACTTATTTGAAGTAACAGAGTTTTCCCACCATTGTCCGGAAGAGTTTTTCATTGCATTTTTAAAGACAGTGGTATCGTTTATTATTTTATCAAGAATTAACCTGCCGCTGACTGTACTTATTTTCGTCCTGATTCCAGTCATGGGGGCTTCCTGTATCTACTTTAATCTTCAGGTAAAACGGGCCTTTAAACATCAGAGAAATCATATTGGTGAGTTGAATGCAAGAATTGAAGACAGTCTTCTAGGCAACCGGGTAGTCCGGGCATTTGCCAACGAAAAGATTGAGATAGAAAAGTTTACCCAGGACAATATGGAGTTTCTTAAAATCAAAAGGAAAACCTACAAATACATGGCTGCATTCCAGAATACCATTCGCATGTTTGACGGCCTGATGTATGTGGTAGTCATTGTAGCAGGCGGTCTTTTTATGATCAAGGGCCTGATTGAACCGGGAGATTTAGTGGCTTATACTCTTTACGTGACCGCTCTTCTTTCCACTATACGAAGAATCATTGAGTTTGCGGAGCAGTTCCAGAGAGGTATGACAGGTATTGAGCGGTTCATGGAGTTAATGGATGCAGATGTGGACATTTTTGATGAGGAAGGAGCTGTTCCTCTTCATGACGTAAAGGGCAGCATTGAATTTAAAAATGTCTCCTTTGAATATCCCGATGACCACAATCCGGTGCTGAGCCATATTAATCTGTCCATTAGACCAGGAGAAAAGGTCGCTTTGGTTGGCCCTTCCGGCGGTGGAAAGACAACATTATGCAACCTCCTTCCCCGCTTTTATGATCCAACAGAAGGAAGCATATGGATTGACGGTCAGGAGATAAAAACAGTGACGCTGGAGAGTCTGCGTAATGCTGTAGGTGTGGTCCAGCAGGATGTATACCTGTTCTCCGGTACTGTTTTTGAAAATATTGAATACGGTCACCCAGGTGCGTCCAGGGAAGCCGTGTATGAGGCAGCGAAGCTTGCCGGAGCTCATGAGTTCATTCTGGGCTTAAAAGATGGTTATGATACTTACGTAGGAGAACGAGGGGTTAAGCTCTCTGGAGGACAGAAGCAGAGAATCAGCATTGCCAGAGTATTTTTAAAGAATCCTCCGGTACTGATTCTTGATGAGGCTACTTCAGCTCTGGATAATGAAAGTGAGCACCTGGTATCTCAGTCCCTGGAGCGTTTGTCCTCAGGACGTACCACTCTTACCATTGCCCATCGTCTTACGACCATACAGAATGCTGACAGGATCCTGGTTCTGTCAGACAGCAGAATCATAGAAGAAGGAAGCCACGAAGAGCTTCTTGCCAAACAGGGCATGTATTATCAGCTTTATACCTCTGTTAAGGATACAGGGGCAGAAGCTGAGTTAGAGGAATAAAGGAGAACGGAAATGAAAGTAGCAATATTAACTGACAGCAACAGCGGAATCACCCAAAAGCAGGGAGAGGAAGCTGGAATTCATGTGATACCAATGCCTTTTATGATGGGCGGAGAGACATATTATGAAGATATCACATTAACTCAAGATGAATTTTATGAAAAGCTGGAGGAGGGAGTGGATATTTCCACCTCACAGCCGTCTCCTGCAGACCTTATGGATGTCTGGAATAAGCTTCTGGAAGACCACGATGAAGTGGTTCACATTCCCATGTCAAGCGGTTTAAGCAGCTCCTGCCAGACTGCTATGATGCTTGCGGAAGATTACGAGGGCAAGGTGTTTGTAGTCAACAACCAGAGAATCTCCGTTACATTAAGAGAGTCAGCCCTGGAGGCAAAAAGAATGGCAGATGCAGGTATGAGCGGCAGTGCCATTAAAGAAAAACTGGAAGAAACGAAGATGGATTCCACTATCTATATTACTCTGGATACCCTGGAATATTTAAAAAAGGGTGGAAGAATCACCCCGGCAGCCGCCCTTCTTGGTTCCTTTCTTAGAATCAAGCCAGTTCTTACCATTCAGGGAGAGAAGCTGGATGCCTTTGCAAAGGCAAGAACCACAAAGCAGGCTAAGAGCATGATGATTGCCGCTGCCAAAAAGGATATGGAAGAACGCTTTTCAGACCCCAAAGGGATTCGTACCAGTATAGCTGTAGTTCATTCCCATAATGAAGCAGCTGCCCTGGAATTTAAACAGGAGCTGGAAGAAATATTTCCAGAGACCGGTGAGATTTATGTGGATCATTTATCCTTAAGCATTTCCTGCCATATTGGCCCTGGTGCTCTTGCTATCACCTGTACAAAAAAGCTGGAACTATGACAGGAGATCATGTAGGAGGTGCGGGACGATGTTTCCGTTAAAGTTTTTTAAGATGAAACACACCATTAGCCTGAGAGCCACCTTAATTCTTGCTTTTTTGCTCATTGGCAGTATACCTGTATTTATTCAGAGTCCGGTGATGCTGGGCTCTTATAAGCAGAATCTCATTGATTCCAGAATGCAGGATATTCAAAACCAGTGCTGGATATTAAGCAATAAGATGACCAGGAGCGGATATCTTACCTCGGAACCAAAGGATCCTCTCCTGGATAATGAGATGTCTGTGAAAGCAGATATGTTTAATGGAAGAATCGTGATTGTAAACCGGAGCTTTCGGATCATTGGAGATACATTTTCCTTATCTCTTGGTAAGATAAATGTGTCAGAAGAGGTGATTCGGTGCTTTGGAGGGGAAAACAGCAATAAATACAATTCTGAAAAGCGATATTCTGCTCTTACCATTCCAATCTATTCCAACAGTCAGGATAAAGAGATTGACGGTGTCATGATAGTAACTGCTTCCACGGAAGATCTTCTTAACCGGGTTTCCCAGGTATCGGAAAAAGGATCCTTACTGAATATAATGATTATATCCATTCTGGCCATTATAGCGGTCATTTTGGCTAAGCTGGTCATGAAGCCATTTAGAGACCTTCAACGTCTGTTAAATCGTGCTTCCGAAGGAAATATGGATGAGCCAATCAGCTCTCATGCATACAAAGAGACCATGGAAATTACAGATTCCATCAATCAGACTTTAAAGAAGCTAAAAGCAGTGGACCAGTCCAGGGAAGAATTTGTATCTAACGTTTCCCATGAGCTTAAAACGCCTATTACCTCCATTCGGGTGCTTGCAGATTCTCTCATAGGGATGGAGGATGCTCCGGTGGAGCTTTACAGGGAATTCATGGGTGATATTTCTGTGGAAATCGAGCGGGAAAGCAAGATTATCGACGACCTGCTGGCTCTTGTTCGAATGGATAAGACATCTGGGGGCAATTTAAACATCGCCCAGGTGAATATCAATGGGCTTTTGGAGCTGATCTTAAAAAGGCTGAGACCCATTGCAGGAAAACGAAATGTGGAGCTGATTTTTGAGAGCATCCGAGAGGTGACGGCTGATGTAGATGAGATGAAGCTGTCCCTGGCTCTCAGTAATCTTGTGGAAAATGCTATTAAGTATAATATTGAAAGCGGCTGGGTTCGTGTAACCTTGGATGCAGACCACAAGTTTTTCTATGTTAAGGTGGCTGACTCCGGCATTGGTATCCCGGAGGAATTTCAGGAGCATGTATTTGAACGGTTCTACCGGGTAGATAAAGCGAGATCCAGAGAAACCGGCGGAACCGGCCTTGGCCTTTCTATTACAAAGAAGATTATATTAATGCACCAGGGAGCCTTAAAGCTTCAAAGCAAGGACGGAGAGGGAACAACCTTTACGGTGCGAATTCCTCTTACCTATATTTCATAGAAACAGGAGGAGTCATATGAAGAAACAAAAATTTATGGTATTTCTCCTCCTGGTCTGCCTTCTCTTCTTGACAGGATGCAAGGGAAGAAGGGATATAGGAGGAGATACAACTGGTAACGTATATAAGATTTATTACTTAAATTCGGCAATGACGAGACTGGAGCCTCAGGATTATACCATGCCTGAAAAAACGTCTGAAAGTGATGATACCCAGTTAGATTGGGAAATCGTAAAACTCATGGAACAGTTAAAAACGGTACCAAAGGATTTGGACCGTCAGGCCGCTGTTCCGGACAAGGTAGGATTTGAAAAATACAAGCTGGAGGATAAGGTCCTCTATCTGTATTTTGACAACAATTATTCCATGATGAACAGCACCAGGGAGATCCTTTGCAGAGCGTCCCTGGTAAGGACACTGACCCAGATCAAGGGAGTAGATTATGTTGCAGTCTACACCGCAGATCAGCCCCTTATGGATAGCGCAGGAAGTCCAGTAAGGCCCATGGCCAATTCAGATTTTATTGATAACATCAGCAACGTGAACTCCTATGAAAAGACAGAGCTTGTGCTGTATTTTGCAAATAGCACAGGGGATAAGCTGGAAAGGGAGACGAGAGAGGTGGTCCACAGCGTGAATACCTCTTTGGAGAAGCTGATTGTAGAACAGCTCATTGCCGGCCCCAGCCGTGTGGGAATGAATCCCACGCTGCCCAAAGAAACAAAGCTGTTAAATGTATCTGTAAACGATAATGTTTGTTATATCAATTTTGATTCCACATTTTTAAATAATACTCTGGAAGTAAAAGAGTACATTCCGATTTACTCCATCGTAAACTCTCTGGCTGCTGTGACCTCTATAAACAAGGTGCAGATTACGGTAAATGGCTCTCAGGAATTTATGTTCCGGGATTCCATTTCCTTAAATCAGCTGTTTGAGCGTAACCTTGATTATAACGCGGAGAATGCAGGAACAGAGAAAGAGGGAGAAACAGAAACCGAAACAGGAGGAAAACAACAATAAAACGCCCATTATGTCTGATTGCAGGGGGATTTGTACTTGGAGAGACTGCCGCTTTGCTGGCTCTGACATCATGGCTTTTGATTCCGGCTTTTTTTGCTGCCGGAATGATTCTTTATGGTTATTGGAGAGGCAAAGATACCCGTTGGGTGTTTGTGCCTCTCATTTTTTTCTATCTGGGTATGGCTTGGACTTGCAAATATGACAGAGACTGGACAAGGAGAGAGGAATGCGCCAAAAGCCTTTCGAAGGCATTTGTGGAAGCAGAGGGAAAAATTACAACTCTGGAAGAAAAAGATGGAACTTTAAAGATCATATGTAAGGACAATCAGGTCTGGAAGCTGGGAGATAAAGGGGAACGAAGCGGTGAGGGCTTATCCGTGAATGGCCTTATGGTGACGGTAAAGGATATCTCTGAGCGGGAGAAACGTGGCAATTCCGCTGGTCTTCAGACACTTTTAGTGGGGCAGAAGGTCTTGATTCGAGGTGAGGGAGAACTTTTTTCCAGAGCCAGAAATCCAGGTGAGTTTGATTCTAAATCCTTCTATCAGGTAATGGACCTGGATATGAAGCTATATGGCGAAGGAATTTTCATCCTGGATAGCCGGAAGGATCCTGTTCTTGAAGGAATCCGTCAGGTTAAGCTGTGGATTATAGGGATATTTTACAGGCTCACAGGGGAAAAGGAAGCCGGAATCTTTGTAGCCGCTGTCATTGGTGATAAGGAAGGAATACCAAAGGAGATCAATGATCTTTATCAGAAGAATGGCATTGCCCATCTTTTAGCTATCAGCGGAATGCATATGTCGGTAATCGGACTTTTCTTTTACCGGATACTTAGAAAAACTGGACTATCCTATGGTTTTGCAGGTGGGGTCAGTTCTGTGGCAGTCATTCTTTATGGAATCCTGACCGGAGGTTCACCGTCTGTTTTAAGAGCCGTAATTATGATGGTCATAGCATTTTTAGCCTCCTATCTTGGAAGGACTTATGATCTTCTTTGTTCCGCAGCCTTAGCCCTCCTTCTTTTAGGGCTTCAATCTCCACTAATCCTGATGCAGGGAGGTGTGCAGTTATCCTTTGGTGCCGTGTTTGCCATTGGAGGAATCATGCCAATGATGGTAAAGTGGGTGGGGGATGACAGACCACTTGTGAAGGGGATAGCCACATCCATTGCCATACAGTTAGCCACGCTTCCGGTTATTCTTTATCATTTCTATCAGCTGCCCCTTTACGGGATCTTACTAAATTTTATAGCCATACCTCTTATGGATGCGGTGGTATATTCTGGTTTGGCTGTCATATTTATTGGCAGTATCTGTCCGATTCTTGGAACAGCGGCAGCAGGTCTGGGAAATTACATTCTTATTTTCTATGAGTTTGCTTGCAGATGTATGGAAAAGCTTCCCTATTATAATCTGACCTTTGGAAGACCAGATTCTAAGCGGATTCTAGCCTATCTTTTCTTTTTATCAGCTCTTTTTATTCTCTTTTCTATCACAACGAATACAAATCCTGGGAAGAAGGAAGAAAAACCAGGGTTTCATTCTACCTCAATACGCCTGTTGCTTTTATTCTTTATCTATGGAAGCAGTATCCTGTTCTTTAAACCAGCGCCCGTAAATGGATTGGAAGCTACTTTCCTGGACGTAGGGCAGGGAGATGGAATTCTTCTTCGCACCGGAACCTCTTCCGTGCTCATAGATGGGGGAAGTTCATCAAAAAAGGCTCTTGGTCAATATACCCTGGAGCCGTGCCTTAAAAACCTGGGGGTTCCAGCCATTGACTATGCCTTTGTCAGCCATGGAGATCTAGATCATATCAGTGGTGTTCGTTTTCTGCTGGAAGAAAGCAAAGACGTATCCATAAAAACCATCCTGCTTCCTTACCACGGCAAAGAAGATGAAGCAATACAAAACCTTGAGTCACTGGCAAACAGGAGAGGAACGAAAGTAAGATATTTAGCTGCCGGAGAGACATTTCAAGTGGAAGGCTTAGAGATTTCATGCCTTTATCCAGAAATTAAGGATACTCCTGATAATGTAAATGAACAGTCTGAAGTTCTCAAAATGGACTTTGGAGATTGTCATATGTTATTTACCGGAGATATGGGAGAAAAAGGAGAGATGCAGCTTCTGGAGCGTTACAGGAGTCAGTTATCTCAGATCAATGTGCTGAAAACCGCTCACCATGGCTCTAAATATTCGTCCTGCGGGGCATTTCTTGATGTGGTTTCTCCCAGTTGGGCAGTCATCTCCTATGGGGAAAATAATACGTATGGACATCCTCATCAGGAAGTAATGGATCGATTGGAAGAGAGGCGGGTCCGTGTATTTGAAACAGCCAAAAGCGGTGCGATTCGTCTGTGGACTGACGGACAAGACATTCATTTTTCCGGCTTCGTTGACGAGGAGTGATTCTATGGGTATAATAATAGAAGGAAAGAAGAGAGGATATACCATGCAGACGTTAGCTCAGGATATAAAAGAAAACCGCTTTAAATCGGTTTATTTATTATATGGGGAAGAAGTATTTTTAAAGAACAGCTATAAAAATCAGCTGAAGGCTTCCATTACACAAGGCGATACCGTTAATTTCAACCAGTTTGAAGGAAAAGGAATTGATGTGAGGGAGCTTATCAGCTTGTCAGACACCATGCCGTTTTTCGCGGATAAGCGGTTGATTCTTGTTGAGGACAGCGGATTTTTCAAAAGTCCGTCAGAGGAACTGACTACTTATCTGCCTCAGGTTCCAGAAACCACCTGTATTATTTTTGTGGAATCAGAGGTGGACAAGCGGAGCAAGATGTTTAAAAAGGTGAAGGAAATCGGATATGCCTGTGAAATGGAGCGTCAGGATTTAAATCAGCTTGCCAAATGGGCTGGCACCCTTCTTGCCAGAGAAGGAAAAAAAATCACTGGAAATACCATGGAATTGTTTCTTCATAAAACCGGAGATGATATGGAAAATATCAAGATGGAATTAGAAAAGCTGATCAGCTATACCTTAGGACGTGAGGTCATCGAGGCGCGAGATGTGGAGACGATTTGTACCGAGCGGGTCACCAATAAGATTTTTGATATGGTGGCTGCCATTGTAAACAGACAGACAAGAAAAGCTATGGATTTATATGAGGATCTGCTGACCTTAAAAGAGCCTCCTATGAGGATTTTGTTTCTCATTGCAAGACAGTTCAATCAGTTACTACAGGTAAAGGAGCTGATGGGAAAAGGGATGGATAAAGCCGGTATTGCTTCCAAGCTTAAGATTCCTCCCTTTGCAGCAGGAAAGCTGATGCCTCAGGCAAGATCATTTTCCAAGGAAGATATACTTTCCTATGTTGATCTTTGCGTGGATGCAGAGGAATCGGTAAAAACCGGACGTTTGGGAGATCGAATGGCAGTGGAGCTATTGATTACCAAAAAGTATTAAGGAAGTTCACAAAAAATACGTCTTGAAAGTTCCTTTTCAAGGCGTATTTTTGCGTCATTTGTATTATTTTAAGTATTCCTTGCCATCACTATTTATTTTGTGACAGCTTCTTTTTGGGCGTGTTCTTATCGACACAAGCCTCTGGTCTTAATCTTCGCAACAGCATGGATCTTTATCATCATCGTCATCATCACAGCAGCATAACGCCTCCTGCGCGGAGATTGTTCCCAGGGTATCACCAAGCTGTGAAAAAATGCAGCTCAGCAGTGCGATTTCCTCATCGGTCTTATCTTTGGCAATGCAACACGCCAAAGAGGATATGAACAAGACAAGTTCACAGGACTGCATAAAGACATCACCTCGGGATAGTATATGTAACGAAACCCTGTGAGGAGAGAGAACATGCTTCAATCCATTAACTTATAAATATTAAATGGTTCAAAAAGAATCAGGTAATCGTCCTTTTGGAACCCCTTGCCGTACTTTGCCTGGTAGCAATGAATGGCTTCATATAAAAAATCTTCGGTTACATCTAAATATTCAGCAATTTCATAACCATTTCGGCATCCCGCATCCTTAGCCGCTACCAGTTTATCTAAGGTAATCATCTTATTATAGGCCCAAAGTCTTGCAGTTCGTTCCTGCTTCTGATTGGAAACTTCAGACTGATCTGAAATATCTCCTACGGTGGTGTAATAATGTCCAAGTTCCTCTGCCAGGACGCAGGCCTTTTTGCAGTCCGGCATATTCTGCCGGATCAGGATTTTCTCCCCCCTGATCCGACCATCATTGGCCTTAAGCGGCCTTTCTTTAATCGTAATTCCAACTAATTCAGCTTCTTCAATCAATGCTTCATAATTCAAAATAAATCACCCCAGCGAGTTAATTTTATTCATCAAAAAATGCATCATCGTGTCTCTTCATGTCTTCGGTCACTTCAATGTCCGTTCTTTCATGAGAGGCCACGGGTAAAAGATAAGACTTGTCCTTAGGACGAATGGTTCTTATATTACTTGGCTCTTTGATGTATTCAGGTATGTGTACCATTTCCCTGACACGCTTTAACGCTTCTTTTTGACCCTTTTCATTCATGCGGTTGAAATTCTGTAACATCTCCCCGGCATCAACACCAAAACAGTTATTGACATAATCGAACGCAGAAGCAGTATCATTCTCCCAGCCCATTAAATAAGTGGGGGTGGTCTTTAATGCTTTTGCAATCGCCTCTATCTTTGACTGGGGAAGCCCCCGGCCGTCAACCTCGATTTTATTAATGGAAGAGCGGGATTTGTAGCCTGCCTTTAACGCCAGTTCCTCCTGGGAAATGCCAAGCTCCTCCCGCCTCCGTTTAATGATCTGACCTATTTCCATAGGATCACCTCCATAATGATATTATACCACATTGTAGATAAAAGTTCAACAAATTTCGGAAAGTCTGTTGACAAAAGTGAAACATAGGAGTATGATAATGGTGTAGACAAAATGACTACAACAAGGGAGGGCAGGTATGACGGATACGGTTCGGCTGAAAGAGGAGATCAAACGATCCGGTTTGAAAAAAGGGTGGATAGCAGCGGAGCTGGGGTTATCCAGCTATGGTTTTCATCGGAAGATGAACAATGAAAGCCAATTTAAGGCCGGAGAGATTAAAAGCTTGTGCCAGCTTCTTAAGATTACGTCGTTGAAAAAGAAAGAGGAAATTTTTTTTACTGACGATGTAGACAATAAGACTACATGAATTTAAGAAGATGGAGAAAAAAAGGCCCGAATAACTGGTGGCGGCATGGCAAAGGAGGGCATACGTGTACAACGAAATTTTGGATGCAGTTATGAAAAAGCTTGGTGACTTATTCCCAGAAACAAAAGTCTCAGCAGACCCCTTGGGGGAGGGGGAGCTCAGTCCTTATTTTGAGGTAAGGATTACGGATTCAGAAGAAAAGCCGGTCAATGGAAACCGCTATTTGCGAAACATAAGCATTTCCATCATGTATCACCCCAAAGAGTCCCAAGATGCTTTCAGAGAAAGAAACAATGTACTGGATGCATTAATGGACAACTTAGAATACATAACAACAGCCGACGGTTCTTTAATCAGGGGAAGCATGAGAACAGCAAAAAATGAGGAAAAATACTTAAACTTCCTCACAGAGTATCATATACATGTCTTAAAATCTGCCAGGGCAGAAGAATCCATGGAAGACATAGAACTAAATTGAAAGAGGTGCAGTTTTGACTAAAAAACAAGTAAAAGCAGCAAATCAGACAGCCAGCGAACGTTATACCAAAAAACAGCTGGTCTGCTCCGAACGGTATTGCAATCAGAGTGATCTTTTATGCGCTTTGCTGGAAGATGGGAAGCTATATTCCCTGTCAGAAGCAGAAGAAATTATGAATCGATTTATGAAAGGAAGGGTGAAAGTATGTTAGGTGGAGGAAATTTTACAGTTCAGAATAAGGTGTTTCCAGGTGCGTATATCAATTTCGTAAACAGCGTTTCAGCCAGGGCTTCTTTAGGAAACAGAGGAGTAGCAGCGATTCCCATGATTCTTTCCTGGGGACCGGAAAAACAGGTATTTGAGGTGACCTCAGAAGAATTTCAGAAGAACGCAAAGGAGATCTTTGGTTTTTCTTCAGATGATGAAGCCATGCTTCCAGTCAGAGAACTTTTCAGAAATATGACAAAAGGAATCTTCTATCGTTTAAATGGAGGCGCTTATGGTTCTAATGACTATGCAACAGCCAAATATTCCGGAGATCGGGGCAACAGCCTTATGACTGTCATTACAAAAAATGTAGATGACGGAAAGAAATTTGATGTGAAAACATTATTTGACGGCAGAGAGGTAGATTCCCAGACCGTTTTAACCGCATCTGAATTAAAGGACAATTCCTATATCACCTTTAAAAAGGAAGCGTCTCTGGCCGAGACAGCCGGCAGTGCATTTGTCGGAGGCACCAATGGAAGCAATGTAACAGGAGAAGATTATGCAGCATTTCTTGAAACGATTGAAAGTACTTCCTTCCAGGTTCTTTGCTGCCCATCGACCGATGATAAAGTGAAAGCACTGTTTGCAGCCTTTACAGAACGTCTAAGAGATGAAGCCGGTATTAAATTCCAGACTGTGTTACATCAATATGCTAAGGCGGATCATGAAGGAATTATTTCTGTGGAAAATGAAACAGAGGAATCTGCATCCGGGCTTGTTTACTGGGTAACAGGTGCAGAAGCTGCCTGTGAAATCAACAAAACCAATGAGAACAGAATCTATGACGGTGAGTACAGCGTAAAGGTCCCTTATACACAGACTCAGCTTGCCAATGGTATGAAAGAAGGAAAATTCCTTTTCCACAGAGTCGGAACAGATATCAGGGTTCTCACTGATGTAAATACCCTGGTTACCTATACTGCGGAAAAAGGAGAGGATTTCTCCAATAACCAGACTATCAGAATTTTGGACCAGATTGGAAATGACATCGCTTCCTTATTTAATACCCGCTATCTTGGAAAAATCTCCAATGATGCAGCAGGAAGAGTAAGTCTTTGGAATGATATTGTTACATACGGAAAACAGTTGGCGGTCTTACGGGCCATTGAGGCTCTTGATTCAGAAGCAATTACTGTTGAAAAGGGAGAAGGCAGACGGTCCGTTGTTGTTAATTTCCCGGTTCAGCCGGTTAACTGTATGAGCATTTTATATATGACAGTCGTTGTATCTTAAGAAAGGGGTAATGGATTATGAGCAATATTACAATGAACGCATGGGACGCTATCAGCGCAGCGAAAGCAGAATGTTTTATCACAATTGAAAATGAGCGTTACAATTTTATGCAGGCTTTAAAGCTGGAGGCAAAAATTGAAAAGGTAAAATCCGAAATCCCGATTTTAGGACGGGCCATGAAAGGAAACAAAACGGTTGGAATGAAGGGGACTGGTTCCGCTACCTTCCATTATAACACCAGCATTTTCCGTGATATTTTATACAAGTATCAGCAGTCTGGAAAGGATGTTTATTTTGATATCCAGGTAACCAACGAAGATCCAACCTCCAGCGTAGGCAGACAGACCATTATATTAAAGGATTGTAACTTAAATGGCGGCCTATTAACTAAATTTGATGCTACCGGAGAATACCTGGAAGATGAATTTGAGTTTACTTTTGAAAGCTGGGAAATGCCAGAACGTTTCGGAAAAATCGCAGGAATGCAGTAAGAATAAAAGGAGAGTAAAGTTATGGGAGATTTAAGCTGTTTTTTAAGTCAGAATGCAGTAAAGGCAGATCGTGAAAAATATGTGGCATCCAAACGTTTTCTGGGAGCGGATAAGAAGCCGGTAGAATGGGAAATCAAGGCTATTACCTCTAAGGAAGATGAGGATTTAAGAAAAGAATGTACAAAAAGAGTTCCCGTATCCGGCAAAAAAGGCCAGTACACTCAGGAAACAGACTTTAACTTATATCTTGGAAAGCTGGCATCAGAATGTACCGTTTATCCAAATTTAAATGATAAAGCATTACAGGATTCTTACCACGTCATGGGCGCTGATGCGCTGTTAAAGGCTATGCTGACAGCCGGAGAGTACGCTGGCTATCTGGAGAAAATCCAGCAGGTCAACGGCTTTGACAGCACCATGGAAGAACAGGTAGAAGAAGCAAAAAACTAATTGAAGGAGGCGATATGGAGGCCAATGTAGCCTACTATTGCCTTCATAAAATCCACAAATGGCCTCACGAATTTTTGAGTCTTGACCGATATGAACGTGCTTTTGTCATTGCAGCTGTGCAGTTAAAGCTTGAGCATGATAAGAAAGAAGCGGATAAGGCAAAGGCAGGTAAATACAGGTAACAAGGAAGAACGTCTATGGGGACGTTCTTCCTATCATAATAGGAAAGGAGGAGATAGGTTTGGCTTCAGTAAAAAAATCTCTTGCCATTCAAGAGGGTATGGTCACTGCATTAAACTCTATTGACAAAACCATTCAAAAAACAACTACATCACTTATGGTTTTTCAAAAATTATCTGCCATGTCCTTAAACATTTCAGAGTTTGAAAAAATGGGTAGGAAATTAAATATCATTGATGATGACTACAAAGACATATGGAAAACGGCTGCAGAGGTTGAGAAGAAGCAGAAGGATATGAGTGCAGCTACCCAAGATAATGAGAAAAAGCTAAAAAAGCTAAAGGACGCTTGGAAAACCTTTATAGGCGGTCTGGATAAGATGGGAATTGATCATAATCCGCTGGATATTTTGACAAGAGCAGATAATATAAATACTTCTGGCAATATCATACAGGCTCAAACCGGAATGAAGGGCCAGGATCTTGAACTTGCGAAAGAAAGCACCAAAAGTCTATTTGCTGATAATATGAGCAAAAGCCCTCAGGAGGCGGCACAAAGTCTGTCAGCTGTAAACCAGTTAACGGGGCTGACAGGTGATGGCCTGGAGTCAGTTACCCGGGCAGGTCTGCTTTTACAGGACACCTTTGGTTATGGTCTGACAGACAGCATTAAATCAGCAGGAACACTGCAACAGCAATTTGGTCTTCAGGGAGCAGAAGCATTTGATTTAATCATACAGGCGACTCAGGCAGGGCTTAATAAAAATGGAGATTTGCTGGAAACCATAAATGCCAGCAGTGACAAATTTAAGTCTCTTGGAATTGGCGGGCAGGAAATGTTTAATATGCTGGTAAACGGGGCACAAAACGGAAATGTTTCCATCAGTTCATTAGGCAATGCTGTCAACGAATTTTCAAAGAAGGCTGTAGGTGGAGGAAAAGATGCATCTGAAGGATTTGCTGCTCTGGGTCTCGATGCCGGAAAAATGAAAGATTCATTCAGCAGTGGAGGAGAAGCCGCCAAGCAGGCATTTCTGGAAACGGTAAACGCTCTAAATACAATGGATGATCCGGTGAGTAAAAATATTGCTGGAACTAAATTATTTGGGGATTCATGGGGAGAATTAGGGCAGCAAGGCTTAGCCGCATTGTCTGAGCTAAATGGATCGGTCAGCTTATCATCTCAACACTTAGAAGAATTAAATCAGCTAAAGTTTGGCAGCGCAAGCAGTGCGATATCTTCACTTGCTAATACGATAAATACAGGCCTGGCTGGACCTATGACTGGGGCAGTCACATTTGTTACGAATATAATTAATGACTTTACAACAGGTCTACAAGGAAAAGTGGATGAAATCAACGGAATATTTGGCATGTTAGGACTTGGTATCGGGATTGTAGGAGGTTTTATCTCTGACAATTGGGCAATCATTGAACCAATTATTTTGGGTATTATTGCTGCATTAACTGCGTTGCAAATATATGAATTGGCTGGTGCTGCTGTAAAGCTGATTTTTGCGACTGCAACAGGAATACTAACGGCAGCGCAAACGGCTTTAAATGCTGTATTTTTGGCTTCACCAATCGGTCTCATTATTATAGCTGTGATAGCTTTAGTTGCTGCTTTTTATTCAGCTATAGCAATGGTTAATAAGTTTACAGGAACCTCTTTAAGTGCAACGGGACTAATCTGCGGATTTTTTGGTGCAGTAGGAGCCGTTATTCAAAATATTTTTAGTTTTATTGGTATTGTTGTTTTTACATCTATAGTTACTCTTTTACATTTGTTTGATAAATTTGCTAATTTTTTAAGTAACTTATTCACTAATCCAATTGGTACTGTTATACACTTATTTTTTACGATGACTGACACTATCCTAGGCGCACTTCAACAAGTTGCTAAAACCCTAGATTCAATCTTTGGTACTAAATTTGAATCCTTAATTATAACGGGAAAAGAAAAGCTTTCTATTTTGCAGAAAAATATTGAAGATAAGCTAGGGGATAAAAAATATGATGAGAATAAGGTTGAAAAAAGATTTGAAAATTTAGATGTTAAAACTGCGATGGATCTTTATGGTTTTAAACCCGAATTTAAGGACGTGAGAGAGTCAATTATGCAAAGCTATAAATCCGGCGATGATTTTTCGAACAACCCCTTCGAGAAAATGGGAAATATTTTTAATGGGGAGAATAACCCACTTAACCCCAACAATTTTGGAGGTGATTTAGGCGAAGACAATCAACCTGATACATCAGCGCTATTAAACAACCTAAACAACAACGCAACTGGCGGAGCTTCCGGATACCAGGATATTGCAAAAAATACCGGAGATACCGCAATGAACACAGCGGCCATGTCAAACTCTCTGGATTCCATGGATGAAGAATTAAAATACATGAGAGATGTGGCAGAGCAGGAAGTGATCAACCGATTTACCCTTGCTGATCTAAAACTGGATATTAACAATAATAACACAATCCGAAGCGTTGCAGATGCAGATATGGTCTCCAACATGTTAAAAGATTCAACATCCGAAGCACTGTTTGCCTTTGCGGAAGGAGTGATTGGATAATGGCTTATGAGGTATACATAGATGACATGCGGCTCCCATTACCACCAGAGAAAATCCCTGTAAAATACAGTGGCCAGAACAAAACAGCCAACTTAATAAATGGGGAAGAGATCAATCTTTTAAAGCCCTCCGGACTGGCAGAAATCAGTATCGATGTGACCATTCCTCAAATGGATTATCCATCAGCTGTGTGGGACGGAAGTATTGAAAATGCGGAAGATTTTCTTAGCAAGCTGGATGCCTTAAAGAAGGGAAAAAAACCTTTTGAATTTACCGTTGTCCGAGAAGACTTTGGCGGAGACAGCCTGTTTGATACAAGCCTTGATGTGACTCTGGAAGACTATAAGGTGTCAGATGATGTCAGCCAGGGGCTTGATCTTCTTGTATCCATTTCTCTGAAAGAATACAGGCACTACGGAACCTACATCATGAACTTTGTTCTGGTGGATAAGGAAGAAGCTGAGGCAGAACAAGCAGAAGGCGAGCGTGAGGGAGAAGCACCGAAAGAAAAAAGCTATACCGTAGTAAAAGGCGATTGTCTTTGGTCCATTGCTAAAAAACAGCTTGGTAATGGCAGCAGATGGCCGGAAATTCATCAGCTGAACAAAGATAAAATAAAGAATCCGAATCTGATTTATCCAGGGCAGATTCTTGCACTGCCATAAAAGGGAGGGGAAAAGTGGAAGCTCATTTATATATTCAAAATGGCAAGACCGTTTACGAACCAGTCGTCCAGGGAAGTATCACCTGGGAAACACAGCGCAGCGGTCAGCCAGGAAAATGTACGTTTACGCTGATCCCTGACAACATCCTGAACATTGAGGAGGGCAATGCCCTCCGACTGGATGTGGATGGGACTCCAGTCTTCTTTGGTTTTATATTTGAACGAAGCTGGAACAGCAACGGCCAGGTAAAGGTTACAGCCTATGACCAGCTGAGGTATTTAAAAAATAAGGACAGCTACAATTACGTTGATTTAACCGCTGGTGACTTAATTAAAATGATAGCCGGAGATTATAACCTGAATGTTGGAGAGTTAGAAGACACCGGTGAGAAGCTTACCAGAAATGAAAAAGACAAAAGCTTATTTGACATTATTAAAAACAATCTGGATCTTACTATGATAAAGAAGAAAAAGATATTTGTATTTTACGACGATGCAGGAAAGCTTGCTTTAAAGGATGTAGAGAACATGAAGTTAAATGTGGTCATTGATAACAAAACAGCTCTTGACTATGACTATAAGATCAGCATTGACAGCAACACTTACAATCAGATCAAGCTATATCGCGACGATAAGAATACACAGAAACGAGAGGTTTTTCTAACAAAGAGTACAGAAAACATAAATAGATGGGGCATTTTGCAAAAGGATGAATCCATTGATGAAGGGGCTGATGGCCAGTCCATTGCAGAGAATTATTTAAATCTGTATAACCGTCCTTCCAGAAGTCTGTCTATCAAGGATGCCTTTGGAGATATCAGGGTACGTGCAGGCTGCATTCTTCCTGTTATCATGGATACCAATGACATTGAGCTTAAAAATTTTCTGCTGGTAGAAACAGTGACCCACAAGATTGATACGGGAACTCATACCATGGATTTAACGTTGAGAGGAGCAAATATTTATGGCTGATGTTGAGTGGATTGATAATATAAAAAGAATCGTAATTCAGGCGATAGAAGCCGGAGATCCTTGTGATGTCATTCCTGGTACCGTAGTCAGTGAATCACCAGTTGAAATACGAATCAGTGAGAAGATCGTTTTGTTCCCCTCTCAGATCCTAATTCCAGACCAATTAAAAGACCACAACAGAATGATGAATATTCCCGGGGTAGGGGAAGTTACGGTTTTAGTAAAAGGTGAAATAAAAGCAGGAAAAAAAGTGCTTCTTCTTCAAAAACGGGGTGGACAGCAGTATGTAGTCATAGGCACTTGGTAAGAAAGGAGGAATTTGATGCTTCCCACGACAGGTGATATTTTACAGAAGAATCTAAAAATTGTACAGAAACCATCAAAAACATTTAAGTTGGATGTGGAAAATAAAAGAATCATTGATATGGTAGATGGCTTGGAAGCAGTGAAACAATCCGTATATTGTATTTTGAATACGGAGCGGTTTGAATGGCTCATCTACAGTTGGAATTATGGTTCAGAATTAAAGGACCTATTTGGAAAGTCATCGGGGCTTGTTAAGGCTAAAATTAAAAAGCGAATACGGGAAGCCTTAATTCAAGATGACAGGATTTCCGATGTGGATTCCTTTTTCTTTGATATAAATGAGCGTAAGCTCCATGTAACATTTACCGTACATACCCAATGGGGGGAAATTGAGGCAGAGAAAGAGGTGAGTATTTAATGTATGAAGACATGACTTATGAAGTCATTATAAAGCGAATGCTGGACCGTGTTCCCAAAGGTCTTGATAAAAGAGAAGGATCTCTCATCTATACAGCACTTTCCGCTGCGGCTGCAGAAATGCAGGTTATGTACATAGAGTTTGATACTATTTTAAAAGAAACATTTGCCCAGACTGCTTCCAGAGAAAACTTAATCCGCAGGGCAGCAGAACGGGGAATGGAGCCAAGACCTGCAACAAAAGCGGTGATAAAGGCAAAAGCAACACCCTCTGAGGTTACTATTTTATCAGGGCAGCGTTTCCGGTTGGGTATTTATTATTATACCGTCACTAAAATTGTTGGAGATGGAGTGTTTCATCTAGAAAGTGAAACAGCAGGAGAGGCAGGTAATAGGGGGTCAGGCCGTTTGATTCCTATCGAGAGTATTACTGGACTTACCTCAATGGAAGTTACTGATCTGCTGATTCCGGGAGAAAATGAAGAGGATACAGATGCATTTCGTGCTATTTATATGAGCTCCTTTAGTGAAAAGACATTTAGTGGAAATCGAAAGGATTATCTAATCAAAACAAATGGAATTCCTGGAGTAGGGGCCACAAAGATTACAAGGGCATGGAATGGCCCATCTACAGTTAAGCTGACTATTCTGGATTCTAATTATAATAAGGCATCAGACCTGCTTATTCAGATGGTACAGGAAACCATAGATCCCTCTGGCACCGGAAAGGGAGATGGCCTTGCTCCCATCGATCACGTTGTCACGGTAGACACAGCAGAAGAAGTAAAAGTGCAGATAGCTTGTACTCTGGAATATGAAGAAGGTTATGAGGCTGAGACACTGAAATCTATGATAAAAAATGCAGCGGAAGCCTACTTAAAAGAATTGAGGGCGTCCTGGGAAGGTCTTGGAGAGCGTGGATGTATTGTAAGAATTTCTCAAATGGAAGCCAGGATTCTTGCGTTGGAAGGAATCTACGATATAAAAAATACTCTTATAAATGGAGCAGCAGAAAATCTGGAATTAAATGAATATCAGATTCCAGTGTATGGGGGTGCTGAAATTGATTCGAGAAGTTGATTTACTGTCCTATATTCCTGATTTTCTAAAGGAATACGAAGAAATGAGAGTCATTCAGGAAGTCCTGCAGACGGAAATCCAGCACATGGAAAATGAAACAGAGGCGCTGTTTGACAATCAGTTTATCATGAGCTCCGATTTAGGAAACATCCGCCGATATGAGCAAATGCTGCGTTTACAGGCCTCCTCCAGAGATACGCTGGCAGACCGTAGATTTAAGGTTCTTTCCAAATGGAACCGGATTATTCCTTATACAAAGGTGACATTAAGGCAGAGGCTTGCTGTGTTATGCGGGGAAGACGGATATACACTGGAGATTGACCCGGAAAAGAAAATCATCGTGAGGGTAGCCTTAAAGAGTAAACGGAATCTAAATGAGGTGAAACGTATGCTGGAGGAATTTGTACCTTGTAACATGGTAATTGATTTAGATCTTCTTTATAATCAGCATCATTTACTTAACGAGTACACACACAAACAATTAGGAGCCTGGACTCACAGGCATATAAGAAATGAGGTGCTTATCAGTGGCAAATAAAACCAACAATTATAAGCTTCCTAAGCCGGAGGTTGATGATTTTTACGATATATCAGAGTATAACAAGACCATGGATATGTTAGATGATTCACTGACGGAAATGGATGAAAAGAAGCTGGATAAGAATGGGGATGCTTCGGAGGCGGTAACGGAATTTGAACAGGAGATTTTAAGGGAAAATATTGAGTCTGGGGAGACACTGTCATCTACTTTTGGGAAGGTGAAGAAATGGTTTTCAGAGATGAAAGATGTTGCATTTTCAGGCCATGCGAAAGATGTCGCGACAGATGCGGCACATCGGTTTGTTAGTGATGCGGAGAAGAGTAGTTGGAATGGGAAGGTTGGGGCTTCTGGTGGGGATATTTCAGAGACCGTTATTGGGACCTTGGAATCCATTGATTCAAAATATCCGGTGCCGGCTTATGGAGAGACGGCAAAGGTTTTCATGGGTAAGGTTAAGAAATTTATAAATGATACAAAGCCACTTAATGCCGAAATGTTTGTGGAAGTGGCTAACTCAGGCAGTGATACTACTGGAGATGGTACATTAAGCAAGCCCTATAGAACTATACAATATGCTCTCAATACAATTCCAAAAGACCTCAATGGATACAGAGTTACCATTAGGGTGGGGGATGGAACATATAATGAGGAGGTGCATTTATCAGGGTACAAGAGTGGTTCAATAATAATACGTAGGAGTGGACCTATTATATTGAACGCTATTTGTAATATTCAAAGTATATATGTATCGGATTGCCATTCGGTATCAATACAAGGGATCAATCTTACATCGACTGGGCGTGATTGTGTGATGTTCTATAAATGTGATTACGCTGAGGCAATCTCATGTAAATCCATAGAAAATGGTTCAGGGTACACCTCATACACATTTGACAATGTGAATAATGGTAAAATTGTAGGGTGTATGTCAAAGAATTATGATATATGTCTAAAGATTACGGGATCTAATGTATTTTCCAATAGCTGGGATCAATATGCATTGGGTAATAACTTTGGGATCATAGTCAAGGACGGTGGTACACTGGTTAAGGGTGAGGGGTATCAGCCACCCGGACAGATTCAAGATGAATTTATTCAGTCAACCGCTGGGATTATACTGAATCGGTTTGGTGCCAGTATTGGTACATTGTTAAGTGATTTATCATTGTATGTCTCACCTACTGGATCAGATATTACTGGTGTAGGTACGAAACAGAGACCATTTAAGACAATCCAACGTGCTGTAAATTCTTTACCTAAAGATTTAGGAGGATTTATGGCATCTATTGTCATATCAGATGGCACTTACGTAGAAGATGTATTAGTATCGAACTTCTATAATGGATATGTAATTATACAAAGAAATATAAGTAATCAAGTTATAAATAACCTATGTAATGTTAGAAGTGTACGAGTTAAATATTGTACTGCAATGGTTGACATACAGGGTATGAACATTACAGCGGGTAACATTGAAGGAGTTTCTATCAGTTTTTCTAGCTTAGTTACTATTTTCAGATGTCAATCCATAGTTGATGATGGTTCGATTAATTCTGCGGCGTTTAAATTCGAATATTGTACTAAAGGTAGAGTGGTTCAGTGCCATACACAGAATAAAAATACAGCAATAATTGCAAGAAATACTGAGGTGTTGTCTGATACTTGGGATAACTCATCTAGCACCAAAGGTACAGCTTTAATTAGTGTAGAGGCAGCAAGCATAATTACAACTGGAACCCAGCCTAGCAGTCCAAGTAAAAATACTGTTCAATATTCAGGTGGAAGTTTTGTAAAAGACAATGGTACACAAATATCAGGAATTATTTCTTCTGGATTATCTTGTACTTGGGGAATAATAACAGGCGGATATGTAAGGCATGGCAACTTGAATGGCGTAGCAATGGTCACAATCTGTACTAGGGTTATAACGACAGTTCAGCTAAGTGCATACACTAATTATGTCATTCATGGCTATCCCAAGCCTATGAATATAAATCATTGTGTATCCACCAATCTACCTTCTGCTACCAGAAATTGTTATTTGAGTACGGATAATGGTTCATTAGTCGTTCAAATGACAATGGCAGTTGTCGCATCAGATGTACTTGAGTTTAATTGTACTTACATAACAAATTCTTAAGAAGACATATTTTAAAAAATGAAAGAATTAAGGTAGGATATACTACCTATAGCATTGAAAACGGCAGTTGTATCCTAAATGGTTTAAGCGGATACCCCCCAAGGTTGCAATAATTATAGGATTAAAATAATTTTAGGATATACATAAAAACCTATTAGAAAATACCACTGTAATAAAATACGATGCAGACGAAGTGGAATAATATACACAGGACAATCTTGTGTATACTAGGTAGCTAATCTTTAACCCATCTTTCCGAATTGGTATTGAGTAAGTTCAGACTGGCCCAGACGAGAAGGGAAAACCAATTTACAAACGTGAGGAAGTTACGGATGCAATCCTTATAGCAGAGTAAAGAACTCCCAATTTACAAAATGATGTAAAAACGCAGAAGGAGTACAACAAAGGCTTAAAGGCTTAGGTTACGTACTAACGCTATCAGGAGTCGAAACGGAGGAAGGTCATGAGTATGCGTAATGAAAAAGTAAAGAACTATCATGATAGAAAAGACAGGCCATTAAACTGGGTGATTAATGCAGTGGGTAAATGGATCGCTGCGGAGGAGTACTGGGATATTACAGGGGAAGAATTCAAAAAGAAAGTTGAGGAATAAGCGTTTGAAAAACATAATATGCACAACAACAGGCCTAACAGGCAGCATCATAGCATCACTATTCGGAGGGTGGGACACAGGTATCGCAACACTAATCCTTTTCATGGGCATCGATTTTCTCTCCGGTTTAGCAGTCGCCGGAATATTTAAAAACAGCAGTAAAACAGAAACCGGCGCATTGGAATCGAGAGCTGGCTGGAAGGGGCTTTGCAGAAAAAGCATGACTCTGCTCTTTGTCCTGATCGCCCATCGTCTCGACCTATCCATCGGGACAAACTACATAAGAGATACCGTAGTCATTGGCTTTATGGCAAACGAATTAATATCCATCGTGGAAAATGCAGGCCTAATGGGTCTGCCGCTCCCAGCCGTATTATCCAAGGCTATCGATATCCTAAACCAGAAATCAGAACCATCAAAATAACATCGCTATTACCATCACTCTAGCCAGCCCACCCACCAATCCCCACCCGGGACATTCTACCTTGCCCTTTCATATCATAAAATGTAATAGATATAGAAAGGACAAGGTGAAGGGTATGGTAAAAAGCGAAGCAACGAAAGATATGTCGCGTCTGGAGCTCATAGGAATCCAGGAAAACCTGGAGGATGCCGATTACACAGAAATCAAACGTTTCCGGGAATCCTTTGACCCGGATGATATGGGTTTTTCAGGCAGAAGGGAAGGAATCTAATATGGAAATCCATCAATTGTTAACACCATATAACTATTCAAACGGCGAGATCAGCCGTATTAAATATATCGTAATCCATTATGTAGGAGCCCTTGGCGGAGCAGAAGCCAACTGTAAATACTATGCCTCACAATATATTGGAGCCAGCGCCCATTATTTTGTAGGCTTTAGCGGTGAAATCTGGCAGTCCGTAGAAGACAAAAACATTGCTTGGCATTGCGGTGCCAAAACCTACAAACACCCGGAATGCCGTAACAGCAATAGCCTGGGAATCGAGCTGTGTGTCAGAAACAAAGGCGTACAGTCAGATACCAGCCGCGATTGGTATTTTGAAGATGCAACGGTAAGAGAAGCTCAGAAGCTTACTAAAATGCTGATGGAAAAATACGGAGTCCAGGAAGATCATATTATTCGCCACTACGACGTCACCGGAAAAATCTGCCCCAATCCTTATGTATATAACCACACCAAACATACCTGGCAGGACTTTAAAAACAGTCTGGTAACAGCAGCTGAAATAAAGTCAGGCTGGGTAGAAGATGAAAACGGATGGAAATTCTATCTGGGAGATACAGGCAACCCTGTAAGAAACGACTGGTACAAAGACGGTGAAAAATGGTACTGGTTTGATGACGCAGGCTATATGGTAAAAGACACCTGGAAAACCGGTTCTGATGGAAAATGGTACTACCTGACCAGTGACGGGTCCATGGCAAAAGATCAGTGGGTCATT
Source organism: Lacrimispora xylanolytica (assembly GCF_026723765.1). Classification (NCBI taxonomy): domain Bacteria; kingdom Bacillati; phylum Bacillota; class Clostridia; order Lachnospirales; family Lachnospiraceae; genus Lacrimispora; species Lacrimispora xylanolytica. The sequence continues at coordinate 1,012,755 of NZ_CP113524.1, forward strand.
TGGAAAGATGAGCTATATCGGGCCACAGAAGACGGTAGTATGCTGGAAGGAACCATTTCCTTAAGTACTGATGACAAAGGTGCATTAAAAATAGAATCATGAATTGCAAAGATACGCAGATGTACTCTCGCATATAAATAATTCAAAAGATAATTCTAAAGAATAATTTATATTTCATGGATACGGTTATATAAAAAATGAGTATAACAATAAAAGATAATATAGATGATAAAAAATAAATTTCATCAACACTATATACAAAAGGCGGGAGTCTGATTTGGAATCACTCCCCCTGTCAAGTGAGCAGGGGGAGCAGATATCTAAAACAGCCCCGCCTATTTTAATTCCTCAATTAAATAGAATCAAAAAAAGAAAATAAACCACAACAAAAAATCCCACTCAGCGGGTTAGTCTGAATGGGATCACGTACTATTCTATAATTTAAGCCATTGCGTTAACAGCTTTAGAGATTCTGGATACTTTTCTGGAAGCGTTGTTCTTATGATAAACGCCTTTAGTTGTAGCCTTGTCGATCTCTGTGATAGCGCTGATTAAAGATGCCTGGGCAGCAGCCTTGTCACCGGCAATAATAGCAGCGTCTACCTTCTTAATAGATGTCTTCACTTTGGATCTGATCGCTTTGTTTCTTGCAGCCTTAGTCTCGTTAACTAAGATTCTTTTTTTTGCAGATTTAATGTTAGCCAATCTGTACACCTCCAATATACTGATATATGATTATTCTTTGTTTTGCATCAAAGTCTGGACACGGACAGTTCAATGTAAACATACCTTTGTATTCTAACGAATTTCGTCCCATATGTCAATACATAATTCCTGCTTTTTTGCAGAAAATACCCTATAAAAGCTGGAAAGGAGGAAAAAATGGAAAACACATTTGAAGTGCGCACAGACCTCGCGGTGGAGGAGAAGGAAAGCTTTCCTGGTGACGGCGGAGAAATATCCGGCGTTTCTTTGCGGGAATGGCACAGATCCGGCAGCCGAATTAAAATGACAGAGGTAAAAATTTTAGACAAAAAAGGCGAAAAAGCAATGGGAAAGCCCATTGGCACCTACATTACTCTGGAGGCAGACGAGCTCTCCATGAAAGATGAAGATTATCACAGGGAGGTGTCCGAGGAGCTGGCCTCTCAAATCGAACATCTTCTGGAGGGGAAAAAATACAGGAAACCAGATTTTCATGTCCTGGTAGCAGGACTTGGAAATTCTTCCGTAACACCAGATTCCTTAGGACCAAGAGTTCTTAATAATCTGCAGGTAACAAGACATTTGAAGGTCCAGTATGGTGATGAATTTCTAAAAGGAAGAAGCATGCCGATCATCAGCGGCATTGTACCAGGCGTTATGGCTCAAACGGGCATGGAAAGTGCTGAGATATTAAAAGGAATCATCAAAGAGACAAAACCCGATTTAATTATTGCCATTGATGCCCTGGCAGCCAGGAGCGTCAAACGCCTTGGAACCACCATACAGCTTACGGACACAGGCATTCATCCTGGCTCTGGAGTTGGTAATCACAGGCACAGCCTGACGAAAGACAGCCTTGGTATCCCAGTCATGGCAATCGGTGTTCCTACAGTCGTGGGAGCCGCAGCCATTGTTCACGATACCGTCTCCGCAATGATCGGAGCATTATCAGAAAGCATGGAAACAAAGGGCATGGGAGATTTTATAGGAAAGTTAAGCTCCGATGAACAATATAATCTCATTAAAGAGCTGCTGGAACCAGAATTTGGCCCACTTTATGTAACACCGCCTGACATTGATGAAACAGTCAAGGAACTGAGCTTTACCATTTCAGAAGGAATCCATCTGGCATTTTTGGGACAGGAAGATTCGTAGTAAAAGCCAGGCTTTCTGCATAGGATATTAAGAATGATAATGCAGGAAGGCGGCTATGAATAGAAGAAACAGTTTCCTAAACCGGATAATCAAAAACATGATGATCGCAGTAATCTTAATTCTGGCTGTTTTCTTAGGCATAAAAGAAGCTGCCGAAGTTGGAAAAAAGGCAGATTTAAGTAAAGCAGAGTCGCTGGTAAAAGAGGGCGCTGGCTTTGGTGTCTCCTATATCTGGAGACACCAGTATCCTGCGGTCGTGTGGGACGAAGAAAATAGTAATGGCAGTTTAGATAAAAAAAATGAATCCATAGGAAGTGCGCTGTTTCATTTTTTAGTTAGCCAGTCTCCTCTTTACCGCTACTCCGGTGATACGAAAAAGGGAGACATTGACTATGAAGAAGCGGATCCATCCTATCGAGGCTATATAGAAAGCAGTAAATTTTATGAAGAGCATGGTTTTCTTCTTTATGACGGAGGAGAGGAAAGTGGAGAAGACGGATCTGTAAATCCCGGAATCCCGGCTGCCAATGCAGGAGGAGAACATGCAAATGCAGGTGATAACAGTGGAGGAGCTGATCAGGCAGCCGCTTCCCAGGAACCAGCTGGAAACACTGGTCCGGTGAAGGAGCATAACTCTTCGGTAACGAAAAATGACACATTAACCTGCGCTTCCAGCAGCATCTGGCCCATTGTAGGAACTACATATTTAAAAGAACAGCTGGTTGATTATGATTATATGATGAAGCATTTTTATAGCGTTCATACTTCCACCACGGCAGGCAGGGACTTAATGAAGGCCGATCAATTCCTGGCAGAGGATTTTACCTTAAAGGGGGGGAATGACAAACCCCAGATTCTCATCTATCACACCCATTCCCAAGAGGAATATGCGGACCATGGGCCATCAAAACCAGATGCAACGGTTGTGGGGCTAGGCAACTATTTAACAAAGCTTCTCACAGATAAGGGTTATAATGTCATTCACGATACCACAGTCTACGATTTGCAAAATGGAAAACTGGACCGAAATAAAGCCTATACCTATGCCCTGGACGGAATCACAGGAATCCTTCAGAAAAATCCTTCTATAGAAGTGGTTCTCGATGTTCACAGAGATGGAGTAAATGAAAGCCTTCATATGGTCAATCAGGTCAATGGAAAGCCCACAGCTCCCCTGATGTTCTTTAACGGTGTCAGCCAGACGCCGGAAGGCCCAATCGAATACCTGGCAAACCCATATCGGGAACAAAATCTGGCTTTCAGCTTCCAGATGCAGCTGGATGCAGCCGCTTATTTTCCAAATCTAACAAGAAAGATATACATAAAGGGACTTCGCTATAACCAGCATTTAAGGGCAAGGTCTGCGTTAATAGAAGTAGGGGCCCAGACTAATACATATCAGGAAGCCCTAAATGCCATGGACCCATTAGCAGAAATTTTGGATATGGTACTACAGGGAAACTAGAATATGGAATAAATATGGTAAGGCCGGAAATCTGTATTCTATCAGGTTTCCGGCCTTTTTATAATCGCTGATTTATGACATTTCTATCTGAAAATTAAGATGCCAAAATTTTGGCTATTTCATTTGTAAATAATAATTGCACTTGAAAATGGGATATGTTACCATAATCTTATGGAACAATCGTGTCACTGCGAGGGTGTTGGCCTTCCATCACTACATAGATGGGAGGTGGTGCGTATGAAATATGACTTTAAAGACATTATGGCTTTTGGTTCTTTCATTTTAGCATTGCTTACCTTTATTTTTTATAATTGTAAGTAGAGTTTTTCAAAAAGTCCTGGTAACAGGCAAAGAAAAACCACCCTTGTAAACTTTGCCGAGTCATAAGGATGGGATTTCTATTCTTCGTATTTGGTCAACCCCTTGTGTTGGGGCGGTTGTTCCTTTACTATTATTCTAATACATAATTATTGTATTTGCAAGCGAAAATAGTGGTATGATGTGTATACAAACAATCGTCCTTATTTTTCCAAGGGAATTGCAGGGTGTTTCAATGCTTTCACAGTGGACAATCCGTGATTTTAATGGTATATTTTTAAGGATATCATAGGTTTTAGGCGGTTTGACTCTTAAATCATTAAGAGCGCCGGGACCAGACAGAAACATCAGAAAAGAGGAGTTTACTTTATGGCAGCTGCCCAGCAGAATAAGATTCGCAATTTTTGTATAATCGCTCATATTGATCACGGGAAGTCAACCCTTGCAGACAGAATTATAGAGAAAACCGGACTGCTCACCAGCAGAGAGATGCAGGCTCAGGTCCTTGACAACATGGATTTGGAACGAGAGAGAGGAATCACCATCAAGGCCCAGTCCGTTCGTACCGTATACAAAGCTAAAGATGGAGAAGAGTACGTTTTTAACATGATTGACACACCAGGTCATGTGGATTTCAACTACGAGGTCTCCAGAAGCCTTGCGGCCTGTGACGGCGCAATTTTAGTCGTAGATGCATCCCAGGGAATAGAAGCCCAGACCCTTGCCAATGTATATATGGCTCTGGACCATGACTTAGATGTGTTCCCTGTCCTTAATAAAATTGACCTTCCAAGCGCAGACCCGGAACGTGTCGTACAGGAAATCGAAGATGTCATCGGCATAGAAGCTCATGACGCACCCCGCATTTCTGCAAAAACAGGACTGAATGTGGAAGATGTTCTGGAAGCGATTGTTGAAAAGATTCCTGCCCCCGAGGGAGATCCGGAGGCACCTTTAAGAGCCCTGATTTTTGACTCTTTATATGATTCTTATAAAGGAGTCATCGTATTCTTCCGAGTAAAAGAAGGAACCGTTAAAAAAGGCGATAAAGTACGCATGATGGCTACAGGAGCCGTGGAAGACGTGGTTGAGGTAGGATATTTTGGTGCCGGACAGTTTATTCCATGTGACCAGTTAAGCGCAGGCATGGTAGGTTATCTCACCGCCAGCATTAAGAATGTAAAAGACACTGCAGTAGGTGATACCATCACTCATGCGGCAAGACCTTGTACTGAGGCGCTTCCGGGATATAAAAAAGTAACCTCCATGGTTTATTGCGGTTTATACCCTGCAGACGGTGCCCGTTATAATGACCTTCGTGAGGCACTGGAAAAGCTTCAGCTAAATGATGCATCTCTTTTCTTTGAGCCAGAGACATCTCTTGCCCTTGGATTTGGTTTTCGATGCGGATTTTTAGGACTGCTTCATCTGGAGGTAATTCAGGAACGTCTGGAACGGGAATATAACCTAGACCTTGTAACCACAGCCCCAGGCGTAGTTTACCGGGTTTATAAAAGAAATGGGGAGAAGCTGGAGCTTACAAACCCATCAAACCTTCCGGATCCAACCGAAATCGATTATATGGAAGAGCCCATTGTCAGCGCAGAAATCATGGTGACCACAGAATTCGTTGGAGCCATTATGTCACTTTGTCAGGAACGCCGCGGGGTCTACCTTGGCATGGAATATATGGAGACTACAAGAGCTTTATTAAAATATGAACTACCATTAAATGAAATCATTTACGATTTCTTTGACGCATTAAAGTCCCGTTCCAAAGGTTACGCTTCCTTTGATTATGAATTAAAGGGCTATGAGCGTTCTGAGCTAGTGAAGCTGGACATTTTAGTCAACAAAGAAGAAGTAGATGCTCTTTCCTTTATTGTTCATGCAGAATCAGCCTACGATAGAGGCAGAAGAATGTGTGAGAAGTTAAAAGATGAGATACCAAGACAGCTTTTTGAAATTCCCATTCAGGCTGCTATCGGCGGTAAGATCATAGCCCGCGAGACCGTTAAGGCCATGCGAAAAGACGTTCTTGCCAAATGCTATGGCGGTGATATTTCACGTAAGAAAAAACTTCTGGAAAAACAGAAAGAAGGTAAAAAACGTATGCGCCAGGTCGGTAACGTTGAGATACCGCAGAAGGCATTTATGAGCGTACTAAAATTAGATGATGAATAAAAAAAGTTTGGAGATTTACGTGCATATCCCATTTTGCTCCCGCAAATGTGCGTACTGCGATTTTCTTTCCTTTCCGGGAAATGAACGGACACAGAGGGATTACACGGAGAAATTAATAGAAGAAATAGATTACCAGAGTGCCTTTGCGAAAGAATACCAGGTAGTCAGTGTATTCATAGGAGGAGGCACTCCTTCTATATTAAAGACAGAAGATATGGAAGCTGTCTTAAACGCCTTAAATAGCCATTTTGACATTCTTCCCGATGCAGAGATTACCATGGAGACCAATCCAGGCACCGTGACTCAGGAAGCGCTTTTAAGCTACCGCAAAGCCGGAGTCAACCGCATCAGCATGGGCCTTCAATCCGCAGATGACAAAGAGCTTCGTTATCTTGGCAGAATTCATACCTATGATGAGTTCTTAAAAAGCTTTCAGAGAGTGCGGATGGCAGGCTTTGATAACGTGAACGTGGATCTGATTTCAGCCATTCCAGGGCAAACGGTGGATTCCTGGAAGAATACCTTAAAAAAGGTCACCATGTTAAAGCCGGAGCACATTTCTGCTTACAGCCTTATTATAGAAGAGGGGACTCCCTATTATGACAGATACGGCGATCATGTGGAAATGGAAAGCTATTCCATGACAAAGGAAGAGCGGAAACGTCTGATGGCATTGCCGGACCTTCCTGATGAGGATTCGGAAAGGGAGATGTATTATCTCACCCAGGAATTCTTAATGGAGCAGGGATACGAACGGTACGAAATTTCCAATTACTCTAAAAAAGGGTATGAATGCCGCCACAACATTGGCTACTGGACCGGAATTGAATACCTTGGTCTTGGACTTGGTGCATCTTCCTATATGAATGGCTGCCGCTTTCACAATACCACGGATTTAAGTGATTACCGCAATGCCAGCTTTGATCAGGACGAGGGATTTACCCAGGCACTGAGACAGGAATTGGAACGTCTTTCCATAGAGGAAAAGATGGAAGAGTACATGTTCCTGGGGCTTAGGCTGACCAATGGGGTATCTGCCCATGACTTTGTCAGTAATTTCGGTCAGAATATCCGTAATGTCTATGGTCAGGTGCTGGATAAGCTGGAGCGGGAGGGGCTGATGGAATTTAAAGATGGTTATTACAAACTGACTTCCCACGGAATTGATGTCAGCAATTATGCGATGAGTCAGTTCCTGTTATAAGCTTTAAACTGGTCGTTAATCCATATAAGAGCTGGAACGCGTTGCATGTACATGTAAATCATGTGCAAATACAAATGCATATGTACGTTTAAATGTATATGTATAACACATACTTGTATTGATCTTCTAGAATATTAAAAATATTTCAATGGATTTTTAGTCTGCAAGCAGCAGCCAGGTATCAATACGTATTTCATGTATTTGTATATGAGATATGAGCGTGCAGCGTATGGGAGTGGATAACTTCTCATAAAACGGAAAAGCTGTAGAGCGATTTGGTGATACATTCTTATTTGTAAGAATAGAGAAAGGGCACAGAACGCAAAGAGAAACCATTCTTTGTGTTCTGTGCCTTTTCATAACCTCATTGTATACTCAGGTAATGTAGGTTAATACCTCACAATTGCTTACAGCTTATTCTAAAAATATGGTGTTACTTCTATTCTACTGGACTATAAAGACCTCCATGCTTCTCGTGCCATAAAAACGGGTCTCTCCGTGGGTATTAAAGAAAATATCAATATGTCTTCCCTTAACGCCGCCACCGCAGTCCTCCGCGGTATAAATAACACCGCCTATCATGAGTTTGCTTCCATAAGGAATGACTCTTGGGTCCACAGAGATGGTATGATTGGCAGCAGCAATGGTTCCTGTGCTGGTGCGGCCGCCCCATTTGCCGGAGCACTGCCTGCAGGGACAGTAGGCGGTTGTTTTAAACGTACCGATGGAGCGGAGATTAACAGCAGGAACCGCAGTGCCAACGCCGTATACCTTGGTGCCGGATAGCTTCTGCCCTGATGCGTAGGCTTCAATGAGATAAGTGCCATTTTCGTAGGTATCCCAGGGAACGTTCACTTCAAATCCATAATTACCGGTACCGCTTCCCTGCGCGGCTAAATCCTCCCGGTGTTTGGAAGCAGTGGTTTCAAGCTCAGCCGTCACCTGACCGCTTGTTTGGTTGGTGATAATGACTCTTACAGGCAAGGTGGATTCTCGTTCTGAGCTGTTAAATGCCCAGCCCCGGACATTTTTATCATCCGCACCGTCGATAATACCGGTTACCGGATTACCATAGGCTTTTAATGTGTTTATTAAAACAAAGATTGTCATCAGTAAAATTCCAGAAATGTGGTGAAGGTTCTTCCTATTTTGCATATTACAAATACTTCCTTTCTTTTTTACAAACTGTAATATAAATTAACACTCTTATAATTATATGTAACAGTTTTGTAATAAATGAGGTACAAGTATTCATTTTACATATTTTTCCAGAAAAGTCAAGGCTAACTTATTTCATACTATTAGGGGAGAGAATTTTGGACATCAAAAAAGCACCTCAGAAAGCGAAATTAAATCGCTTATCTGGGCGCCATTTGGACATGTATTATTTTACATTCACTGCAAAAATCTCTTTTGTCTGTCTGCCGAAGTTTAGGGCCTCTTCCCGGCTTCCAAAGTAGATATCAACCTTATTTCCTCTGATTCCGCTTCCAGTATCCTCCACAGTATAGATGACGTCATCGATCATGACCATAGTGCCGATTGGCAAAATTGTAAGATCCGCAGACAAGGTATGCTGTGCTCTTGGTGTAGTACCGGAGTAGGTCCGGCCGATTTTTCCGCTTTTGCTGGGGCAATATGCAGTTGCAGAAAAAAGTCCCAGTGATGCTCCTTTTTCAAAAACAGGTCCAGTTGGCTCTGTCTCTTGCGGTTCTGTTTCTTTTTTAATACCAGGTCCGATTTCCTCTGAGTTTTTTGTGTCCTCAGTACCACTCTCGGATTTGGCATCACTTTTTATCGTTTGGACACTCCCGGACTGTGCATCCGCTGTAGTCTGTTCTTTACCAGCAGCTTCATCTGCCATTGCAGACGTAGATAACAGCAGAATACAAAGGATTGTCAGGAGTCCTGTGATTCGTAGCTTACCTGAAAAACGCTTCATGATTTACCTCGCAATCGTGTTGTTATGGTGTATCATTTACTATTATATTACAAAAGTGTTAAAAGTCAAGAAAAAAATGTCAACACCTTTGTAATATATGCTTGTACTATGTTTAAAAATGTAGAAAGTGGTCATAAAAACTTAACGTATTTTTTTTATAGGAATGTATTGACAAATGTAGAAAAAAAGCATATATTATGAAAAGAAGATGTTAGCACTCCCAAACGTTGAGTGCTAACAAAGCACTAATAAAGCATTAAGAAAGGAGAGTGGCAGTTTGAAGGATAAAGATCAGCTGGATGAGCGGAAGATAACCATATTAAAGGCCATCATTAAAACTTATCTGGAAACCGGAGAACCGGTTGGATCCCGAACCATATCAAAGTATACGGATTTGAATTTAAGCTCCGCCACAATCCGTAATGAGATGTCTGATTTAGAGGAACTGGGCTACATTGTTCAGCCTCATACTTCAGCAGGAAGAATTCCTTCCGACAGGGGATACCGATTCTATGTGGATCAGATCATGCTGGAAAAGGAAGAAGAAGTAACAGAAATCAAAGATATGATGCTAAAGAGAGTAGACCGTGTAGAGCTTATGTTAAAGCAGATGGCAAAGCTTCTGGCTCAGAATACCAACTATGCGGCTATGATCAGCGCTCCTCAGTATCAACGAAATAAGCTAAAGTTTATCCAGCTGTCAAAGGTAGATGAAGGAAAGCTTCTGGTGGTGATTGTCATTGAAGGCAATATTATTAAGAACACCATGATTCCCATTGATAAGGAACTGGATGACGAAGGATTGTTAAATCTAAACATTCTTTTAAATAGTGCCTTAAACGGACTGACCATAGAAGAGATTAATCTGGAAGTGATCAGCAGGTTAAAGGTTCAGGCAGGCCATCACAGTGAAGTGGTTGACCGGGTACTGACCGAGGTGGCAGCAGCCATTCGGGCAGATGATGAGGATTTACAGATTTATACCAGCGGAACTACTAATATTTTTAAATATCCGGAGCTGAGCGAGGGAGATAAGGCAAGCAGACTTCTTGGAACTCTGGAGCAAAAGGAGCTTTTGCAGGAGCTGGTTGATGATGTCAATGACTCGGAAAGCAATTCCGGTATCCAGGTTTATATCGGAGATGAAGCACCGGTTAAGGATATGAAGGACTGCAGCATTGTAACAGCCAATTACGAGCTTGGGGAAGGGTTACGAGGAACCATTGGAATCATCGGCCCTAAGCGAATGGATTATGAGAAGGTTCTCAGTACTCTGCGCAATTTAATGACGCAGCTTGATGTGATATTGAAAAAAGATGAAAGGTAAGGGTAAGAACATTGAGCATGGAAGATGTGAAAACAGAGGAAAAACTGGCAGATGAGATTTTGAATGAGGAAGATGCCGTTTCCGCTGAAAATGAGATAGAAGGCACAGAGCCCACAGCAGAAGAGACTGCATCTGAGAACGGGCAGAACGAAGAAGGAAGCACAAAAGGCGATACTGCAAAGAAAGGCTTCTTTGGTAAGAAAAAAGATAAGCCGGATCCAAAGGATGAAAAAATCGAGGAACTGACAGACCGTCTCCAGAGAAGTATGGCAGAATTTGATAACTTCAGAAAGAGAACAGAAAAAGAAAAGTCAGCCATGTTTGAAATCGGGGCAAAGGATATCATTGAACGAATCCTTCCCGTTGTTGACAATTTTGAACGAGGCCTTGCAGCCATTCCGGAAGAGGAAAAGGGATCTGCATTTGCTGAAGGCATGGAAAAGATTTACAAACAGCTTATGAAATCTCTGGAAGAAGCAGGAGTAAAGCCAATTGAAGCAGTTGGCCAGCCATTTGATCCAGATTTCCATAATGCAGTGATGCACATGGAAGATGAATCTCTGGGAGAGAATGTAGTTGCACAGGAACTTTTAAAAGGTTATACCTACCGGGATACTGTGGTGAGACATTCCATGGTACAGGTAGCTAATTAATAATAAAATATAAAAATCTGAAAACATGTTACATTTGTTTCATAAATTAGGAGGAAGAAAACTATGGGCAAGATCATTGGTATTGACTTAGGTACAACAAATAGCTGTGTAGCCGTTATGGAAGGCGGTAAGCCAGTTGTTATCCCTAACAGCGAAGGAGTAAGAACAACTCCATCTATCGTAGCATTTACAAAGAACGGTGAAAGATTAGTAGGTGAGCCTGCAAAGCGTCAGGCAGTAACAAATGCAGACCGTACCATCTCTTCCATCAAGAGACATATGGGTACCGATTACAAGGTAACCATTGACGGCAAGAACTACAGCCCTCAGGAAATCTCTGCTATGATTCTTCAGAAATTAAAAGCAGATGCAGAGGCTTACTTAGGTGAGAAGGTTACAGAAGCTGTTATTACCGTACCAGCTTACTTTAACGATGCTCAGCGTCAGGCAACCAAGGATGCTGGTAAGATCGCTGGTCTTGATGTAAAGCGTATCATCAATGAGCCGACAGCAGCAGCTTTGGCATACGGCCTTGACAACGAGCATGAGCAGAAGATCATGGTATACGACTTAGGCGGTGGTACCTTCGACGTATCTGCAATTGAAATCGGTGACGGCGTAATTGAAGTACTTTCCACCAACGGTGATACCCGCTTAGGTGGTGACGATTTCGATAACCGTATCACACAGTGGATGGTCGACGAATTCAAGAAAGCAGAAGGCGTTGATTTATCTGGTGATAAGATGGCTATGCAGAGATTAAAAGAAGCAGCAGAGAAGGCAAAGAAAGAACTGTCTTCCTCTACAACTACAAACATTAACCTGCCATTTATTACAGCAACAGCTGAAGGCCCGAAGCATTTAGATATGAACTTAACAAGAGCTAAATTTGACGAGCTTACCTTAGATTTAGTAGAGCGTACAGCAGTTCCAGTTCAGAATGCATTAAAAGATGCAGGCATTACATCTGCTGAATTAGGAAAAGTACTTTTAGTTGGTGGTTCTACCCGTATGTTAGCAGCTCAGGAAAAAGTAAAACAGCTGACAGGCAAAGAGCCTTCCAAGTCTTTAAATCCAGACGAGTGCGTAGCGATTGGTGCCAGCATTCAGGGTGGTAAGCTTGCAGGCGATGAAGGCGCAGGCGATATCCTTTTACTTGATGTTACTCCACTTTCCTTATCCATCGAGACTATGGGTGGCGTAGCAACAAGATTAATTGAGAGAAATACTACCATTCCGACAAAGAAGAGCCAGGTATTCTCCACAGCAGCTGACAACCAGACCGCTGTAGATATCCACGTTGTTCAGGGTGAGAGACAGTTTGCAAGAGATAACAAGACCTTAGGCCAGTTCCGTCTTGATGGAATTCCACCAGCAAGAAGAGGCGTTCCTCAGATCGAAGTTACCTTTGATATTGATGCCAATGGTATCGTTAACGTGTCCGCTAAGGATTTAGGAACAGGTAAGGAACAGCACATCACCATTACTTCCGGCTCCAACATGTCTGATTCTGATATCGACAAGGCTGTGAAGGAAGCGGCTGAATACGAGGCACAGGATAAGAAGCGTAAAGAAGGCATTGATGCAAGAAACGATGCTGACTCCATGGTATTCCAGACAGAGAAAGCTCTTCAGGAAGTTGGAGATAAGATCGACGCTAACGATAAAGCAGTAGTAGAAGCGGATTTAAATGCATTAAAAGAAGCCATCAACAGAGCTCCAATCGACGAGATGACAGATGCTCAGATCGAAGATATCAAGGCAGGCAAAGAAAAACTGATGACAGGTGCACAGGCTTTATTTGCTAAGGTTTATGAGCAGGCTCAGGGACAGGGTGCAGGTCCTGACATGAGTGCAGCAGGTGCTTCCTATGAAGACGGCGACGTAGTTGACGGAGAGTACAAAGAAGTGTAAAATAGTCTGGTCAGTTGACAGGGCTTTGGAGAAAGTGTTGTAGCGATACAGCACTTTTTCCGCAGGCATGAGTTCTTTTGTATAGCCCGGTAAAAACGTAGCTTACAGTTTGGGCTCTTATGTTCGGCAGGAGATGTCCTGCCGGGCTTCCTTAGTTTATGAAAGGTAGACCTAAGATGGCAGAGAGTAAAAAAGATTATTATGAGACCCTTGGCGTTCCAAGAGATGCAGATGATGCAGCAATTAAGAAGGCTTACAGGGCATTGGCTAAGAAATACCATCCGGATACAAATTCCGGGGACGCTGTGGCAGCAGAGAAGTTTAAACAGGCTTCTGAGGCTTACAGTGTATTAAGCGATCCTGATAAGAGACGTCAGTATGACCAGTTTGGATCAGCAGCATTTGATGGCAGCGGTGGACCTGGCGGTTTCGGTGGCTTTGATTTTGGCGGAGCAGATATGGGAGATATCTTTGGAGATATTTTCGGGGATATCTTTGGCGGCGGCCGTTCCAGAGGCGGCGCTGCGTACAATGGTCCGGCCAGAGGAGCCAATGTAAGAACCAGCGTCCGTATTACCTTTGAAGAGGCGATTTTTGGCTGCGAAAAAGAGATTGAAATTAATTTCAAAGAGGAATGTAATACTTGTCACGGAAGCGGCGCAAAGGCAGGAACATCCCCCATTACCTGTACCAAGTGTAACGGTAAAGGTAAGATCATGTACACCCAGCAGTCCTTCTTCGGTCAGGTTCAGAGTGTTCAGACCTGTCCCGATTGTGGCGGTACTGGTAAGGTAATCAAGGAGAAATGTCCCGATTGTTATGGAACTGGTTTTATAACAAAAAGAAAGAAAATCAGTGTTGCAGTTCCCGCAGGAATTGATAACGGCCAATCCATTCGTTTACAGAGCAAAGGAGAGCCAGGCACTAATGGAGGAGAAAGAGGCGATCTTTTAGTAGAGGTTGTTGTGTCCAATCACCCTATCTTTAAGCGTCAGGATACCAGCATTTTCTCAACCGTACCGATTTCCTTTGTCAATGCAGCATTAGGCGGTACCATTAAGATCAAGACCGTTGATGGCGACATGGATTACGAGATCAAACCAGGAACTCAGACCGATACCAAGGTTCGATTAAAAGGAAAGGGAGTTCCTTCCTTAAGAAACAGAGCGGTCCGCGGTGATCATTATGTAACTCTGGTAGTACAGGTTCCAGAGCGCCTCACAGAAGCTCAAAAAGATGCCCTTAAGAATTTCCAGGATGCCATGAATGGAACCACGGATGGGGAAAAACATAAAAAAAAGGGAATCTTTAAATAGGTTTTCAGGGGATACATGTAAAGGGGAAGGTTAGGAATGAAGAAGATTCAGGGAAAGTTTATGCTTTTATTATGCTTCCTGCTTCTTTCCGGAATGTTTCCGGGGCGTGCTGCAGCCGATGAGACACAGGCAGTAAGAAAATATCCAGGCTTTCACGGTTCCGGAACCAGTTTTCAGGGACCGGTGGAAGGACCGAATCATTATGACTGCTGGGACGATGACGAAGATGACGACGATGGCCCAGACAGCCGCAGCTATGAAAGAGGCTGGCGTTACAGTCCGGCAGGCTGGTGGTATCAGTATGGAGATGGTACCTGGCCTTCTGACAGCTGGAAATACATTGACAGCAGATGGTACCGCTTCGATCAGGGCGGCCATCTGCTTATGGGATGGTATGTGGACCAGAATGGGAACCGGTACTATTTAAATCCAGTGGATGACGGTACCTTAGGGTCTATGCGGATTGGCTGGCAGATCATAGACGGAAAAGCATATTACTTTCATACCATGTCAGACGGCTCTTTGGGCCGGCTGTTAATCAACACCGTTACGCCCGATGGTTACTCTGTAGGAGCGGACGGTGCCTTAAAGCAGTAAGATTTAAGAAAATGGGTTGGAATATAAAAAAGCAGAAAACAGATCTGAACATGGATTGATTCCAATTATCAGATCTGTCTTCTGCTTTTTTTGTTGCATGTTGTGAAAATAGATTCTGCTTCATTACCAGGCATTCAGGCGGGTGTGATGGGGTGTAATGCATCAAGGAATTTCGTTTACTTGATATGTTTTTTGCCTTAGTTCCGGGAATGAAACAGAAGTCCTTTTCATCCGTTCAATTAGTTAATGCACTAGGAAGGTTTTTTATTGCATCTTTTTTTAAAAATTTTAAAATATTTTTTTTAAGCCGGAAATTCTTCCATAAATCCATGTTTTTATAAGCTTGCAACCCATTTCATTGTATGTTATGATATCATGTGGTTTAGTTTTGACAGAAGAAAGGAACCCTCATATGTACCAATATTTGATCATATGTCCCCTCGTTTTCCTGGCTGGATTTGTAGATTCCATCGCTGGAGGCGGAGGACTGATTTCTCTGCCGGCTTATCTGGCAGCAGGGGTACCGCCACATATTGCACTTGGAACCAATAAGATGAGTTCTACTCTCGGTACGGTTATTTCAACGGCCCGATATGCAAAGAATGGATTTATCAATGTGAAGCTGTCTTTTTTGTCTGCTTTATGTGCTATCATTGGTTCTATCATAGGAGCACACCTTTCCTTGCTGGCCAGTGAGCAGGTATTAAAGACCATGATGTTGGTGGTCTTACCCATAGTAGCATTTTATGTGTTTAAGAATAAGAATTTAGGCGATACAAAGGAAGAAAGTCTTCCGGAGCGAAAGACTCTTCTTATTAGTATGGGAGCAGCGTTGGTGGTAGGCTGCTACGATGGATTTTACGGGCCTGGTACCGGCACCTTTTTGCTGCTGTTACTGACTGGTCTTGCAAAGATGAATGTAAGAAATGCATCTGGAACGACAAAAGTAATCAATCTGTCATCAAACATCGCAGCATTGGTGACATTTTTAATAAATGGTAAGGTCTTGATTCCTCTTGGACTTGCATCCGGAATCTTCTGTATTGCAGGTCATTACATTGGTTCAGGCCTTGTCCTAAAGAACGGCTTGAAGATTGTGCGCCCGGTTGTTTTTGTGGTGCTTCTCTGCCTGTTTATAAAAATTATAAAAGGATAGGTAAATAAAAGCATGAGATGGAAAAAATTTACACTCACTACCACAACGGAAGCTGTTGATTTAATCAGCAGCGCATTTGATGAGATAGGAATAGAAGGAATTGAAATTGAAGACAATACGCCTCTTACAGAAGCTGAGACAAAAGGCATGTTTATTGACATTCTGCCAGAGCTTCCTCCAGATGAGGGTATTGCCAGAGTAAGCTTTTATTTAGACCCAGATTCTGATGTTGACATTGATGAGATGTTAAAACGTGTGGATGAAAGTCTTGATGAGTTAGCTATGTTTACGGATCTTGGTGCCCGCACCATTGAATCCAGCGAGACAGAGGACAAGGACTGGATTAATAACTGGAAACAGTATTTTAAGCCATTTACCGTGGATGATATTTTAATTAAGCCAACCTGGGAAGAAATTCCAGTGGAGCATAAGGAAAAGCTTTTAATTGAAATCGATCCAGGGACTGCTTTCGGAACCGGACAGCATGAGACAACTCAGCTTTGCATCCGCCAGCTTAAAAAGTACGTGACTCCGGAAACCAGAATTCTTGACGTAGGAACCGGCAGCGGAATTCTTGGAATCACTGCTTTAAAGCTGGGAGCAAAGGAAGTATTCGGAACCGATCTTGATGAGAATGCCATCGTAGCGGTAAAAGAGAATATGGAAGCCAATGATATTGCTCCGGAAAAATTCAAGGTTTTAAAGGGCAATATTATCGACGATGAAGCGGTAAAGGCAGAAGTTGGTTTTGAAGCCTATGATCTGGTGGTAGCTAACATCTTAGCCGATATCATAATCCTGCTTCAAAAAGAGATTCCGGTTCATATGAAAAAAGGTGCCATCTTTATCACTTCCGGTATCATTAATATGAAAGAAGAAGCAGTAAAGAAAGTATTTGCAGAAAATGATGCCTTTGAGCTGGTGGAAATTACCTATCAGGGTGAGTGGGTTTCTGTAACGGTGAGGAAAAAGTAGAAAGAGGGATAGAATGTATCACTTTTTTATCAACCAGGATCAGGTAGAAGACGATCATATCAGGATTATTGGACCTGACGTGAACCATATAAAGAATGTTCTGCGCATGGGTGCAGGAGAAGAAGTGCTCATAAGCAATGGAGTGGATAAAGACTACTTATGTGAGGTCACATCAGTGACATCCCAGGAGGTTACCGCAAAAATCTTGACTGTGGAAGAGGGAGGGCGTGAGCTTCCAGCCAGGATTACCCTATTTCAGGGGCTGCCAAAAGGTGATAAGATGGAATTGATCATACAAAAGGCGGTAGAGCTTGGTGCCTATGAGATCGTGCCGGTAGAAACAAAACGTACGGTAGTCAAACTGGATAAGAAAAAGGAAGAAGCTAAGCTGCGCCGCTGGAATGCGGTCTCAGAAAGTGCTGCCAAGCAGTCGAAGCGGCTCATTGTTCCGGAAGTGACAGGTGTTAAGAGTTTAAAAGAGGCACTTGTCTTTTCCAAAGAGTTTGATGTGACCGTGATTCCCTTTGAGAATGCAAAAGGCATGGAACGGACCAGGGAGATACTTTCCCAGGTAAAGCCTGGCATGAACGTAGGGATTTTTATAGGACCGGAAGGCGGCTTTGAGGATTCGGAAATAGAACTTTCTGAAAGCTTTGGGGCTAAGACAGTTACCTTGGGGAAACGGATTTTAAGAACCGAAACTGCAGGGCTTTCGGTCTTATCGGTCTTGTCCTATTTACTGGAACCATAGAGAAAGCTTCCTCGTTCCGGGGGATCCCGTTTTTAGAGGAATAGGAGAAACACACATGGAAGTTTATTTTGATAATGCGGCGTCAACCAAAGTGCTGGAGCCGGTAAAAGACATCGTCCTTAAGGTTATGACAGAGGATTACGGAAATCCCTCTGCAAAGCATAGAAAAGGGATGATTGCAGAGCAGTATGTAAAAGAGGCGGCAGAAATTATAGCCGACACCTTAAAGGTTGCCCCAAAGGATATCTTATTTACCTCAGGTGGCTCTGAGTCCAACAATATGGCTCTTATTGGGACTGCCATGGCCAATAAGCGGTCTGGAAACCACATTATAAGCACAGGGATTGAACACCCTTCCGTATATAATCCTTTGGCATATTTAGAGGAACAGGGATTTACCGTTACTTATCTTTCTGTCGATGGCAATGGAAATATATCCTTAGAGGAGCTGGAACAGGCTATCCGTCCGGAGACTATATTGGTTTCTGTCATGTACGTGAACAATGAAATTGGTGCGGTAGCACCTGTGGAAGCCATATCAAAGGTAATCAAAAAGAAGAATCCAGCCATTCTTTTTCATGTGGATGCCATACAGGCATATGGAAAGTTTGTTATCCGGCCGAAACGGCAGGGAATTGATTTATTGTCTGTTAGTTCCCATAAGATTCACGGACCAAAAGGAATTGGTTTTTTATACATTGACCCAAGAGTTAAAATCCGTCCATTGATTTACGGAGGCGGTCAGCAAAGAGGGTTACGGGCAGGAACAGAGAATGTTCCTGGAGTAGCTGGATTTGGTGTGGCAGCCAAATTCATGTATACAGACCATGAGAAAAAGATGAGCGCCATGACTGAATTAAAGGATTATATGATAGAACGGCTTCAGGAAATTGATGGAGTTACTGTCAATAGTCAAAAAGGAAACTTATCATCCCCTCAGATCGTCAGTGCCAGCTTTCTTGGGATACGAAGCGAGGTTCTCCTTCATGCACTGGAAGATAAGGGGATTTATGTTTCCTCAGGATCTGCCTGCTCTTCCAATCATCCGGGAGTCAGCGGAACTCTGGTGGGAATCGGTGTGAAAAAAGAGCTTCTTGATTCCACCCTACGATTCAGCTTCGGAGTTTTTAGCACAAAGGATGAGGTTGATACCTGTATCGATACACTAAAAGAACTGCTTCCGATTCTCAGACGCTACCAGAGAGGGTAATGTCTTGCCATCACGAAGTTATAAGAAAGGACAACAGATGCAATACAAATCATTTTTAATAAAATACGCAGAAATTGGAGTAAAGGGAAAGAACCGTTACGTTTTTGAAGATGCCCTGGTAACCAACATCCGCCATTCCTTAAAGAGAGTGGATGGAGATTTTGAAGTTGCCAAGGAATCCGGCAGAATTTATGCCACAGCACAATCTGACTATGACTTTGACGAAGTAGTAGAAGCGTTAAAGTGTATTTTTGGAATCGCAGCGATCTGCCCTATGGTTCAGGTAGAGGATTTAGGTTACGAGGACTTAAAAAAGCAGGTCATATCCTATGTTGATGAGTTTTACGAGGAGAAAAGCTTTACCTTTAAAGTCAACACAAGAAGAGGAAATAAAAAGTATCCGGTCAATTCCGAGCAGATCAACCGGGATCTTGGAGAAGTGATATTACATACATTTCCAGAGACTAAGGTTGATGTTCATAAGCCGGAAGTTATGCTTCATGTGGAAGTAAGAAATAAAATTAATATATATTCCCATATCATTCCAGGTCCAGGCGGTATGCCGGTTGGAACCAATGGGAAAGCCATGCTTCTCTTATCCGGCGGCATTGACAGCCCGGTAGCAGGCTATATGATTGCTAAGAGAGGCGTTAGAATTGATGCGGTATATTTCCATGCGCCGCCATACACCAGTGACCGTGCAAAACAGAAGGTTGTGGATCTTGCAAAGCTTGTTTCCAGATATTCTGGAGCCATCCGCCTTCATATCGTAAACTTTACGGATATCCAGCTCTATATCTATGAAAAATGTCCTCACGAGGAGCTTACCATCATCATGAGACGATACATGATGCGGATTGCAGAACGTCTGGCTGCAGAGAGCGGTGCTCAGGCACTGATTACAGGAGAGAGCATCGGACAGGTGGCTTCTCAGACCATGCAGTCCCTTGCAGCAACCGATGCATCAGCAACCATTCCGGTATTCCGTCCGGTCATCGGCTTTGATAAACAGGAAATTGTTCATGTAGCAGAAAAAATCGGAACCTATGAAACTTCCGTCCTTCCTTTCGAAGACTGCTGTACCATCTTTGTGGCAAAGCATCCCGTAACAAAGCCAGTTATAAAGCTGATTGAACGTTCTGAGGAAAATTTGGCAGAAAAGATTGATGAGCTGGTAGAAACGGCAATTAATACGGTTGAAAAAGTTTGGTGTTAATAAAACAAGAAAGAGTCTGACTTGTCAGACTTTGGCGCTGACGCGCCGTCACTTTAGTGACATTTTCCTTTTAAGCGTCATGTGCATCCTTCACGGAGTGCTTTTTATTATATGGGGGAGTTCGTAGAACTTTCCTGTACAATAAAAAAGGGGACCAGCAACAAAGGCCGGTCCCCATTTTCAAACTGATTTTTCTTATTCTACGATGTATGGAGCTAAAATGTTTAAGATTTCCTCGACATCGCTTTCGGAATGAATGTTTAAATCGATTGGTTTGGATAAATCCAGACTGAAAATACCCATAATGGATTTCGCGTCGATAACGTATCTTCCAGATACAAGATCGAAGTCTGTGTCAAATTTTGTTAAATCATTTACGAAAGATTTTACTTTGTCGATAGAGTTTAATGATATACGAACTGTTTTCATGGGAAAACCTCCTTTAGCGGCTCTTTATTATAATTGGGGATCGTCCCCTTTTCCCTTACATACTACTGGCATATAATGTAAATGTCAATGGTAATTTTAGATGAAAAAAATCATTATAAACGGATAAATTAGATAGGAGAAAATAAAATGAGAAAGGCAGCCCTGCATAACCTTGGCTGTAAGGTTAATTCATACGAAACAGAGGCCATGCAGCAGCTTCTGGAGAATGCTGGATATGAGATCGTCCCCTTTACAGAAGAGGCTGATGTTTATATTATAAATACATGTTCTGTCACAAACATTGCAGACAAAAAATCAAGGCAGATGCTTCACCGGGCCAAGAACATGAACCCGGATTCCGTTGTCGTTGCAGCCGGATGTTATGTTCAGGCAGCCGGAGAAGAACTGAAAAAAGATGTAGCCGTGGATCTGATTATCGGTAATAATAAAAAGACGGAACTTGTGTCCATTCTCGATGATTATTTTTCAGACCGGGAAGAGGCATTAGAGGAGACCGTCATCGATATCCGTGGGACAAGAGAATACGAAAGTCTCTCCATTGATAAAATCGCAGATCATACGAGAGCCTTTATTAAGATACAGGATGGATGCAACCAGTTTTGCAGCTACTGCATTATCCCTTATACCAGAGGACAGGTTCGAAGCCGTAAGCCAGAAGAGGTCGTGGAAGAAATAAAGCGTCTGACTGCTACCGGTTTTAAAGAGGTGGTGCTCACTGGAATCCATTTAAGTTCTTATGGGAAAGACTTTCCGGTGGAAGAGAGAATCACTCTTTTGGATCTCATTATAAAGATTCATGAGGTGGAAGGGCTTAAGAGAATCCGGTTAGGTTCCCTGGAGCCAAGAATTGTAACAGAGGAATTTGCAAAGGAATTATCAAAGCTTTCCAAAATCTGTCCTCATTTCCATTTATCCTTACAAAGCGGCTGTGATGCCACCTTAAAGCGCATGAACCGCCATTATTCTGCAAAAGAGTTTTATCACTGCTGTGATATTTTAAGAGAGGCGTTTCCTAATCCAGCCATTACCACCGATGTGATCGTGGGCTTTCCAGGAGAGACGGAAGAAGAATTTGCCATTACAAGAGAATACTTGGAAAAAGTTCGTTTTTATGAAATGCATGTATTTAAATATTCAAAGAGAAACGGCACAAAGGCAGCCGATATGCCGGATCAGGTACCGGAACAGGTGAAGTCAGTAAGAAGCAATGAGCTTTTGACATTGGAAAAGAAGATGTCTCATGACTACCGGAAATCCTACCTTGGCAGCACCACAGAGGTTCTTATGGAAGAAGCCTATGAGTGGAATGGGACAAGATACATGATCGGTCACACCAGAGAATACGTGAAGGCAGCAGTGCCTTTTGAAGAGGGCTTAAAGGGAGCATTGCTTACCGGAACCCTTACCGAAATGCTCAATGATGAGGTGTTATTATTAAACCTTAACGGACAAAATTAATTTAAGTCTTGCCGAAATTATGATTATGGTTTAGAATATAGGAGAACAGTTAAAGGACGTGAGAAACATGGGCGATATTCATAACACACAATTTTTCAAAGCGGTGCAGGAAAATAAAATGGACGTAAGCCAGGTACTGGAACAAGTTTATATTGCCCTCACAGAGAAGGGCTATAATCCGGTCAACCAGATCGTGGGCTATATTATGTCAGGAGATCCTACTTATATTACCAGCCATAAGAACGCCAGAAGTCTGATCATGAAAGTAGAACGTGATGAGATTCTGGAAGAATTGATGCGGGTATATATTGATACGATGTTAAAGTAACGACGTGGATAATCTTAAGTCTAGCTGTCAGATGAAGTGAATGGGCGGAGTCTGGCAGTTTGTTTTTATACAGTTGGCTGCGGACCAGCTTTGTTTTGTTGCATAAATTTGACGTGGAGAATAAAATATGAGAATCATGGGACTGGATTTTGGTTCTAAAACTGTAGGAGTTGCAGTTTCTGACCTGCTGGGTATAACTGCTCAGGGCGTGGAGACAATTACCAGAGAAGACGAAAACAAATTACGAAAAACCTGTGCCCGGATCGAGGAACTGATTCGGGAATTTGAGATTGAAACCATAGTTTTGGGTTATCCTAAGAATATGAACAATACTATCGGTGACCGTGCTTTAAAAACAGAAGAATTTATGGAAATGTTAAAAAGACGGACCGGGCTTCCTGTCATCCTGTGGGATGAAAGAATGACTACCCTGGCATCGGAGCGCATCTTAATGGAAAGCGGCGTAAGACGGGAGAATAGAAAGGCTGTTATCGATAAGGTGGCAGCAGGACTGATTTTGCAAGGTTATCTGGATAGCTTAACAACAGGAGATAAAGAATGAACAACGAAGAAAAGAAAATTACCCTGACTACTGAGGAAGGGGATCGTGTGGATTTTTACGTTCTGGAAGAGACCAGAATCAATAGCATGAATTATCTGTTAGTTACCGATGCGGCAGATGAGGATGAAGAAGGTGAATGTTACATCTTAAAAGATTTATCAAAGCAGGATGAATCCGAGGCTTTGTATGAGTTTGTGGAAGATGATAACGAGATAGATTATTTATTTAAAATATTTTCCGAACTGCTTGACGGAGCGGATGTAGATATCGAAAAATAATGGTGAGCATTGGATAGGCTTTGTACGAAGCGTATGCTGGTACGAAAGCTCTTGACTGGCACCCCGGATAACAACTGGCGGCAGAGGTGATCTGTGATCAGGCCAGACAGAAGTGTCCGGAGACAGGGCTTGTCACGACCTTTTGGACGTTGCAGGAGCAGGTGGATGAAGCAATCATTGACAAGGAATGCTATAACGACTTAGGTGCCCGCTGAAAGCTGGGGGCTTTGGTCGTGAGTCCTGAATCATCATTTAAAGATATGAAACCGGTGCGGAAACGTATTTTCTTAAAAAGCATACCAAATACACAGAAGCAGACTCTTTTTGAAATGCCCGGGATTTATGGCTCATCAGGAAGTAAGGCTCTGTCAGTATTTCAGGGAATGCAGGGAAAAGTGAAAAAAGAACAGAACGGAAAA
Organism: Lacrimispora xylanolytica; assembly: GCF_026723765.1. NCBI lineage: Bacteria > Bacillati > Bacillota > Clostridia > Lachnospirales > Lachnospiraceae > Lacrimispora > Lacrimispora xylanolytica. The sequence continues at coordinate 1,036,338 of NZ_CP113524.1, forward strand.
TGATAAAATGGAGGTAAAAGATTGAAAAAACAAGACAGCAATGCGAAAGTTAAAATTATTCCCTTAGGCGGATTGGAACAGATCGGTATGAATATCACTGCGTTCGAATTCGAAGACAGCATCATAGTGGTAGACTGCGGTCTGGCATTCCCTACCGATGACATGCTGGGAATCGACCTGGTTATTCCAGATGTTTCTTATTTGAAACAAAATATTGAAAAGGTGAAGGGCTTTGTCATTACCCATGGTCATGAGGACCATATTGGTGCCCTTCCTTATATTTTAAAAGAGATCAATGTGCCGGTTTACGGAACAAAGCTTACCATCGGCCTCATTGACAACAAATTAAAAGAACATAATCTTTTAAAGAATACAAAGAGAAAAGTAATCAAGCACGGACAGTCCATTAACCTTGGCTGCTTCCGTATCGAATTTATTAAAACGAACCACAGCATCGCCGATGCTTCTGCTCTTGCCATTTTCTCACCGGCAGGAGTCATTATTCACACAGGTGACTTTAAGATAGACTATACTCCTGTATTTGGAGAGATAGCAGATCTGGAACGTTTTGCAGAGCTTGGCAAAAAAGGAGTGCTTGCACTTTTATGTGACAGTACCAATGCAGTAAGGCCTGGATTTACACCATCAGAGAAGACCGTAGGCAAAGCCTTTGATAATATATTTGCAGATCATAAGAATAACAGAATCATCGTAGCCACCTTTGCATCAAACGTAGACCGTGTGCAGCAGGTCATCAACTCCGCTGCCAAATACGGACGTAAGGTAGTTGTCGAGGGACGAAGCATGGTCAATGTAATCGGCACTGCAAGCGAGCTCGGCTACATCAGTATTCCGGAAGGAACTTTAATTGATATCGATCAGTTAAAGAATTATCCTGACGAACAGACCGTGTTAATTACTACAGGAAGCCAGGGAGAATCCATGGCAGCTCTTTCCCGTATGGCAAGCAGCACCCATAAAAAGGTTTCCATTAAGCCTAACGATGTCATCATCTTAAGCTCCAACCCGATTCCAGGCAATGAAAAGGCAGTTTCCAAAGTAATCAATGAACTGTCCATGAAGGGTGCTGAAGTAATCTGTGAAGATACTCATGTATCCGGTCATGCTTGTCAGGAAGAAATTAAGCTGATGTATGCTCTCATTCGTCCGAAATATTCCATTCCGGTTCATGGTGAGTACCGTCACCTTATGGCACAGAAGAGTCTGGTTCAGGCAATGGGAATGCCAAAAGAAAACATTATCATCATGTCCTCTGGCGATGTAGTGGAAGTAGGCCAGGAATCCTGTAAGATCGTAGATCACGTACAGTCCGGGGCTATCTTAGTAGATGGTCTTGGAGTTGGTGATGTTGGAAATATCGTATTACGAGACAGACAGAACCTTGCTCAAAATGGTATCATTGTAGTCGTTCTTACCCTGGAGAAGTTCTCAAATCAGTTACTGGCAGGACCGGACATCGTATCCCGTGGTTTTGTATATGTAAGGGAATCCGAGGACCTGATGGAAGAGGCAAGAAGAATTGTAAGCGATGCCGTTCAGGATTGTCTGGACCGTAAAATTAATGACTGGGGTAAAATCAAGAACATTATCAGGGACAGCTTAAGTGACTTCCTCTGGAAGAGAATGAAACGTAACCCTATGATTCTTCCAATCATTATGGAAGTATAGCAGAAAGCTGAAAATAACCGTACCTTTAACAAGAGAGGAATGGAAATTTATGAGCCGAACAACCAAGGAAATCAATAAAGTAACGGGAGCGGTCATTGCCATATCCATAAGGCTTATCCTTCTTGCCCTTATTGTACTCCTTCTTTATGAAGGGGTTACAAAGGGCTATGAGTTCGGCCATGATATTTTCTATGCGTCAGCCATGGAGGCAGAGCCTGGACAGGATAAGGAAATCAAGGTGGAAAAGGGAACCTCCATTGCCGGCGTGGCTAAGCGTCTAAAGGAGAAAGGCCTGATTGCCAATGAGTATTCTTTCATCATACAGGCTAAATTTTTTAAATATCAGGCGAATCCGGGAAGCTATACCTTAAATACTTCCATGACCTCCAGGGATATCCTTCAGATGATGAATGAGAATACAGAGGAAAAGGAAAGTAAAGATGATAGTAAATGACCGAATTACAGATTATATTAAATCTCTGGAGCCGGATGAGAGCCCTCTCATCTATGAGATTGGAAATAAGGCAAGAGAGAACGGAGTTCCTGTCATCAGGGAAGAGACGGCTGCCTTTTTAAAGACCATGACAGCAGCCATGAATCCAAAAGCCATTTTAGAAGTGGGAACAGCCGTGGGCTACTCCACCCTTTTGATGGCGGAGGTAATGGCACCTGATTGTCAGATTACTACCATAGAAAAATATGAAAAAAGGATTCCGGTAGCCAGGCAGAATTTTGAAGAAGCAGGAAAGACAGAATGCATCACCCTGTTAGAGGGAGATGCCGGGGAATTATTAAAGGGGCTGACTGGCCCCTTTGACCTTGTCTTCATGGATGCGGCAAAAGGACAGTATCTGGCCTGGCTTCCGGAAATTTTAAGAGTGATGAGGGTTGGCGGAATGCTGATATCGGATAATGTTCTCCAGGATGGAGATATCATTGAATCCAGATATGCAGTCGAGAGGCGAAACCGCACCATTCACGCAAGGATGCGGGAGTATCTTTACGAATTAAAACATTCTGACCATCTGGTCACCACCATTGTACCGATTGGTGACGGTATGACCGTCAGCATTCGAAGATAAAGAACCAAAGAGAGGAGCTTCATGAGAAAGACGGAACTTTTAATCCCGGCAGGCAGCTTAGATACCTTAAAGACCGCAGTCATTTACGGTGCAGATGCTGTTTATCTGGGAGGAGAAGCCTTCGGACTTCGTGCCAAGGCGAAAAATTTTACACAGGATGAGATTCGGCAGGGGATTGCCTTTGCCCACGAGCATGGAGTTAAAGTGTACATTACAGCCAATATTCTGGCTCACAATGAGGATCTTAACGGAGTTGAGGAATACTTTAAGGAATTAAAGGAAATCTGTCCTGACGCCGTAATCATTTCAGACCCTGGTGTATTTGCCATTGCAAAACAAATCATGCCTGAGATGGAAATTCACATCAGCACCCAGGCTAACAATACCAATTACGGAACCTTTTTATTCTGGCATCAGCTTGGAGCAAAGCGTGTGGTTACGGCCAGAGAACTTTCCCTGGCTGAGATTAAGGAGATCCGCAGCCGTATCCCAGAGGATTTAGAGATTGAAAGCTTTATCCATGGAGCCATGTGCATGTCCTATTCCGGCCGCTGTCTCTTAAGCAACTACATGACAGGCAGAGATGCAAACCAAGGCGCCTGCTCTCACCCATGCCGTTGGAAATACTCCATCGTAGAGGAAAAACGTCCCGGGGAGTATATGCAGGTCTATGAAAATGAGCGTGGAACCTATATCTTTAATTCCAAGGATTTATGCATGATCGAGTACATTCCGGAGATGATTGATGCTGGTATTGACAGCTTTAAAATCGAAGGGCGTATGAAAACCGCTCTTTATGCGGCTACTGTTACAAGAACTTACCGGAAAGCCATTGACGATTATTTAAAGGATCCAAAGATATATGAGGCTAATTTAGACTGGTATCGTTCTGAAATCGGGAAATGTACTTACCGGGAATTCACCACTGGGTTCTATTTTGGTAAGCCAGATTCCACCACTCAGATCTATGATAACAATACTTATGTAAAAAATTACACGTATCTTGGAACCGTAGAAGCGGTAGATGAGAGAGGGTATTCGAAAATAGAGCAGAAAAATAAATTTTCAGTGGGTGAGACTATTGAGATTATGAAGCCGGACGGACGCAATCTTGACGCAGTTGTAAAAGGAATTTACAATGAAGAGGGAGCTCCTCAGGAGAGCGCACCTCATTCCAGACAAATACTTTTTGTTGATTTGAGCGTGGAGATGGATCCTTATGACATTCTCCGCCGCAGCGAGATGTCTTAACTCATAAAATAGAAGCGTGCAGAGTATTACGGAGATCCGTGTACTCTGCACGTTTTTCTTTGGAAATTGCAGTATCATGGGTGACAGTTGTAGAAATGGTCATCTTGTAGTATACTATAGAAGAATTATACCCAGAAATTACCTGGATTTAGAGGGAACAAAAATGGAGGCTTGCCTATTATGTGGATTTTATGGCTGATAGCAGTTTTATGTGTGATCTATTACGTCATAATCGTTACTTATTCGGGACTATCTACTTCCTTTTCCATTATCTGGCTTTTTTTTGCGGCGGTCTGTATTTTATTCGGTTTAGGCTGGGATACTTATATAAGACAAAAAGACAGGATTCCCTTATGGCTTCCGGTCTCTATGGTTACCATATGCTGTACAGGACTCCTGGTATTTACGATTGTGGAGATTTTGGTTTTCACGGGAGTTGCAGCCAGGGATACGTCAAAGCTTGATTATGTCATAGTCTTAGGAGCCAGGGTAAAGGAAGATGGAATCAGCAAATCATTAAAAAAACGTTTGGATAAGGCCATAGATTATCTGGATGAGAATCCTGGAACCATTCTCGTTCTTTCTGGTGCCCAAGGAATGGATGAGCCGGTCAGTGAGGCTTTGGCTATGAAAGAATATCTGGTCTTTAATGGAGTTAAGGAAGAACAGCTGATTTTAGAGACACGTTCCTACAGTACGGTGGAGAACATTGCATACAGCCGTGTGGCAATTGAAGAGGATCAGGAAAGAAAGAAGGCTAAGAGCCAGGAAAGTCCCATTATTATGGTGCCAGGAACGTATGTAGAGGTTCCGGATAAACCCATTAAGATTGGTGTACTGACCAGTGATTTCCACGTGTTCCGCGCTCAGCAGATAGCAAAAAAGTGGGGAATACCGGATATTTACAGCATATCCTGTGATTCAGATCCGGTTCTTTTCATACACTTTTGCGTCAGGGAGTGTGCAGCGATATTAAAAGACAAATTAGTGGGCAATATGTAAGTAATAATGATTATGCAGGAGGAACAAAGATAGAATGTATGATTTGAAAAACTTGAATGCTTATGAGTTAGTAGAAGAAAAAGAAATAAAAGAAATTCAGGCAAAGGGAAGTGTCCTTCGCCATAAGAAAAGCGGGGCCAGAATCTTTTTAGTGGAGTGTGAGGATGACAATAAGGTCTTCTCCATTGGTTTTCGTACACCGCCGTCAGACAGCACCGGTGTGGCCCATATTCTGGAACACAGTGTGCTTTGTGGCTCGGACAAGTTCCCGGTAAAGGATCCTTTTGTGGAACTGGTAAAGGGCTCTTTGAATACCTTTTTAAATGCCATGACTTATCCGGATAAAACCGTATATCCGATTGCAAGCTGCAATGAAAAGGACTTTCAGAATTTAATGAACGTCTATATGGATGCCGTGCTCCATCCAAATATCTATAAAGAGCAGAAGATCTTTATGCAGGAGGGGTGGCATTATGAGATGGAAACCCCGGAATCTGATGTAATCTACAATGGTGTTGTATACAATGAGATGAAGGGGGCTTTTTCATCCCCGGAAGAAGTCTTAGACCGTTTTACAAGAAAAGTGTTGTTCCCTGACAGCTGTTACGGCCAGGAATCCGGTGGTGATCCATCCTTTATTCCTGATCTGACCTATAATGATTTTCTGGATTTCCACAGAAGGTATTATCATCCTTCCAACAGCTATATCTATCTATACGGCGATATGAATATGGAAGAGAAGCTTACATGGCTTGATGAGGAATATTTAAGCCATTATGATGAAATTTCCATTGATTCCAGAATCAGAAGCCAAAAGCCATTTGAAAAGCCTGTAGAAGCTGAGACCTTCTATTCGATTACAGAGGGAGAATCTCTGGATAATGCCACCTATCTTTCCATTAATACCGTAATAGGAAACAATTTAGACCCCAAACATTATGTTGCATTTCAAATTTTGGAATATACCCTTCTTGATGCACCAGGAGCCCCTCTTAAGCAGGCTCTCATCGATGCTGGAATCGGTCAGGATATACTGGGCGGTTATGACAGCGGAATCTTACAGCCTTATTTCTCTGTCATTGCAAAGAATGCCAATGGGGACCAGAAGGGCGAGTTCCTTGCAGTGGTAAAAGGAACCTTAAGAAAGCTTGCAGATGAAGGAATCAACCGCAAGAGCTTAAAAGCCGGAATGAACTATTATGAATTCCGTTATCGTGAGGCTGATTACGGTTCCGCTCCTAAGGGACTGATGTATGGACTCCAGTGTATGGACAGCTGGCTTTATGACGGTGATCCTATGATGCATCTGGAGTATCAGGAGACCTTTGATTATTTAAAGAAGGTAGTGGATGACGGATACTTTGAAGAGCTCATCCGGGAATATTTGCTGGATAATCCTTTTGAAGCATATTTGACCGTAAGTCCGAAAAAGAATCTGACTGCAATGGAAGAAGAGAAAACCGCCAAAAAGCTGGCGGTCTACAAGGCATCTTTAACACAGGATGAGATTACCCGTCTTGTGGAACAGACTCATGCCTTAAGAGAGTATCAGGAAACACCGTCCGATCAGAAAAATTTAGAAAAGATTCCTATGCTTAAAAGGGAAGACATCACCAGGGAGCCAGAAGAGATTATCTGGGAAGAGAAGGAAGCCCATGGTGTTAAGGTAATCCACCATAACATGTTTACCTCAGGCATCGGATATTTAAAGGTCTTATTTGATACCTCAGCCGTTCCTACAGAGGATCTGCCCTACGTTGGATTTTTGAAATCCCTTTTAGGCTATGTGGATACAGAGAATTTCACGTACAGTGACTTGACCAGTGAGATCCATCTAAACAGCGGCGGCGTGGGCTTTAGCGTCACCTCTTATCCGGATCTGAAAAACCAGGGACAGTTTAAGGGGTATTTTATGGCAAGCGCCAGAGTCATGTATGATAAGCTGGACTTTGGATTTTCCATTCTTGCTGAGATTTTAACCCGTTCTGTTCTCGACGATGAAAAGCGTATGGGAGAAGTAATCAGCGAAACAAGATCAAGGGCCAGAATGAAGCTGGAAGGCGCCTGCCATTCAGCAGCAGTTGCCAGAGCTACTTCTTATTTTTCTGCCGCTTCCTCTTACAATGATATGACCGGAGGAATCGGATACTATGAATTCCTGGAACAGCTGGAAAAGGATTTTGCCAATGACAAGCAGGCAGTGATTGCCAGACTGAAAGCAGTGATTAAGAAGCTGTTTAACACCGGGAATATGCTGGTCAGCTATACTGCTGATGAGGAAGGCTATAAGCTTCTTCCAGAGGCAATGAAGCAGCTTACCTCTGTTCTTCCTGAGGGCGGCAGTACCAGTTACCCATTTGATTATCAGAGCGGAAACAGAAACGAAGGCTTTGCGACTGCCTCCCAGGTAAACTACGTGGCCAGATGCGGAAGCTTTTTAGACAGTGGTCTTACGTATACAGGAGCTTTAAAGATATTAAAGGTTATTTTAAGCTATGATTATCTATGGATCAATATCAGGGTAAAGGGCGGTGCCTATGGCTGTATGAGCGGCTTTGGCCGTTCCGGGGAAGGATATTTTGCTTCCTACCGTGACCCGAATTTAAAAGAGACGAACCAGATCTATGAAGGTGTGGTAGATTATTTAGAGAAATTCCAGGTCGAGGACAGGGACATGACCAAATATGTCATCGGAACCGTCAGCGACATGGATGTGCCATATCCACCGTCAACAAAAGGAAACAGAGGCCTTTCTGCCTACCTGTCCGGCGTTGACCAGGAGATGATGAAACGGGAGCGTGAGGAGGTTTTAAATGCCACTCAGGAAGATATCCGGAAACTGGCACCTATTGTAAAAGCCGTTTTAAGTACCAACAGCCTCTGCGTCATCGGCAATGAAGACAGAATCGCAGCGGATAAGGATTTCTTTGGAGAGACAAAGAACTTATTCCACTCATAACACAAAGGAGAACCATATGGAAACCAATTATAAATCAGGCTTTGTAACCCTGATCGGACGCCCAAACGTAGGGAAGTCCACCCTGATGAACCATCTGATCGGCCAGAAGATTGCAATCACCTCTGATAAGCCCCAGACCACAAGAAACCGGATACAGACTGTTTATACAGACGACAGAGGGCAGATTATATTTCTGGACACACCTGGTATTCATAAGGCCAAGAACAAGCTTGGGGAATATATGGTAAGCGTGGCAGAGCACACCTTAAAAGAGGTAGATGTAGTGTTATGGCTGGTGGAGCCTACCACTTATATCGGAGCAGGAGAGCAGTATATCGCTGAGCAGCTTTCCAATGTGAAAACTCCGATCATTCTGGTCATTAATAAGATTGATACGGTAAAGAATCAGGAAGACATTCTTACGTTCATCAGTACCTATAAGGATATCTGTAATTTTGCTGAAATCGTACCTGTTTCTGCATTAAAGGATAAAAATACAGATCTGATGCTGGAGCTGATCTACAAATATCTTCCTTATGGTCCTCAGTATTATGATGAGGATACGGTCACAGACCAGCCTATGCGCCAGATTGCAGCAGAGCTGATCCGGGAGAAAGCCCTTCGTCTCTTAAAGGATGAGATTCCTCATGGAATCGCAGTAACCGTAGAGAAGATGACAGAGCGTCAGAACGGAATCATGGATGTGGAAGCCAATATCGTTTGCGAACGGGATTCTCATAAGGGAATTATCATCGGAAAAGGCGGCTCCATGTTAAAGAAGATCGGAACCCAGGCACGTAAGGAGATTGAAAATCTTATGGATACGAAGGTAAATCTCCAGCTGTGGGTTAAGGTCCGGAAAGAGTGGCGTGACAGTGAGCTTTATATGAAGAATTATGGATACAATCAAAAAGATATCTAAAACGGTGGCAGGAATTGAAGGATGTTGAAAAGCTGACAGGGATGGTGATCAAAGCAGCCCCTGTAGGAGAAATGGATAAACGCCTTGTGATACTCACCAGGGAAAGAGGAAAGATCACTGCATTTGCCAGAGGAGCAAGAAGGCCCGGCAATCAGTTGATGGGACTTAGCCGTCCCTTTGCCTTCGGACAGTTTTCGCTGTACGAAGGCAGGGATTCCTACTCCCTGCGTTCGGCGGAGATAACCAATTATTTTGAAGATCTGGCTCAGGATATGGAAGGAACCTGTTATGGTTCTTATTTTCTTGAGCTGGCTGATTATTATGCCCGTGAAAATGAGGACGCGACCGGCCTGTTAAAGCTTTTGTATCAGTCGGTACGGGCCCTTTTAAAGCCTGCCTTAAAAAATGAGCTGGTTCAGAGAATCTTTGAATTAAAGACCATGGTCATAAACGGAGAGTACACCGAAGCACCTCCCCGACCTGCCAGTGATTCCGCAAACTATGCCTGGGAGTATGTAATCGCATCTCCGGTGGAACATCTTTATACCTTCACTCTGACGGAGCCGGTCTTAGAAGAATTCGCCCGCTGCGTGGAAATGAATAAAAAACGATTTATAGACAGGGAATTTCACTCCCTGGATATTTTGCACACCATGATGTAATGCAAAGTATTGAAATGAAGGATATGATTTGGTATAATCCACGTAAGCGATGAGAAGTGCGAATGGGAATACAGAAAAAATTTTGTTGTGCTTGCACATAAAAAATTTTTCCTGTATTCTGATTCATAGGGCGAATGCCCGTGAGGGGGAAATCCTCAAGATTTCCCCCTCCAGCACCGCGGATTCAATGCAGGAGGAAGATGGATGAAAAAAAAGAAAGCAGCTTTGGCAGCTCTCATTGTTGCGGGAATGCTGACTGGCTGTCTTGGAAGAACCGGCACCAACGCCCAGAATGCAGAGAGCAGCAGAATTTTTGTAACAGGGACCGGAGGGCTTCAGACAGCAACGGTAGAAACCTATGTACAACAGGATTATTATAATGCGGATGAACTAAAAGCGTATCTGGAAGAGACGGCCACGTCATACAATCAGGCCAATGGAGAAGGCGCTGTGAAGCTTGAGTCCTGCACCATGGAAAAAGGAATTGCCAGAATGGTGTTTCAGTATAACTCCAGCAAGGATCTGGTAAGCTTTGCATCTCAGTATGAGGATAAGGATAACCAGGTGGACTCCCTTTCCGTCACCAATTTTTCAGAAGTATCCGGTCAGGCGGAATCAGAGGGCGTGGAGTTTTTAAAGGCTTCTGACGGGAAAAAGGCGGAGAAAAAAGCGTTAAAGGGCGAAAGCCACGCGGTTGTGGTAGAGACGAAAAAGCCGGTTACCATACAGACAGAGGGCAAGCTGTTATTCGTATCAAAGAACGTTGTCATTAAGGATCAACATACAGTACAGACGTCAGAGGGAAAAAATTACATCATTTTTAAATAAGAGAGGTTAAGATCATGGAAAAGACAATGGAAAAGATAGTGGGACTTGCAAAATCAAGAGGATTTGTATATCCTGGTTCGGAGATTTACGGCGGTCTTGCCAATACATGGGATTACGGAAACTTAGGTGTGGAACTTAAGAACAACGTAAAAAAAGCATGGTGGCTGAAGTTCATTCAGGAGAGTCCTTATAACGTAGGCGTGGACTGCGCGATTTTAATGAATTCCCAGACCTGGATCGCATCCGGACATTTGGGCGGCTTCTCCGACCCTCTGATGGACTGCAAAGCCTGCAAGGAGCGTTTCCGTGCAGATAAGATCATTGAAGATTACATGGCTGAGAACGGCATTACCATCGAAGGATCTGTTGATGCCTGGTCTCAGGAAGAGATGAAGAAGTATATCGATGAGAAGAATATCTGCTGTCCAAGCTGCGGCAAACATGATTTTACCGATATCCGTCAGTTCAACTTAATGTTCAAGACCTTCCAGGGCGTAACTGAAGACGCAAAGAATACGGTATACTTAAGACCTGAGACTGCTCAGGGTATTTTCGTAAACTTTAAAAACGTTCAGAGAACCTCCAGAAAGAAAATTCCTTTTGGTATCGGTCAGGTAGGTAAATCCTTCCGTAATGAGATCACACCAGGAAACTTCACCTTCCGTACCAGAGAGTTTGAGCAGATGGAGCTGGAATTCTTCTGTGAGCCGGATACTGATTTAGAATGGTTCGCATACTGGAAAGAATTCTGCATCACCTGGTTAAAGGACCTTGGCATCAAAGATGACGAGATGCGTGTAAGAGACCATGATAAGGAAGAGCTTTCCTTCTACAGCAAGGCTACCTCTGATATCGAGTTCTTATTCCCATTTGGCTGGGGAGAGTTATGGGGAATTGCTGACAGAACCGATTACGATCTGACTCAGCATCAGAATACCTCTGGCCAGGATCTGACTTATTTTGATGATGAAAAGAAAGAACGCTACATTCCATATGTAATTGAGCCATCTCTTGGTGCAGACCGTGTAACTCTGGCTTTCTTATGTGCGGCCTACGATGAAGAAGAGATTGCAGAAGGAGACGTTCGTACTGTTCTTCATTTCCATCCTGCCATCGCTCCGGTTAAGATCGGTGTGCTTCCTCTTTCCAAGAAGCTGAATGAAGGGGCTGAAAAGGTATTTGAGGAACTTCGCAAGCACTATAACTGTGAGTTTGACGACAGAGGAAATATTGGAAAGCGTTACAGAAGACAGGATGAAATCGGTACTCCGTTCTGCATTACCTATGATTTTGATTCCGAGGAAGATCACGCAGTGACCGTTCGTGACCGTGATACCATGGATCAGGTAAGAGTTCCGATTGCAGAGCTGAAAGATTATTTCGAAGATAAATTCCGTTTCTAGGAACTTTTAAAGGTGCAGTGTAAGGCGGGGAATGCCTTTGCCTGCACCTTTTTCCTTTCTAGGGGATAAGGAGAACAACATGATTTTAGAGAATCTGTCCAGGATGGAGTCTTTTACCCATCAGGAAAAGGCAGCGGCAAGGTATATCCTGGATCACGTGGAGCTGATTCAAAAGATGTCGGCAGAGGAGCTTGCAAAGGCCTCCTTTACCAGCAAGGCTACGGTAGCAAGACTATGCAAGAAGCTTGGGATGGAAGGGTATCAGGAATTAAAGCTTAAGCTTGTTTCTGAAATGGTAGAAAACATCAGGGTGAATCAGCTCTTAAGCAAAGAGCCGATTACGGAAAAAAGCAGCTACAGCGATATCATAGCCACTCTTCCAAAGCTTTACGACAAAGCCATTACAGATACCAGGCTTTGTATGGATAAGAATGTGATGCTTCGGATTGCAAACAGGATTCGCCAGACGGAGCGCCTTGATATCTATGGAAGCGGAATCAGCTACATTCTTGCCCAGTCAGCTGCCTTTAAGTTTTCAACTCTGGGCATGGAATGTACGGCCTATGAAAGTGTCAATGCCCATTATCTCATGGCCCGTAAGAAGAAAAAGTCAGTTTCCTTTGTCATCACCTTTACCGGTGCCAATCTGGATATGATCGGTGTTGCCAGATATCTAAAAGAAGTGACCGGGTCTTATGTGGTTGGGATTGTAGGACGTCATAACGATGAAATAAGAAAATGGTGTGATGAAATTGTGGAGATTCCATCCAGAGATTCTCTTTTAAGTCTTAAAGTGGTGACCTCTTTTACTGCCACCACCTATGTTCTAGATATATTTTTCTCCCTGTTTCTTTCTCAGACCTATGAAGAGCACGTAAAATCCTCTCTTGAAATGGTATGTCATGAATCCTTAAGAACTGGCGTGGATTATTGGAGCTTAAAGGAGCTTCCTGAGGAAGAAGAATAAAACAAAATATGTAATTTTTGAACCGCTGTTTCAATTTCAGCGGTTTTTTTATTGGATTATTGAAACCATGTTTCAATCTTATCTTTTAATAATGATGGAAACGGGGATACTATGGTAAAATATCAGAACCAAAAGAAAGGGGGCTATGGCCATGAATTATCAAAATCTTGCAAAAGAAATATTAGAAAAAGTCGGCGGAGAAAGTAACATTTCAGGGCTGACTCATTGTGCGACCAGGCTGCGCTTTAATTTAAAAGATGAAAACAAAGCCCAGACAGAAGCATTAAAAAAAGTAAACGGAGTTATGGGTGTTGTAAATAAAGGAGGCCAGTATCAGGTTGTCATCGGAAGTGATGTAGCTAACGTATACCGACCCATTACAGAGATGACAAATATCAGCACAGACGAAGGTGGAAAACCGGAAAAGGAGAACAAAAAGGTTCTTGAGAAGCTGATTGATACGTTATCCGGTATCTTTACCCCGATTCTTCCGGCAATTACGGCTGCCGGTATGATTAAGGCTGTATTATCTCTTTTACTTGCCTTTGGTCTTGTAAGCAAGGAAGGGTCCACGTATCAGGTACTTAACTTTATGGCTGATGCGGCCTTTTATTTCCTACCCATTCTTCTTGCCAGTTCAGCCGCTAAAAAGTTTAAATGCAATCCTTATCTGGCAATGATGTTAGGTGGAATTTTACTTCACCCCAATTTTGTAGCTATGGTAACCGCAGCAAAGGAAAGTCATGAGGCAATCCGGGTATTTGGTATCCCGATTACCAATGCTAGTTATTCTTCCTCTGTATTGCCGATTATATTAATCGTATGGTTTTTATCTTACGTAGAGCCCATTGCTGACCGGATATCACCAAAGCCCATTAAGTTCTTTACCAAGCCTCTGATTTCCATTATTGTGACAGGATTCGTGGGACTGGTTGTCATTGGACCAATCGGAACCATTATCAGTAATTTGATTGCATCCGGAGTTCATACATTGAACCAGTATGCAAGCTGGCTGGTACCTGCTTTAGTTGGTACTTTAACACCTCTTCTTGTTATGACAGGAACTCATTATGGACTTGTTCCTATTGGTATCAATAACCGAATGACCATTGGATACGATACCTTGATCTATCCTGGTATGCTTGGTTCCAACGTGGCTCAGGGTGGTGCGGCTCTTGCCGTTGCCTTTAAGAGCAAAAAGTCTGAGATCAAGCAGCTTGCTTCTTCCGCCGGTATTACAGGTGTGTGCGGAATTACAGAGCCGGCATTGTATGGTGTAAACTTACGTTATAAAACACCTCTCTATGCAGCCATGCTGGGAGGCGGTATCAGTGGATTTATCATGGGCCTTTTAAATGTAAAAAATTATACCGGAGGTTCACCAGGTTTTCTGACCCTTCCAAGCTACCTGGGCGGAGATTCCTTAAATGACTTTTACTTTGCCTGCATGGGAGCAGGAATCAGTCTTGTTATTTCATTTGTTGCGTCCTACATTCTTTACAAGGATCCGGTAGAGGAATCCAATGAGATATTAAAGGCCACTGAGACAACGTCAGTGGAAACAGCACCAGCAGAAGCGGTATCAGCAGATATTAAGGCTGGTAAGTCTGACGCTACTGATATCATCATTCAGTCTCCTATGTCAGGAGTTGCAGTACCATTAAATCAGGTTAATGACCCTACCTTTGCAGAAGGAATCCTTGGAAAGGGAATTGCCATTGAACCAGAAAGCGGAAGAGTATTGTCTCCAGTAAATGGAACCATCCGCACCATTTTCGAGACAGGTCATGCCGTTGGTCTGGAATCCGAGGAAGGAGCAGAGGTCCTGATTCACGTAGGGCTTGACACGGTTAATTTAAAGGGAAAACATTTTGATGTGAAAATGAAGGCAGGCGATGAGGTCAAGGTTGGAGACTGCATCCTGGAATTTGATTTAGAGGCCATAAGAGACGAAGGCTATGATGTGATCACTCCCATTATTATCTCCAATTATGGCAACTATGAGGCCGTGGAGGCAGCCGCTTCTGGTCCTGTGACCTTTGGTTCCCCGTTGTTGACAATTCGTTAGTGGAGGTATCTATGCGGAAATTTCCAGAAAATTTTCTTTGGGGCGGAGCTGTGGCAGCCAATCAGTGTGAGGGAGCGTACAAGGAAGACGGCAAAGGTCTTTCTGTACAGGATGTACTGCCCGGCGGCCTTCGAGGGGAGCGGACAAAACAACCTACAGAAGATAATTTAAAGCTTGAGGGCATTGATTTTTACCATCGGTATCAAGAGGATATCCGTCTGTTTGCGGAGATGGGCTTTAAGGTGTTTCGCACCTCCATCGCCTGGTCCAGAATCTTTCCAAAGGGCGATGAAGATATGCCCAATGAAATGGGACTGAAATATTATGATGATCTTTTTGATGAATGCTTAAAATACGGCATCGAACCTTTGGTGACTATCTCCCATTATGAAACACCCCTGTGGCTGGCTGAGAAATACGATGGCTGGAGAAGCCGCAAGCTGATTGGTTTCTTTGAGCGGTATGTAAGAACCATCTTTACCAGATACGGAAACAAGGTAAAATACTGGCTGACCTTTAATGAAATCAACTCCCTTCTTCACGCTCCTTTTATGAGCGGAGGGATTATGACTCCTGCAGATCAGCTGACAGAACAGGATTTATATCAGGCGGTACATCATGAGCTGGTGGCAAGTGCCCTGGCCGTGAAAATTGGTCATGAGCTGATGCCTGACGCAAAGATCGGCTGTATGATTCTTGGAATCACAGTTTATCCCCTGACACCGGATCCAGAAGACATGATTGCAGTCATGGAAAAGGATCGGGAGACCATGCTGTTTGCCGATATCCATGCCAGAGGTCGTTATCCCAAATATCTCCTGAATTATTTTGAAGAACATGGAATTCAGATTCAGATGGAGCCAGAGGATCATGAGATATTAAAGCATACCGTGGACTTTATCTCCTTTAGCTACTATTCCAGTATTTGTGAAACCGTTCACAAAGAACTTGGAACATCTACCGGAGGGAATCTATCAAGAGGCTTTAAGAACCCGTATTTAAAGGCTTCGGATTGGGGCTGGCAGATTGACCCAAGGGGACTTCGGTATACCTTAAATAAGCTTTACGACCGGTATCAGCTTCCCTTGTTCATTGTTGAAAATGGACTTGGGGCAGCAGATGAACTGGTGACCTTGGAATCAGGTGAGAAAACTGTATTGGATGATTATCGGATCCAGTATTTAAGGGAGCATCTCATTCAGCTTAGAGAAGCCATACACGACGGCGTTGAGGTGATGGGGTATACTTCCTGGGGGTGCATTGACCTAGTCAGTGCGTCTACTGCTGAGATGAAAAAGCGATACGGATATATTTATGTGGACCGAAACGATGACGGCACCGGAACACTGGAGCGTTACCGGAAGAAATCCTTTTGGTGGTATAAAGAAGTGATTGAATCAAACGGAGCATGTTTATGATTGGATAGAGTAAATATAAAATAATACATGGACAGCCAGATATTCCTATTTCCAGTTATTCCCACATGGGAGACTAATAGGAGACATACTGGCTGTCTTTTTTTGTCGAAATTGTCCGATGAGTCAGGGCAAAATAACATAAAATACGTTTCTGTTTGCAGTTTTACGGAAATGTGGTACAATAATTGTATGACATCGTAATAACTTTACGAAAGATAGGAAGAAAGAGGGGGCAAAAGCATGGCAGAGTTTTCCAGGGTCCCGATCGTGCAGCAGGTAGTAAACAGTATGAAAGATTACGTTGCATCTGATGAAACAGAGGTGGGACAAAAATTACCTACAGAAAAAGAATGGTGCGAAAAGCTTTCCGTAGGCAGGGGGACTGTCAGGGAAGCATTCCGCATTCTGGAAGCAAGGGGACTGGTCGAAATAAAGCCGGGCCGGGGAGCATTTCTGGTAAGTAAAAAAGAACTTGGACAGGAAGAGCTGGCAGAGTGGTTTCTGAAAAATGAAGTGGAATTAAAGGATTATATAGAAGTGAGAAGTGCCGTGGAGCCTTTGTGTGCCAGACTGGTCGCAAGGCGTGCTACGGATTCCGAGTTAGAGCAGCTGGAGCGGATTCATCAGCGTTTTATCCGAGCTGTGGAGGAGGAAGACTTTGCGGGTATGGCAAAGTACGATGAGCGGTTTCATAAGCACATTGTGGAATGCAGCCGAAATAAGATGTTGATTTTTATTAGTAAAAAAATCGATGAATGCATCAGAGATTTCCGGTTAAAGACATTTCAGGTTCCTCCAAATGCAGCCAATGCCATAAAAGCGCATCAGGATATTGTTGATGCCATAAAGGCAAGAGATGAGGAAGTGGCAGAGCTTTATGCCAAGCGCCATATCTCACTGATCAATATTGATATGGATGTAATTATAAAGCGATAACAGGACAGGATATTGTTATATCATAATGTGAATACAGGCAAAATTGTATGATGTTAAGAGAATATGATGGAAATTTATAAGGACCGGAAGCCGGTGATGAAGGCTTTCTGGTCCTTTTTGTGTGGAAAGATTTTAGTATATTGTGTAATTTGCATATTTTTAAATTTATGATTGACATTTTTTAAGTAAAGATGTATCATGAGGATGCTAAGATTGTATGACAGCATACAATAATACATACCCGGGAACGTATTCAGAATGATATCATACAATGAACTTGGCATCAGAGATAAAACTTAGGGGATAAATACAGGGTATATGAAAAAAATATACCATGTGATTACAAATGTTGAGAGGTGGATTATTATGAGAAAAATTGCAGCAATCGCTTTATCTGTTCTTATGGCATTTTCTTTATCAGCTTGTGGAACTGCAGAGAATGAAACAAAACCATCATCAGGTGCAGCTGAGACAACGGCAGCAGCAGCTACTACGAAAGCTGGGGCAGAGACAGGAAAAACAGGGGAGTCAAAAGATGGAAAAGGAATTAAAATCGGTGTTTCCGCGCCAGATCTTACAAACGTATTCTTTATTCAGATTAAAGAAGCCATGCAGAAAGCTTTAACAGGCCTTAATGATGAATTAATTATTCAGGACGCTGCCGGAGATCAGAACAAACAGATGAATGACGTTGCAGATATGATCAACCAGGGGTGTGATGTTATCTGTATCTCAGCCATCAACTCCGAAGGCGTAAGGGCAACGTTAGAGGCCTGTAAAGAAGCTGGAATTCCAGTCATCGCTTTTAATACTGCAGTAAAGAATCCGGAGCTGGTTCAGTGTACCGTAGTATCTGACAACAAAGCCGCTGGTAAGCTTTGTGCTCAGGCACTGGCAGAAGCCTTGGGTGGAAAAGGCAAGGTAGTTGAGATTACTTATAGTATTACAGAAGTATGCTATGACCGTCAGATCGGTTTTGAAGAAGAGTTAAAGAAATATCCTGACATTCAGATTATTCAGACAAAAGACGTGGAGAAACCAAAGTCTGACTATTCCCAGCCAATCATGGTAGATTTTATCAATGCAAATCCAGAGATTGACGGTGTATTCACCATCAACGACCCAACCGCCAGAGGAGCCATCGCGGCACTGAAGGAAGCCGGAAGATTAGAAAACACCAAAGTAGTTTCCATCGACGGCTCTGATGAAGGAAAGGGCTTTATCCGCTCCGGCGAGATGGTTGCTTCCGCAGCTCAGGATCCGGCAGGAATCGGAACCACCTGTATTGAAACTGCTTACAGTCTGCTTACCGGAAAGACCATTGAGGAAAAGGTAGTTGTACCAATGTCTATTATCACAAAGGATAATGTAGACAAATAATCCGTAAGGTGTGTGACTTGAGGCAAGAATGCAGAACAGGAGTGAAAACATGTCAGTGGAATATGTTTTTGAAATGAAAGATATTACCAAGGCGTTTGGCCGCAATGTTGTACTTGACGGAGTGAGTATTTCCATAAGGCCCGGAGAAGTCCGGGCCCTGATGGGAGAAAATGGAGCGGGAAAATCAACTCTCATGAAGATTCTTGGGGGAATTTTCAGCTCAGATTCAGGTACTATTTTTATGGAAGGCCAGGAGGCTGCCATACGGAATGTAGATGATGCCAGAAAATACGGAGTCAGCTTCATTCATCAGGAGATTACCAATGTGCCGGAGATGACCATAGCAGAGAATATCTTTCTGGGGCGGGAGCCAAAGAACCATCTAAAGATGGTGGACTATCGGAAGATGAAGCAGGAAGCGCAAAAGGCACTTGATGAACTGGGACTTATGCTGGATGCCGGTATGCTGATCCGGGGATTATCCGTAGCTCAGCAGCAGATGATCGAAATTGCAAGGGCAGTCAATGAAGGGGCAAAGATTCTGATTCTTGACGAGCCTACGGCTTCCTTATCTCACAGCGAGACAGAAAATCTATTTGCTCAGATCGAACGTCTGAAAAAGGCCGGAGTAGCCATGATCTATATTTCCCATCGTATGGAGGAAACCTTTAAAGTCTGTGATTCCGTTACGGTCTTACGGGATGGTAAATTTATCGGAACCAGAAATACAGAGGAAACCACAGAAAATGAATTAATCAGCATGATGGTAGGCCGTGAATTTAACAATATCTATGGAAATAAGCGGGTAGTAGGCGGCGATGTCATCATGGAAGTGAAAAATCTGACAACCCAAAAGGTATCAAACATCAGCTTTACCTTAAAAAAAGGAGAAATTCTTGGATTTTCCGGTCTGGTGGGGGCGGGAAGAACCGAGCTTGCTCTTGCTCTCTTTGGCATTGATTCCATCGTGTCAGGTGAGGTATGGCTGGAAGGAAAGCAGCTTTCCATCACAAAGCCACGAGATGCCATAAACGCTGGTATCGCTCTTGTACCGGAAGAACGGAAAGAGCAGGGACTGTTTTTAGGACACAGCATAGGGACCAACTTAACCTTCCAGGTGCTCTCTGAATTCATAAAGAGCCTGCGGGTGGACAAGAGGAAAGAGTCAGAAATCGTCGACGAGTTTAAGCAGAAGCTTTCCATCAAAATGGCTTCTACCGAACAGACAGCAGGAGAGCTTTCCGGTGGAAACCAGCAGAAAATCGTTATATCAAAATGGCTGGCAGCAAAGCCAAAGGTGTTAATTCTTGATGAGCCGACCAGGGGCATTGACGTTGGAGCAAAGGCTGAAATCTATAAGCTGATGCACACACTGGCAGAAGAAGGAGTTTCCATTATCATGATATCTTCAGAATTACCTGAGATCATCAATAACTCCAGCCGGATTGCAATTATGAGGGAAGGCTGCCTGGCAGGAATCCTGGATCAGCAGGAAACAGAAATTTCCCAGGAAACGATCATGTCATATGCAGTAGGAGGAGAACATTCAGTATGTTAAACAGGAAAAGTCAAGTAGAGACACCCCAGTTAGAGGCTAAAAGCCTGTGGACTACCAATCCATTTTTTATCTGGCTGAAACGCAACATGGCAGCTATGATCGCATTGGTATTCCTTTGCATTGTTTTATCCATAACCACCGAAACATTTCTTGTTAAAAATAACTTATTCAGCGTATTGCGCCAGGTATGTGTGAACTGCTTTATTGCATTTGGTATTACCTGTGTCTTAATCTGCGGAGGCATTGACTTATCCGTGGGTTCTGTGGTTGCAGCAGCAGGTGTTATCGCAGTAAGATGCGGCAACGCAGGTCTTCCTTTAATCGTCTGCATTCTCATTCCCCTTATATTTGGTGCAGTCATAGGATTTTTCAATGGATTTGTTATTTCCCATACCACACTTCCTCCCTTTATCGTAACCCTTTCCACACAGATTATTGTGCGGGGGATCAGTTACATCTTAACAGGAGGACAGCCTGCCCAATCAAACAACGAAGTATTTAACAACATGGGCGTAGGTAATATTTTAGGAATTCCCATTCCAGTTGTATTTGTAATTGGAGCGTTTATCATACTTTATTTCATTATGAACCGTACCTCCTTTGGCCGTCACGTATATGCTACCGGAGGAAATAAGGAGGCAGCGAAATACGCAGGCGTTGACACCAAATGGATTCAGGTAAGAGTATTTATTATCAGTGGAGTGATGGCAGCCCTTGCCGGAGTCGTACTGGCAGCGAGATTGTATTCCGGTCAGCCATCGGTAGGAGAAGGCTTTGAGCGTGATGCCATCGCGGCTTCCGTTCTCGGTGGTACCAGCTTTAACGGAGGATTAGGTACCTTGGGCGGTACTGTAATCGGCGTACTGATCATCGGAGTATTAAACAACGGAATGAACCTGCTTAAGATAAACAGCTACTGGCAGTTCGTAGTAAAAGGACTGGTTATCCTTGGAGCAGTCTATGTAGATTACTTAAAAAAGAGAGGCTCACTGAAAAAGTGATCGTTCATAAATAAGACGGAGGCACAATAAATGATGGACATAATGGAACTAAAAAAGAAATGCAGTGATATGCGGAAAGATATCATTAACATGACAGCAGATGCAGCCAGCGGTCACCCAGGCGGTTCCCTTTCTGCGGTAGAATTAATGGCGGCTCTCTTCTATACCCAGATGCGGATCGATCCTAAAAACCCTGACAAGGAAGACCGTGACCGTTTCGTGTTAAGCAAAGGACATGCAGCTCCCTGCTATTATGCAGTATTAGGAGAGATGGGATTTTTCGATAAATCAGAATTTAAGAATTTCAGACAGCTTCACAGCATCCTTCAGGGACATCCGGATGCAAAAAAGGTTCCCGGTGTGGATGCCTCCACTGGCTCCTTAGGACAGGGAATCTCCATCGCAGTTGGCATGGCTCTTGGGGCAAAGGCTCAGAATAAGGACACCAAGGTCTACACTCTTTTGGGAGATGGTGAGCTTCAGGAAGGACAGGTCTGGGAGGCCTGCATGGCAGCAGCCAATTATCACCTGGATAACCTTACGATTATCATTGATAATAACGGTCTTCAGATTGACGGAAGCAATGAACAGGTCATGTCACTGGGAGACCTTCATTCCAAATTTAAGGCATTTGGCTTTCACGTACTGGAGCTGCCTGACGGTAATAATTTAGAAGAAGTTCTTGCTGCTTATTCCATCAGCACCATGGAAGGCAAACCAAAATGCATCCTGGCACACACCGTAAAAGGTAAAGGCATTTCCTTTATGGAAAACCAGGTTGGCTGGCATGGAAAGGCACCAAGTGAAGACGAGAGACAGCAGGCATTAAAGGAACTGGAGGGTTAAGACATGAGCGAATTAAAGGCAATCAGAGTGGCATACGGGGAAGCTTTGGCTGAGCTTGGAGAAGAGAATGAAAAAGTAGTGGTGATGGATGCGGATCTTGCCCATGCCACCATGACAGCAACCTTTGGAGCAAAATTTCCGGAGCGGTTCTTTAATGCAGGAATTGCAGAGGCCAATATGGTGGATATGAGCGCAGGACTTTCTACCATGGGATACATACCATTTTGCAGCACCTTTGCTATCTTTGGCGCAGGCCGTGCCTATGAGCAGGTGCGAAACGGCGTAGCGTATCCCAATTTCAATGTTAAGCTTGGCATGACCCATTCCGGCATTACCCTTGGGGAAGACGGCGGAAGCCATCAGGCTATTGAGGATTTGGCCCTCATGCGTGTTATTCCGGGAATGACAGTCGTGGTTCCCTGTGATGCCAGTGAAACACACCGCGCTGTGAAAGCAGTGGCAGAGATGAAAGGACCGGCTTATCTGCGTCTTGCCAGACTTCCAAGTCCTGTATTTGAAGAGGAGATGCCCTTTGTCATTGGAAAAGCCAATGTATTAAAAGAAGGCGGGAATGTGGTTGTATTTGCCTGTGGCATCATGGTCTCCACCGTTTTGGAATGTGCGAAGAAGCTTTTACAGGAAGGAACGTCCATTACCGTTGTAAATATGCATACCATAAAGCCAATTGATAAAGAATGCATCTTGACATATGCCTCAAAATGCAGCAAAGTAGTAACTGTAGAGGAACACAGCACCATCGGCGGACTTGGCGATGCAGTAGGTGAGGTTCTTTTAGAAAATAAATGTAACGTAACATTTAAAAAGATTGGCGTTCAGGACCGGTTTGGACAATCTGGTAAGCCGGAAGAGCTTTTAGAAGAATACGGGCTGAGCGAAAATCAAGTATACCATCAGATTAAAGGAGTGTTGGAATCATGAGAATAGCATTAATTAATGAGAACAGCCAGGCGGCTAAAAATGAACTGATTTATAACAGCTTAAAGAAGGTAGCAGATCAAAAAGGCTACGAAGTTGATAACTACGGAATGTATTCCCCAGAGGATGCCTGTTCCCTTACTTATGTACAGAACGGAATTCTTGCAGCCATCCTTTTAAATTCCGGCGCAGCAGATTATGTAATTACCGGATGCGGAACGGGTGAAGGTGCTATGCTTGCATGCAACAGCTTCCCAGGAGTTATCTGCGGCCATGTATGTGATCCCAGCGACGGATATATGTTTGCACAGATCAATGACGGCAATGCCATTTCCATGCCATTTGCAAAAGGCTTTGGCTGGGGAGCAGAGCTTAACCTGGAATATACCTTTGAGAAATTATTCTCAGAAGCGAGCGGTCAGGGCTACCCAAGAGAGCGTGCAGTTCCAGAGCAGAGAAATAAAAAGATCCTTGATGTGGTAAGAGAAAACAACTTAAAGGATATCTTAACCTGCTTAAAAGGACTTGACCAGGAGCTGGTGAAAGGCTCGATCGGCGGTGAAAAATTCAGTGAGCTGTTCTTTGCAAACTGCAAGGATGAGAAAATAGCAGAGTATGTAAAGAGTCTGCTGGCTTAGGAGGCATTGCATGCTTAAAAATAAACCATCAGGAATTGCCCATGTGGCAATTCCTACCGATGACCCGGAAGCCACAAAAGCATTTTATGAAAATCTGGGATTTACCCGGCTGGTGGATGGGGGCATCAGGGGGATGCTTCAATGCGGAACCTGCGTCATAGAATTTTACCCCAGACGCCAGGATGAAAAGCCCATCGGTAACATCGACCATATTGCCCTGACCTGTGAGAATCTGGAAGAGGCTTATGAAGAGATTGTATCCCAGGGTCATACTCTTATCTCCAATGGGATTGAATCCAATGAAATGTTTGCCCCTCGTACCAATCGTTTCTTTCTCTTTCAGGGACCAAACGGGGAAAAAATTGAATTCTGTAAGGTAAGCTAGTTTCAAAATAATGAAATAGACGAAGGAGAACTAGATGAGATTTTTTGTAGATACAGCAAATACGGAAGACGTGAAAAAAGCAAGTGATATGGGCATTATCTGTGGAGTTACCACCAATCCCTCCCTGATTGCCAAGGAAGGCCGTGATTTTAATGAAGTTATCAAAGAAATCACCTCCATCGTTGACGGTCCCATCAGCGGTGAGGTGAAAGCCTCCACCGAATTTGCGGAAGGCATGATCGCAGAAGGAAGAGAGATCGCAGCCATTCACCCTAATATGGTAGTAAAGATTCCTATGACAGCAGAAGGCTTAAAGGCTGTGAAGGTATTAACTGCCGAGGGAATAAAGACCAACGTGACCCTGGTATTTTCCGCGGCTCAGGCACTCTTAGCTGCAAGAGCAGGAGCTACCTATGTTTCCCCTTTCTTAGGCCGTCTTGATGATATTTCCATGCCTGGCATTGATTTGATCCGTGATATTACTGAAATTTTTGAGATACATGGAATCGAGACAGAGATCATTGCAGCCAGCATCAGAAATCCAATCCATATCATTGACTGCGCAAAAGCAGGAGCAGACATAGCAACCGTTCCATACGGCGTGCTGATGCAGATGACAAAGCATCCCCTCACTGACCAGGGAATTGAAAAGTTTAAGGCAGATGAGAAGGAAGCATTTGGGAAGTAAGATTAAATAAAACCAGAGTATTGGAAGATGAAATAATTTATCTTTCGATGCTCTGTTTTTTTAGTGGACACCTCTTTTTTTATCCGTTAAGTTTACATTGACAAAATATTTAAGTTAAAATATACTTACATTAACTTAAATTACAGGGGGATATTATGTCAAAAGCAGTTACATTGTCCCATATCGCCAAAATCGTGGGTGTCAGCACCGTTACCGTTTCCAAGGCAATGTCTGATAAAAGCGGTGTCAGTGAGGATATGAGAAATAAGATCAAAGAAGTTGCATCCCAGCTGGGATATCAGATGGTTACTTCCACCAAGAAAGTACGGCCCGAGGGAACCGGGAATCTGGGAATTTTAATTCCAGCCGGATTTTTAGATAGAGTCAATTCCTTTTACTGGAACATGTATCAGTTTGTAGTGACTTCTGCCTCAGAACGGGGATATTACTGTATCCTTGAAATCGTGAACCAGGAGGAGGAAGCCTCTCTTACCATGCCAAAGATGATTTTAGACGGTAAGGTGGACGGCGTTATTTTAATCGGTCAGCCAAGCCAGGAGTATTCCAGTTTTTTATGGAGAAATCCCCATGTCCCCGTTGTTTTTATGGATTTTTATGAGGCAAATCAGGAATATGACTGCGTCATATCCGATGGTTTTTATGGGATGTATCTCCTTACGGATTATTTAATCAAATGCGGTCATCAAAAGATTGCCTTTGTTGGAACCCCCATGTCCACCAGCAGCATTACTGACCGGTATTTTGGATACAGGAAAGCTCTTATGGAGCAGGAAATCTCTTTTAAACAGGAATGGGTCATTCAGGACAGGAGCTTATGCGGTAGCCATAGAGCTTATGAGTCTATTCCACTACCGGATGAGATGCCGACCGCATTTGCATGCAGCAGCGACTATACGGCAGATGTACTGATCAATGGGCTTAGGGAAGCTGGTTACCGGGTGCCGGAGGATATTTCGGTTGTTGGATTTGATAATTGTGAATGGGACAAAGTAGTAAAGGTCCCCATTACCAGCTATGATGTACACAAAGACAGAATGGCTGAGCTGGCAGTGGGAAATCTGGTAAGTAAGATTAAAAAGGAACCTTATGCTTCTGGAATTCAGATCGTAGCAGGAGGACTGGTGAAGAAGAAAAGTGTATCAGAAATCTAAGTGGGCAGGGAATTTTTGTAATTGGCAGGTGTTGTTCCTGTGTATTTGCGAAAGATACGGATAAAATGAGTGGTGTTTTCCATTCCCACCCGCCGGCCTGCTTCGTATACGGTGATGGCTGGGTCCTGAAGCAGTTTTTTTGCTTCTTCAATTCTCCGCCTGTTTAAATACTGCAAAGGCGGGACCTGATAAAGCTCGTGAAATTCTCTGGACAGCCGGTATCTGCTGATTCCCAGTGTCTGCTCAAATTGAGTGAGGCTGTGGGAAGAGGCGTACCGGGTGTCCATTATTTTTTTCATTTCCCTCAAATAAGGAGGGGCCACATCAGACTGGGAGGCAAAAGGAGGCAGGACAGCAGCCGTAAGCAGGTCTGTAAGAAGCCTGTGATTGATAATTAAGTTGTCCCTGCTTAGGAATTCAGGAATCTCAGTAAGGCGGGAAAAAAGAGACAGGATGTATGGGGTGGATGGAATGATAGCAAGATTGCCCCACGTTTTCACAAACTCTCTAAAAAAGAATAAGCATTTTGATTTTTCTATAAACAGCTGGTAATAATTCCAGCTGTTTTTTTCTGTGTAAATTTTATGCCGGATAGAACCATCGATAAAAAGAAAGGTTTCGGGTGAAAGGGAAAGCCTCTTATCACCAGTTTCGTATACACCGCTTCCTGATAAGGTATACAGAATACAAAGA
Organism: Lacrimispora xylanolytica; assembly: GCF_026723765.1. Lineage (NCBI taxonomy): Bacteria > Bacillati > Bacillota > Clostridia > Lachnospirales > Lachnospiraceae > Lacrimispora > Lacrimispora xylanolytica. The sequence goes on from NZ_CP113524.1 coordinate 1,062,822, forward strand.
CAGGGAAGATCTGTGATTTCGTAACGGTACGGGTAACAGGTATTCATATATCCGGCTGCCATCAGGGAAAGGAGGGAATCCCCCTCTTCTGGTGTTAGGGGATATTCAGGTGGCAGGCACTGGCAGGCACTGAAAGCAGAAGTTAGCTTGTTGTTACTTAATAAATGAGCTAAAAAAAGTTTGTTGAATTCCAAAACGCACCTCTTTTCATCTGTTTTTTTATAGTCTAGCATAATAAACCATATAATTAAAGTTAAAAAGAAAATAAAAAAATGATTTATATCGAAAGTTACTCGCTGAAATCCAAGATAAATATAACAAAATAAACAAAAAAAACGAAATAAATGATATAAAACAGAGGTAGTGCATAAAAATAAACAAGGATTCATGATAAGTCGCAAGAATGGTCGATGATTATGGATTAACTTTAAAATATACTTAATTTAACTTAAAATAAATTAATAAAATCCTGGATTTAATAGGATTAAATAATGAAGGAGGAAGCATGATGAAGGTTTGGAAACGAATTGGGGCGGTAGGACTGGCGGTAGTGATGGGTGTTTCCCTGGCAGGATGCGGCGGCGCAAAAGCCACAGCAACCCAGGCAGCCAAAGAAGAGAAGGCAGATGAGCTGCCTAAATTTACAGATTTGAAGGTGGGAGAAGATTATAAGGATATCAAAGCAGATTTAAGATTTATCACACACAAGACAGATATTATTGATACGGTCTTTCAGGATTACATAAAAGAATTTCAGAAGATGTATCCAGGCGTAACAATTACATACGAAGGAATCACCAGTTATGCGGATGACATTATTACCAGACTTACTACAGGAGATTGGGGCGATATCTGCATGGTTCCTACTCAGATCGATAAGAATGAACTTAAAAATTATTTTCTTCCTTTTGGAGATATCACAGAACTGGAAAAGAAGTACGTTATGCTGAATAACTATTCCTATAAAAATGTGGTCTATGGAATTCCGTCTATGGGAAATGTGCAGGGAATTGTATATAACAAAAAGGTTTTTACAGATGCAGGGATTACGGAGCTTCCCAAAACGCCCGACGATTTTCTGGCTGCCTTACAGAAAATCAAGGACAATACAGACGCGATTCCCATGTATACCAATTTCGCAGCAAACTGGACGATGACGGCCTGGGATGCCTATATTACAGGATCTGCCACTGGAGATCCGGACTTTGCCAACACCGAACTGCTTCACAGCAAAAATCCATTTGAAAAGCGGGCGGATATGACAGGACCTTATGCGGTTTATTACGTTTTATATGAGGCTGTGAAACGGGGACTGACGGAAGAAGATCCAACCACAACGGACTGGGAGGGAAGCAAGGGCATGATGAACAGCGGTAAGATCGCGACCATGGCACTGGGCTCCTGGTCTGTAGTCCAGATGCAGGGGGCGGGAGATCATGGGGATGATATCGGGTATATGCCATTTCCTATCACGGTGAATGGAAAACAATATGTTTCTGCAGCTCCTGATTATAATTATGGGATTAATGTAAACAGCAGCCAGGATAATCAGATTGCTTCCATGCTTTACATCAAATGGCTTACGGAAAAATCCAAGTTTGCCTACGACCAGGGCGGAATTCCTATTTGCGTAGGAGAAAAGTATCCTGACGTCTATAAGATGTTTGATGGAATTGAATTAGTCATCGATAACCCGGCTCCAGAGGGAGAGGAGACACTGTACAATGATATCAACAATGATTCTGAAGTAGGACTTAACGTATCTCCCGATGGAGTTTCTAAAATCCTGGAAGCAGCCACAACCGGTTCTCCGACTCTTGATGAGATTATGGCTGACTGGAATGCCAGATGGACTGCTTCCCAGAAAAAGTTCGGAGCGATCCAATAGGAGGAGACAGCTTTGGGTAAAAAATCGAACATGGCGGCCCATGTGGTGAAATGGCTCCAAAAGGGGAAAGTGAACCGGTGGCTTGTCATCCTGACATTTATGTTTATACCTGTATTCCTGCTTTTGGTATTTACCTATATTCCTTTTGTGAAAATGATGGGCTTTAGCTTTTTCGATATGAAGTACATTGGAAAAAGGGAATATGTAGGAATACAAAATTACCTGGATGTGTTCCAAAGAGATGATTGCTTTAAAGCATTGAGACTGAGCTTTTACTACATAGGGGCATGCTTTGTTCAGATGTCCCTGGCTCTTTACTTTGCATCGGTACTCAGTACTAATATCCGGTGTGGTAATTTGTTTAAGGGGTTTATGTTTTTTCCATATCTCATCTGTGGAATCGCAGTCGGTTTTATTTTTAAGTTTTTCTATACCAGAGGGTTTGTTTTCGATACCGTCCTTTCCTGGTTCGGCTTTACACAGGATCAGTTGCCTTACTGGCTGAAAGATACGCGGATCAATAATATTTCCATAGCGGCTACCTCGATATGGCGGTACATGGGGCAGAACATGGTTTTATTTATCGGTGCCATTATGTCTGTGGATTCCACCATGTATGAGGCGGCTGCCATTGACGGGGCAGATGAATGGAAAAAATTCCGGTATATCGTATTTCCAAGCATTAAAACTGTAATTGTCCTCAATCTGATTCTATCTATTACTGGTTCCTTAAGCGCATTTGAACCGCCCTATGTCATCACCAACGGAAGCTTTGGAACCGCAACTTATTTTGTGGTCATGAATAAACTGGCTCATGAAAATCAAAAGGTAGGCCTGGCCTCTGCAATGGCTGTGATTTTACTTGTAATCATTTTGGCAGCTACTCTGTTCCAGAAACTTATTTTTAGATATTTCTTCGGAGAGGGAGAAGAGGAGTCCTGGCGGGAAAAGAGGATGAGGAGAAAAAGAGAAATGATCTCCCGAAAGGAGGGGGCTTAGTGAATCGTCATAAAGTAAAAAAACGATTATGGAAGGTCTTTCAATATCTGACTCTTATGGCGGGCGCTTTTGTATCCGTGACTCCTGTGGTGGTATGCGTCATAACTGCATGTAAGACAGAAAAAGAATATGCTTCCACCAATGTCATGACCCTTCCCGAAAACTGGCTGTATGGAGGGAATTTCATTCAGGCCTGGAATCAGGCAAACATGGCAACTGCATTTCGCAATTCCCTTGTGATTTTAGTATTTGTTCTCCTTGGTTCCGTGCTCACAGGTTCCATGCTTGCATACATATTGAACCGTTTTAAGTTTCTTGGAAATGGACTCATCAGGAATCTCTTTCTATTTGCCGCCATGCTTCCAGGAATCGCCATGCAGGTATCAGTCTATCAGCTGATGTATGAATTTCACTTAATTAATACGCTTACAGGGTACATTATTCTGATGATGGGAACCGATGTAATCTCCATCTACATCTTCATTCAGTTTTTTGAAAACATCCCCTTATCCTTAGATGAGTCTGCAATTATGGACGGCTGTACGTATTTCGGTGTATTTTTCCGGGTATTAATGCCCCTTTTAAAACCAGCCATCATAACGGTGATGATATTAAAAGGCGTTGGAACTTATAACGAATACTATATGGCAAACTTATATCTCCAGGATAAGAATCGTCTGGTAACCGTGGCTACGTCTCTGTATAAATTTACAGGGCCCCTGGGAAGCCAGTATAACTATATCTGCGCAGGTGTGATCATTACCTTGCTGCCGGCACTTTTTGTATTTATATTCTGTCAGAAACAAATATACAGCGGACTGACTCAGGGAGCAGTCAAAGGTTAGGAGGAAACCATGAAATTATATACACCTAAAATAAAGGCAATGCCATGGCAGGAGCCAGCAGGAACATGTACAGGAGCGCCAATCTGGCGCTATACGGAAAATCCTATTATCGGAAGAAATCCCATAGATCATGTGGCCAGGATATTTAATTCTGCCGTGATTCCCTATGAAAACAGCTTTATCGGTGTGTTTCGGGGAGAGCAGAACAATGGAATTCCCTATATTTATCTTGGCAGAAGCAATGACGGGATTCATTGGGAGTTTGAGGAAGAAAAGATTACCTTTGTGGATGAGGAGGGCCTTGAGTTCATGCCCAGATATGCCTATGATCCCCGTCTGGTGAAGGTGGAAGATACCTACTATATCATATGGTGTCAGGATTTTTACGGAGCTTCCATTGGTATGGCGAAAACACAGGATTTTAAGACATTTGTCAGGCTTGAAAATCCCTTTCTTCCATTTAACCGGAATGCCGTCTTATTTCCCAGAAAGGTAAACGGGAATTTTATGATGCTTTCCCGTCCCAGTGACAGCGGTCATACCCCTTTTGGAGATATCTTTCTAAGCGAGAGCCCGGATCTTGTTTACTGGGGAAAACACCGCCACGTAATGGGAAAGGGCAAGGAATGGTGGCAATCCTTAAAGATTGGTGGAGGTGCAGCTCCTATTGAGACCAATGAGGGCTGGCTCTTATTTTACCATGGGGTTTCCGGCACCTGCAATGGGTTCGTATACAGCATTGGAGGAGCTATTTTAGATATTGACAATCCTTCCGTGGTCAAATACCGATGTGAAAATTTCCTTCTTACCCCTGAAACCTGGTATGAGGAACGGGGATTTGTGCCCAATGTCTGCTTCCCCTGTGCCACAATCTGTGACCCGGAGGATGGAAGAATAGCCATCTATTACGGCGCGGCAGACAGCTACGTGGCCCTGGCCTTTACAAGGGCAGAGGAAATAGTCACTTACATAAAAGAACATAGTGTTTTAACAGAAGAGGACCAGGAACCAGGAAGACGATAGCTGGGGCAGAAAGGGAGTAATACATGAAGGAAACGATGGCAGAAGAAATGAAGGAGCATCTGGAGACAAAGCTGCTCCCATTCTGGGAAGGGTTAAAGGATGAGGTGTATGGCGGCTATTACGGCTACGTGGGCCATGACCTTAAGGTGGATGAAAAGGCAGATAAGGGAGTTATCTTAAACAGCAGGATATTATGGTTCTTTTCCAATGCTTCTATGACTTTAAAGCGAAAAGACCTTCTGGAATATGCGGATCATAGTTTTCGGTTCCTAAAAAATTTCTGTCTGGACCGGGCAGAAGGAGGGGTGTACTGGTCGGTATCCTACGATGGAAAGCCGGTGGACCGGACAAAACACACCTATAATCAGGCATTTGCCGTCTACGCCCTTTCCTCCTATTATGATGCCTCTGGGCAGCCAGAGGCGTTGGGCCTTGCTTACGATCTTTTTGACCAGATCGAGCATTCCTTCCGGTCTTTAGATGGTTATGGGGAAGCTTACGATGCTTCCTTCCACCCTATCAGTAATGATAAGCTTTCAGAGCACGGAGTTATGGCAGAAAGAACCATGAACACGCTGCTTCATCTGCTGGAGGCGTATACAGAGCTTTACCGTGTAGACCATGCTCCCAGAGTGGCAAAAACCCTAAGGCATCTTTTAGATGTATTTGAAAGCCATGTGTTTCATTCCGAAAAAAAGAGGCTGGAGGTATTTTTTGACAATGACTGGAAATCTCTTTTAGATCTTCATTCCTATGGTCATGACATAGAGGCTTCCTGGCTCATTGACCGTTGTACTGAAATGCTGGGAGATTTGGAGTATCAAAAGAGAATGGAGCCATTGACCAGAATGCTGGCAGAACAGGTCTATGAGCTGGCTTATAAAGACCATAGCCTATTAAATGAATGTGAAAATGGCAGAGCGGATGAAGACCGGATCTGGTGGGTTCAGGCAGAGGGCGTGGTGGGATTTTTAAATGCCTCTAAGAAGCAGCCGGAGGATTCCAGGTTTCTTAAAGCCGCAGAGGATATGTGGAGCTACATAAAGAACCGGCTGGTGGACCAAAGACCTGGGTCAGAATGGTTTTACCGGATTTGTGGAGGGGAAGCACCTTCCGGTGACGATCCTCTGGTGGAGCCTTGGAAATGCCCTTACCACAATGGAAGGATGTGCATGGAAGCCATAAAGAGACTTGGCATCCTTCACCCGCGGTATGAAGTGGAAAAAAACAGACAGGAGCAGTTAATTGGCAGGAGGAATGAAAAGACGGATTGGTATAATGGCATCTTAGACCGGTATAAATACCCGGTCCTGACCAGGGACCATGTGCCTCTTACCTGGAGATATGATGTTAACTGGAACACCAATCCTTATTTCATGGAGCGTCTCGGTATCAATGCAGTGATGAATGCGGGGGCCATTGAATTAAATGGAATGTATTATCTCATTGCAAGGGTGGAAGGAAATGACCGGAAGTCATTTTTTGCGGTAGCAGAAAGCAAGAATGGAATTGATGGTTTCCGTTTCTTAGAAGAACCGGTCACCCTTCCTGACACTTGCCCGGAAGAAACTAATGTGTATGATATGAGGCTGACAAAGCATGAGGACGGCTGGATTTACGGAGTATTCTGCTCAGAAAGCCACGACTCGACTTCTTCTGATTTATCAAGAGCAGTGGCCCAGGCAGGTATTGTCAGAACAAAGGATTTAAAAACCTGGGAGCGGCTTGATAATCTTAAAACGCTTCGTTCCCCCCAGCAGCGCAATGTCATGCTCCACCCTGAGTTTGTAGAGGGCTGTTACGGGTTTTATACAAGACCCATGGATGACTTTATTGAGACTGGAAGCGGCGGTGGAATTGGCTTTGGCCTTTGCAAAGATATCTGCCACGGAGTGATAGACGAAGAGATTATCACCAGCAGACGCCGTTATCATACTATAACAGAAGCAAAAAATGGAGCAGGGGCTGTTCCCATAAAAACACCGGCAGGCTGGATCCATATCGCTCACGGCGTCAGGAATACGGCAGCAGGGCTCAGATATGTTCTCTATGCCTTTGCAACGGATTTAAAAGAGCCATCTAAAGTCATAGCAGAGCCATCTGGCCTTCTACTTGGACCAAGAGGAGAGGAACGGGTAGGAGATGTCTCCAATGTGGTATTTACCAATGGGGCAATTGTTCGTGAAAATGGAGAAGTATATCTTTATTATGCCTCTTCAGATACCAGAATCCATGTGGCTGTCACCACTGTGGAGAAGCTAATGGATTATGTGTTTTCTACGCCTTTGGACCCTTTAAGGAGTGCGGATTGTGTGAGGCAGAGAATTGCCCTGATTCACAAAAATAAGGAGCTGATTAGGTATGAATGAGAAGCTGTTTCTAAAAGCGGACCACCCCTTTTTACAGTACTGCGGCAGAATCGGAAGGGATGACAAGGGGCGGCCGGAATTTATTTATCCCTGCAGTTTTGTAAGGCTGGAATTTATAGGAGCCTCTGTTGAAGTGGAACTGGAGAACCATTCCGTATACTGGGATAATTACATTGGCTGGATTCTAGATGGAGACCAACAAAAAGCAAAACTTCCCAGGGAAGGAAAAACCAGTCTGTGTCTGGGAAAGGAACTGGGAGAGGGCAGGCACAGCCTGTTGCTGTTCAAGCGTCAGGATTCCTGCCATACCATTTCCTTAGAGGGGTTCCTACTGCCAGAGGGTGGTTTTCTCGTGGAACCAGAGCCTCTGCCCAAACGGAGAATTGAGGTTTACGGGGATTCTGTCAGTGCAGGAGAAGTATCAGAGGCCACTGATTATGTGGGAAAAGCAGATCCGGTTCATCAGGGAGAGTACTCCAATAGCTGGTACTCTTATGCCTGGATGACGGCAAGAAAGCTTCATGCCTTGATCCATAACATCTCCCAGGGCGGAATTGCCCTTAGAAATGGAACTGGCTGGTTTGAAGCTCCAAGGCCCATTGGTATGGAGTGGGTCTATGATAAGGTTCAATACCAACCGACCATAGGAAGAACCAGCCTATGGGATTTTAAGGCCTATCAACCTCATGTGGTCATCATCGCTCTGGGACAAAATGACAGCCACCCAATGGATTTTATGAAGGAAGATTATGATGGTCAGAAAGCAATGGAATGGAAGGCCCACTACACCTGTTTCATTCAGAAGTTAAGAGAGCTCTATCCACAGGCATATCTAATCCTGACCACAACCATACTCTGCCATCACCATAACTGGGACAGGGCAATAGAAGAGGTATGGGGCACACTTAAGGATGACCGTGTATCTCATTTTCTTTATAAGAGAAACGGTTGTGGAACTCAGGGACATATCAGGATTCCGGAATCAGAGGAAATGGCCGGAGAGCTGTCGGAGTATATCAATGGTTTAGGAGAAGAAATCTGGCGGGATGAATCTCAGGTTTGATGGTCATTTGATGGAGAGCAGATTATGACATATATAGATCAGTATGAATATTGGTGTACCAGTCCTTTGTTTTCCCATGAAATAAAAAAAGAGCTGGAAGCGATCAGAAATAAGAAAGAAGAAATCAGGAATCGCTTTTCAAAGGAATTGGAATTTGGCACCGGAGGAATCAGAGGAGTTATGGGGGCCGGAACCAACCGGATGAACCGGTATACGGTGGCGAGGGTGACTCAGGGACTAGCCAATTATCTTAAAGAGAATGGAAAATGGGAAAAGGGCGTTGGTATCGCCTATGATTCCAGACATATGTCCAGGGAATTTGCCGAGGAGACAGCCAGATGCCTGGCTGGAAACCAGATTCCGGTCTACTTGTTTTCCAGACTGACGCCTACTCCCTTACTTTCATTTTCTATTTTAAGCCTTTCTCTTGCCGCTGGTATTGTGATCACAGCCAGCCATAATCCACCGGAATACAACGGATATAAGGTATACTGGGACGATGGGGCCCAGATTACTTATCCAAAGGACGAGGAAATAGGACGATGTATCACCGGGATAAAGGATTACGGTTCCATCAAGAGACTTTCAATGGAAGAGGCAGAAGAAAAGGGACTGCTTCATTGGCTGGGAGATGAGCTGGAGGATGAGTATATAAAGGAAATGGAAGAATGGGTATCATCTCCCAAGGCTTTATTACAGGCCGCAAGTAAAGTGAATATTGTATACACGCCTCTTCATGGCACCGGGAATCTGCCGGTACGGCGATTGTTATCCCATCTGGGATTTACCAATGTGTTTACTGTTGAGGAGCAGATGGAACCAGACGGTGATTTTAAAACAGTAAAGACCCCGAACCCGGAAGAAGAAAGTGCCTTTGTGCTGGCTCTTAAGCTTGCAAAAAAAGCAGACGCTGATCTTGTTCTGGCTACGGACCCTGATGGAGACCGTATGGGTGTTTATGTAAGGGATGACCAAACCGGTAAGTACTGCCGTTTGACCGGGAATATGACCGGAATACTCATATGCAATTATCTTCTCTCAAGGAGAAAGGAAACAGGAAACCTCCCTTTAAACGGTGCCGTAATAAAAACCATTGTAACCACACAAATGGCAAGACCTCTGGCAGAGAAGTATAAAATGAAGCTGATTGAGGTTTTAACCGGGTTTAAGTACATAGGAGAGCAGATAAAATTCTTTGAAGAATCTGAGGAATTTACCTACCAGTTTGGCTTTGAGGAAAGCTGCGGCTGCCTGGTGGAGACCTGTGTCAGAGATAAGGACGCCATTTCAGCGGTCATGGTCTTGTGCGAGGCCGCGGCCTATTATAAGACAAAGGGCAGTTCTCTCTGGGAAGAATTAAATCAGCTATATGAAGAATTTGGCTATTATCAGGAGTGTCTGGAATCTGTAACCTTAAAAGGAGAAGATGGTCTGGCTCAAATGAATAAAATCATGGAGACCTTCCGAATCCATTCACCCGTTAGAGCAGGCGGATTTAAAATAATAAAAAAGGAAGATTATGAAACAGGAGAAGGGATATCAGAACGGTTCCCCAAGTCAAATGTATTACGCTTCCTCTTATCGGAGGATGCCTGGTTTGCCATCAGACCTTCTGGAACGGAGCCTAAAATCAAGTTTTATTTTGGAGTAAAAGGAAAATCATTTCAGGATGCAGACGAAAAGCTAAAAAGATTAAAGAAAGATATTTTAACCAGCATATAAAAGGGGGAGAAGGATGACATTACGTGGGATTCACTTGGAGAATCCAAGAGATATCATTCAGGCTGTTAAAAGGGTAAAAGAGGAAAAGCATGGGGTGCTGGCATTTCTTGGCGGTTCCATTACTCAGGGTTCCTTAGCCACAAAACCAGAAACCTGTTATGCTTATCTTGTATATGAGTGGTGGAAGAAAACATATCCTGATGCAAGTTTTACCTACATCAATGCTGGAATTGGGGGGACCAATTCCTTATTCGGTGCAGCCAGAGTTGAGGAAGATGTCCTTTCCTGTAATCCGGATTTTCTGATTCTTGATTTTTCGGTCAATGATGACAATACGGATTTTTTCATGGAAACATATGAAAGCCTGATTGTGCGTATTTTATCCCACTCTAAAAGGCCTGGAGTCATGGCTTTGTGCAATGCCTTTTATGAAGATGGAAGCTCGGCATTTGAGCGTCATAAGAAAGTGCTGGACCACTATTCCATCCCTTATGTTTCCGTAAGGGAAACTCTTTATCAGGATATATTAGACGGTAAGACAGCCATAAAAGATATAACTCCCGACGGGCTTCATCCCAATGACGAGGGACATAAAAAAATCGCTGATTTAATCACCATGGCGTTGGAGGAAATAAAAGGAATGGAGCCTGTATCCTCAGAGGAAACAGGTCAAGCCAATATACCAGTACCCCTAACTCCGTGCAGCTACCAATATGCCAGCCGAATCCAAAACAACATAACTCCGTTTCAGTGCAGGGGCTTTCTACCCGATGATTCTGTTAAATGCGGGGTAACCGATGTCTTTAAAAGAGGCTGGATCAGCCGACGCATGGGGGATCGTATTGTTTTTGAGACGGAAGGCAGCTGTCTTTTGGTACAATACCGAAGAACCATAAAGAGACCTGCGCCAGTGGCAGCAGCCTATGTTGATGGAGACAGGGATCATGGCGTGATTCTGGATGGAAACTTCGATGAGGAGTGGGGAGACTGTCTGGCTCTGACCACTCTCCTTCATCACGGAAAGCCGGGAAAGCATCTAGTAGAAATTAAGATTCTAAAAGGAGTGGAGGAAGAGGAAACGCTATTTTATCTGGTATCCATCATACAGTCTGGATCGGAACTTGAATTAAATACGCCCATGGACAGACACTCCCCGATGCAGTAAGATGGCAGTTCAGGCAGCACTTCAAATTGATGTTGCACTTTCAGGTAAGGCACCTGACGGAACGGTGAATCAGCCGGGATCGGGTAACTGATAAAATTTGATTGGTGAAATTGTGAAATTTATTTGTCAATCAGAAAAGTATTTACAGTTTTCTTACGGTTTCCCGGTTTCATTGCCAATTTTTTACAATTAATTTACATATCTTTACGGATACCTAAACTTTGTTGACTTGAAACCGATCCAGTTATATACTCTAGGCAAATCCAAATGCTAATGCATTGATAAGGAGGTCAAACCTATGAAAAAAAAGTATTTAGTAGTTACAGCACTATCTATGGCTTTATCGATAGGAAGCGCGATGTCTTCATTTGCGGCAGGATTTGTCACCACACCACAGGGAGTAAAGTACCAGTGGGGATCAGGGGATTATTGTACCAATAACTGGGTCAATTATAAAAGCCATTGGTTTTTCTTTGGCAATGACCAGCTTATGCGTACCGGGTGGATTCAAAGAGATAATACCTGGTATTATGCGTCTGATACCGGAGAGCTTCAGGGCGGAATTATGAAGATCAATGACAATGTCTATTACTTCAACACCAGTACCCTAAAAATGATGACTGGTCTAATTGATTACAACGGCAGTACACATTATTTTACGGAAAATGGAACCACAGACGGTGGTCCATACGTCTACACAGAATGGAACAGTGACGGATCCATCAGACGAGGTAAGAAGTTCCCTGTTCGTTAAACGGGACGCAAAGCCTCTTCATATAATTTGTTAAAGTAGATGCAAAAAAAGAACCTTGGTCTGTCTTTAAAGACATTTCCAAGGTTCTTTCCCTATTATAATTTACTATCTTTGTCCTTTATCATAAGGAATACCCTCTGCCTTAGGAGCCTGAGAGTTTCTGGAGGTAAAGATCAGTACGATCAGTGTAATGATATATGGCACCATCTTGTAGAAGTAGCTTGGAATGCCCAGGGAATGTAAAAATGGGATTCCGGAGTAAGCAGATGCCACAGCCTTCATCAGTCCAAAGAACAGGGAGGCAAACATAATGTTTACCGGCTTCCACTGTCCGAAGATGAGTACAGCCAGTGCCAGGAAGCCGTAACCGGCCACATCGGCGTTAAAGTTGGTGGAGGTGGGAACTACAAAGACAAGTCCTCCAAGTCCGCCCAGAGCGCCAGATATGAGTACTCCGGCATACTGCATATGGTACACGTTGATTCCTGCTGCATCAGCCGCCTGAGGGTGCTCACCGCAGGAACGAAGGCGAAGTCCAAATCTTGTCTTATAAAGCACCACATAAGAGAGAATAAAGATAGCAATTCCAATATAAGTGGTAATGTATGCATTCTGGAACAGGAGAGGTCCGATAAACGGAATCTTACCTAACACTGGAACAGAGACGATACGGAAGGTGTTGCTAAAAGGTACCTGCTGAACGCCCTGAATGACACGTGCTACGAAGATAGCGAATGCGGGAGCGAACATATTAAGAGCAGTACCACTGATAACCTGATCGGATTTCATGTTAATGGAAGCATAGGCATGGAACAGAGAAAATACCATTCCAGTTGCCATGGAGATCACTGCAGCGATGATAAGCTGGCTCTGACCGCTCATGCTGGACCCTGTAAGGCTTAAAAACAGAACTCCTGTAAATGCGCCCATGGTCATAATTCCTTCCAAAGCGATGTTAATGATACCGCTTCGCTCAGAGAACATGGCACCTAAGGCAACGATCATAAGAGGGATCATGAAATACATGGTCTGCTGAAAGATAAAGTAAACTACATTCATGATTTCTTTCCTCCTTCCCTGGACTGTTCTGAGGTGGTTGTTTTTCTGCCGCTTAGTTTGCTGATCAGCAGCTTGACCATTAAGGCAAAGGCACTGAAGTAGATAATAACGGCTACGATGATATCAATAATTTCGGTTGAAAATTCAAATAGCTGGAGATAAAATCCCCCGGCTGTTAAGTAAGCAATAAAGATACCGGAGAAAAGGATTCCGATGGGGTTATTAAGAGCAAGAAGAGCAACAGAGATTCCGGTAAAGCCTTCAGAAGGCAGTACATCCTTAATCTCAATATGCTTACCGGTTCCTGCCAGATATAATAATCCGCCTGCCAGTCCTGCAATGGCACCTGCGATCATCATGGAAAGGATAATGCTCTTTTTCTCGTTAATACCCGCATATTTGCTGGCATCCCGGTTAAAGCCTACTGCCTTTAGCTCATAGCCGAAGGTTGTCTTATTTAAGATCAGCCAGATTAATATAACGACTAAGATTGCAATGATAATGCCTCCGTTTACACTGGAGCCCGGGAAAATCTTATCAAGACCCATCTTAGGAATGTTGGCTGTGACTGCAACATTACGGGATTCGTTCCTCAGATTGTTAAACAGCGGCTTATAGCTTTTTACGATCCAGTTTACCAGATACATTCCGGTGTAGTTCATCATAATAGAAGCAATTACTTCATTCACATTGAAATAAGCTTTTAAAAGACCTGGCACCAGTCCCCATAAAGCGCCAAATAAAACGCTGGTCAAAAGGGCTGCGATCCAGTGAACCGGACCTAATGAGGTGAACATGATTCCAACGTATACCGCACCAAAGGCGCCCATGATAAACTGTCCGGGGGTTCCAATATTAAAGAGTCCTGTTTTAAAGGCGAACCCTACGGAAAGACCGGTTAAGATAATGGGAGTGGCATAGTAAAAGACCTGACCAACTCCTTTTGCACCATGGGTAAATGCACCGGTTAAAATGGTAGCAAAGCCCGGAAGTGCCTGTTTTGAATTACAGAAGAACAGGACAATAAGACCTACAATAAGTCCTAAAACAATGGCAAAAATGGAAGAGAGTATGCCTGTGTAATTCTTGGTTGATTTCTGTTTCATGACCGCTCACCTTCTTTCTTTGCGCCTGCCATGTAAAGACCCAGTTCCTGAACCGTAACATTCTTAGGATCTAAGTCAGCGACAATCTCGCCTTCAAACATGACTAAAATACGGTCGCTTAAATTCATAACTTCATCTAATTCCAGAGAAACCAATAGGATAGCTGCGCCAGCATCTCTCTGTTTGATTAGCTGATTGTGGATGTACTCTATGGCACCTACATCAAGACCTCTGGTAGGCTGAACTGCCAAAAGGATGTCAGGGGATTTGGAAATTTCTCTGGCAACAATTGCTTTTTGCTGGTTGCCGCCTGACATGCTGCGGGTGATGGTAAATGGGCCTTCGCTGCTTCTGATATCGTAATCCCCAATTAGCTTTTCCGCATATTCATAAATCTTATCATTCTTTAAAAATGTACCGCTTTGGAAACCGGATTCAAAATATTGCTGTAAAATCATGTTGTAAGCCAGGTTATATTCCAGAACGAGGCCATGTTTATGACGGTCTTCCGGTATGTGGGACAAGCCATGGGTATTTTTATAGCGGATGCTTTTTTTTGTCATGTCTTCCCCGTTAATAGAAACGGTACCGGAACTCATATCAGAGATACCGGTGATCGCATGTATAAGCTCTGTCTGGCCGTTTCCGTCGATTCCTGCGATGCAGACGATTTCGCCTCTTTTTACCTGGAAATTAACGTCATGGACCAGCTTCTTTTTCTGTCCTTCCCGTTTGGCTTCTACAGAAAGGTTTTTGATTTCCAGTACCACTTCACCGGGAGCTGCCTGCTTTTTATCAACCGTCAGATTTACCTTACGGCCTACCATCATCTCAGACATTTCCTCTGCTGTGGTATCTGCTACGTCTACAGTTCCAATATATTTACCGCGGCGCAGTACACTGCAACGGTCTGCAACCGCCTTGATTTCATTGAGCTTGTGAGTGATGAACAGTATGGATTTACCTTCTTTTACCAGGTCTCTCATGATCTGCATCAGTTCATCGATCTCCTGAGGGGTCAAAACCGCTGTGGGTTCGTCAAAAATCATTATTTCGTTATCACGGTAAAGCATTTTAAGAATCTCGACCCTTTGCTGCATGCCCACCGTAATATCCGATATGAGGGCATCCGGGTTTACGAACAATTTGTATTTTTCACTTAATTCCATTACTTTTTTGCGGGCGTCGTCCATTTTTAAAAAGCCCCGCTTCGTTGTTTCCATACCAAGAACAATGTTCTGCAGTACGGTAAAATTCTCCACCAGCTTAAAATGCTGATGAACCATACCGATTCCCAGGGTATTGGCATCCAGTGGTCCGGTAATCTTTTCTTCCTTACCGCGAACCTTAATCACACCTTTTTCCGGCTGGTACAGACCAAATAAAACACTCATAAGAGTGGATTTCCCTGCGCCGTTTTCACCAAGCAGGGCGTGTATCTCGCCTTTCTTTAACTGCAGTGTAATGTCATCATTGGCGATGATACCGGGAAATTCTTTTGTGATGTGAAGCATCTCAATAATATAGTCCATAAAATCCCCCTAACTACGGTACCTGACTATGGGACCCGGTACCAATTCTTCAAAATATGCCTTAGATTATTTTTCTTATAAATAGAGAAAGGAGATGCCGTAAGAAACCATGTCTTGTTTGACTGGTGAGCAAACGGCATCTCCTTTCCTCCTATCTGCTCCAATAAGGAGCATCGTGGTATGCCCGCAGGGCTATTTTTGCAGATTATTCTACAAAATTGATTTTTGTTTTTTCAAGCTTTAAGTCAACGTTAGGATTGTTGTTATCCTGAGAAGGCTGAACGAGTGTTACTTTACCTTCTTTTAATACGCCGTAGATCTTATCGTAGTCTTCTTTTGTAAACTTTGTAAATTTAGAAGTTTCCATTGGAAGGCCGATACCGTCGTTCTTTGCGGTAAAGATGCTTGTCTTACCGCCTGGGAACTGATTGTCATAGTAAGCCTTTACGCCATCATATACAGAAACGGAAAGCTGTTTCATAGCAGAGGTAATAACAGATGGTGACTCGAAGCTCTGGTCAACGTCAACACCGATCATCTTACCGCCTTTTTCTTCTGCAGCAGCCATTACGGAGTTACCAACCGCACCACCGCAGCCGAAGATAACCTGAGTTCCGTTCTGGAACCAGGAAGCAGCCATGGACTGTGCTTCTGGTGTAGCAGCAAATGCACCAGTGTAGTTGTACATAATTTCAATGTTATCAATGCCTAATTCTTTTGCAGCGTAGTCAGCGCCCTCTGCAAAACCGTATCCGAAACGAACAACTGCAGGAACAGCCATTCCGCCTAAGAAGCCAAGCTTTGTATTGCCGTCTTTAACAGCAGCGTAGCCGGCTAAGAAACCAGGCTCGTCCTCCTGGAAAAGGATAGGCATAACATTTTTCTCAATTCTCTTTTCAGAATAGTCAGCATTGTGTGGCTCTCCGTCGAGAAGGATAAAGCTAACATCTTTGTACTGATCCTGAGCCATGAAAACAGGCTCTTCAAATAAGAAACCAGGGCAGACAACTAACTTAGCTCCGCCTTCCACTGCAAGACCAATGGTCTCAAGATAGGAATCAGTGGTTCCTTCCTGTGGCTGATAGTACTTGTAGGAGATCCCTTTTTCCTCCGCGTATTTCTTCATTCCTTCCCAGGCACCCTGGTTAAATGATTTGTCGTCGATGGTTCCTAAGTCTGTAACCAGCGCGATCTCGTATCCGGTGGAAGAGTCAGTCTTTTTGGAAGTATCCCCCTTGGATTCTGCAGCAGCAGTCGTTGTTTCCGCAGACGCAGCAGTTGTAGATGTGCCGGAATTGGAAGAACCACATGCGCTTAAGGAAGCAGTCATTAAAACTGCCATAGCCAATGCTAATGCTCTCTTTTTCATAATGCTTTTTTCCTCCTATTATTCATTGTTTTTCAGAGATAACAATAATGTATCATATTTTTGTTTCTTAGACAATCTTATTTGATGTTATTTTACCGAAAATCCATGGCAAATAAACGCGGTTTTATATCTCCCAGTTTATTATACGGTTTTTACCAATTTTGTCACTTCCAATTACTGGAAGCTTCCTAAATAAAGAGGAAAAAAATGTAGTTTGTCCCATAAATTCGCATATACGACCCATAATCGCATATAAGAAAAAGACAGATTATAAGCGCGAATAAAGTATAATTGTATCGAAAAATGACGAAATTTTATATAAAAAACTGGGAAAAGCTATTTACTAGCCGTCTATTTATGTTATAATATTTGCATGACTTTTCCGATTAGGAATATAGTGGAAGAGTAAACTAACCAACACATTTTTGAGGAGGAACTTTACTTATGGCAAAAAAATGGGTTTATCTGTTTACCGAGGGCAATGCTGAGATGAAGAATCTCTTAGGGGGCAAGGGGGCCAATCTGGCAGAGATGACGAATCTGGGTCTTCCAGTACCTCAGGGGTTTACCATTACAACAGAAGCCTGTACCCAGTATTATGAAGACGGCGAAAAAATCAATGATGAGATCATGGGTCAAATCATGGAATACATCGTTAAGATGGAGGAGATTGCAGGGAAAAAATTTGGTGACAAAGAAAATCCTCTCCTGGTTTCTGTTCGTTCCGGTGCAAGAGCGTCCATGCCGGGAATGATGGACACCATCTTAAATCTAGGCTTAAATGAAGAGGTAGTTGAGGTTCTGGCTGCAAAATCATCAAATCCAAGATGGGCCTGGGACTGCTACCGTAGATTTATCCAGATGTTTTCTGACGTTGTTATGGAAGTCGGAAAGAAATATTTTGAAGAATTAATCGACAAGGTGAAAAAGGAAAAAGGAATCACAGAAGACGTTGATTTAACGGCTGAGGACTTAAAGAGACTGGCTTACTTATTCCGTGATGAGTACAAAGCAAAAATCGGTGAGGATTTCCCCGATGATCCAAAAACTCAGCTTATGGAAGCAGTAAAAGCAGTATTCCGTTCCTGGGATAATCCGCGGGCCAACATTTACAGGCGCGACAATGATATTCCATATTCATGGGGAACTGCAGTCAATGTTCAGATGATGGTATTTGGAAATATGGGCGAGACATCAGGAACTGGTGTTGCATTTACCCGTAACCCGGCGACCGGAGAAAAGCACCTTATGGGTGAGTTCTTAATGAATGCTCAGGGTGAGGACGTAGTTGCAGGTGTCCGTACTCCAAGAAAGATCGATCAGTTGAAAGATGAATTGCCGGAAGCTTACGACAAATTCGTAGAAATCTGTAACAAGCTGGAAGACCATTACCGCGACATGCAGGACATGGAATTCACCATTGAAGATAAGAAATTATATATGCTTCAGACCAGAAACGGAAAGCGGACCGCTAAGGCTGCTTTAACCATTGCCTGTGATCTGGTTGATGAAGGAATGATTTCAGAGGAAAAGGCAGTCAAGATGATTGACCCAAGAAACTTAGATACCCTTCTCCACCCACAATTTGACAGCGAGGCATTAAAGAGTACAGAGCCAATCGGGAAAGCTCTTGCAGCATCTCCCGGAGCCGCTTGCGGTAAGATTGTATTCACTGCCGATGATGCAAAGGAATGGAAAGAAAAAGGTGAGAAGGTTATTTTGGTGCGTCTTGAGACATCACCAGAAGATATCGAAGGCATGAAGGCAGCTCAGGGTATCTTAACGGTACGAGGCGGTATGACCTCTCATGCAGCCGTTGTTGCCCGTGGAATGGGAACCTGCTGTGTTTCCGGCTGTTCTGAAATCGCTATGGACGAAGAAAATAAGAAATTTACACTGGCAGGCAAAGAGTTCCATGAAGGCGACTGGTTATCCATTGACGGATCTACCGGTAAGATCTATGACGGAATCATTCCAACCATGGATGCAGCCATTGTAGGTGAGTTCGGAAGAATCATGGCATGGGCCGACAAATATAGAAAATTGAAAGTAAGAACCAATGCAGATACTCCATCTGATGCCAGAAAGGCAAGAGAGCTTGGAGCAGAGGGCATCGGTCTTTGCAGAACCGAGCACATGTTCTTTGAAGGTGACAGAATTGATGCATTCCGTGAGATGATCTGTTCTGATACCGTAGAGGAAAGAGAAGCAGCACTTGAAAAAATCCTTCCGGTTCAGCAGGGAGATTTTGAAGCACTGTATGAGGCATTGGAAGGAAACCCTGTTACCATTCGTTTCCTGGATCCACCTCTTCATGAGTTCGTTCCAACGGATGAAGATGATATTAAAAAGCTTGCCGATGCTCAGGGTAAAACCGTGGCACAGATTAAGAATATTATCAATTCCCTCCATGAGTTCAACCCAATGATGGGACACAGAGGCTGCCGTTTGACCGTTACATATCCTGAAATCGCAAGAATGCAGACAAAAGCAGTCATCCGTGCTGCCATCAATGTTCAGAAGTCTCATCCAGACTGGAACGTTTGCCCTGAAATTATGATTCCACTTATCTGTGATGAAAAAGAGCTTAAGTTTGTTAAGAACATTGTTGTGGAAACAGCGGATGCAGAGATTGCAGCAGCAGGAAGCAGCTTAAAATATGAAGTAGGTACTATGATCGAGATTCCAAGAGCTGCTCTTATGGCAGATGACATTGCAAAGGATGCAGAGTTCTTCTGCTTTGGAACTAACGATTTAACTCAGATGACCTATGGCTTCTCCAGAGATGATGCCGGCAAATTCTTAAATGCTTATTATAACACAAAGATTTTTGAGAATGACCCATTTGCAAAACTGGATCAGATTGGTGTAGGTAAGCTGATGGAGACTGCTGTAAAGCTAGGTAAATCAGTACGTCCTGATATGCATGTAGGTATCTGCGGCGAGCACGGTGGAGATCCTTCCTCTGTGGAGTTCTGCCATAAGATTGGTCTGGATTACGTTTCCTGTTCTCCATTCCGTGTACCTATTGCCAGACTGGCAGCAGCACAGGCAGCATTGAATAATTAATGTTAAACAAAATTTATTATTAAATAAATTGGCACCCTATCAAAATTGGTAGGGTGCTTTTTTGCTTTCACAGAGTGATTAAGCTCCACATTTGCGAAACTTGGAAGGGGTCATGTGCATATATTTTCTAAATATTTTATTGTAGTAGCTAATGTTATTAAAGCCTGTCATTCTGGCAATTTCGCCGATGTCACGGCCTGTTTCTCTTAGAAGTTCTGCACTGACGCTGATACGGTAGTAATTGATATATTCTACAATGGACATTTTTGTCATGGATTTAAAAAAACGACAGAGATGACCTTCGCTCATATTAAATTTTTTGGACAGCTCTTCTAAGGAAATACAGCTGTCATAATGTTCTTTTATATACTTAATGATTGATTTGGTTAATTCCATTTTATAGTCTGCATGTTTAGGGGAGGGGGTACCTTTTTCTTCAGAATGAACATAAAGCAGATGCCAGATGGCATACAGCTTAGTCTTTATATCAAGCTCAAATGCGGTTTCCTTTTTGTTAAATATCTCCTGTATTTCTAAAAGCAAGGAAAGGATTTTTTGCTCCCATTCTAATTCTGGTGAAATAAATTCTGGAAACACGGTCTCTTCCCGTGTGACACTGTTGAAGTATTTTTGCTGGATAACATCATTGACAAAGCTGTTTAAAAAAGTTTGATGGAATACTACAGCGAAAAAATTAAAGGGCATACCAATTTCACTGGTTATGGAATGGAGATGATTGGACGGAATGATGACTATACTGTCTTTCCTTAAAGGATAACTGCGGTTATCTATATGAAATTCACCCAGTCCTTTTGTTACGATAAGAATCTCAACTTCATCATGCCAGTGGCAGCTTACTCGTTCTTTAAAACTACAGTCTGACTTAATCTCATGAACCATAAGTGGAAACATGGCGTTTCCATGAGGAAGCTGCTCTCTTAGCAGCTTATATTTTTCATTCATGTTTGGCTCCCGTCTACTAGCTTTTTTGTATATAAATTATGAAAAGCAGTTCTGTTATGCAGGTACGAAGATGCCTCCTTTGATGTTAAGCCCCTGAGTTTCTCTTTTATTAATATATGTGAAAATAATGTTATTTTTCATCATATTAATTAAAGATTTCCATTGGATTTATCACTATATTATTAGTATAAGAAATTTTTACCAAAGTTTCAAGTTTGAAATGTTACCTATAAAACCTGTATGCAGTTACATGAAAGGAGGAACTATGAATTATTCGAATGTTAACAATTCTCTGGTAATCCGTCATCAAACGGAACAACTTTGCATTGAGCCCTGGGGGAAGGATTCTCTTCGTGTGAGAGCAACCCGGTACATGAACTTTACCGGACGCAATTGGGCTCTTAGTGAAGAGGTATCAACAAAACAGAGTTCCGTTGAAATTACAATCAATGGGAATGAATCTGCGACGATTCAAAATGGCAGGATTCGTGCAAAAGTAAATGCAGCCGGAGTCCTTTCGTTTTTTCGGGATGATAAGCTTTTTCTTCGGGAATATTATCGGAATTATTTTGGGACGGAGTGCGGGGAAAGCTGTTGCTTAAAGATTGTAGGGAGAGATTACAAGCCAATTATAGGGGGAGATTATGCACTCACTGTCCGTTTTGAAAGTAACGACGGTGAAAAGCTTTTTGGCATGGGGCAATATCAGCAGGCCTACTTAGATTTAAAGGGCTGTATTTTAGAGCTTGCACAGCGTAATTCCCAAGTATCAATTCCGTTTGCAATCTCAAGCCTTGGGTATGGATTTCTTTGGAATAACCCGGCAATTGGTAAGGCTTCCTTTGGAAAAAATTATACCGAGTGGCGTGCAGAGGCTGCGAAAGAGATGGATTATTGGATTACGGTGGGAGATACTCCCGCTCAGATCGTAGAACATTACACGGCTGTAACAGGCCATGCGCCAGCCTTGCCTCAGGGTCTGTTAGGACTTTGGCAGTGCAAATTACGATATCGGACCCAAGAGGAAGTTTTGACCGTGGCGAGAAAGTATCAAGAACTTGGGATTCCCCTTGATGTGATTGTGATCGACTTTTTCCATTGGACCAGGCAGGGAGACTGGAAATTTGATTCGGAATACTGGCCGGATCCTAAGGCCATGTGTGATGAGCTTCATTCCATGGGGATTAAAGTAGTAGTATCCGTATGGCCGACTGTGGATCGAAAAAGTGAAAATTTCAATGAAATGTTTGAACGAGGGCTTCTTATCTGTACGGAACGAGGCAGTATTCAGACCTATGATTTTCAGGGAGACTGCCTGACCATAGATGTTACGAACCCGGAAGCAAGAGAATATATATGGGAGAAATGCCAAAAGAATTATTGTGACTATGGGATTGATATGTTTTGGCTGGACAATGCAGAACCTGATTATGCAGTGTATGATTTTGATAATTACCGGTATGCTTTGGGGTGTGCTCTAGAGGTGAACAATATCTACCCCCAGATGTATGCGAAGGCATTTTGTGACGGATTAACCAAACTGGGACGGGAAAAGGAGATGCTTCACCTGGTACGCAGCGCCTGGGCAGGAAGTCAAAAATACTCCACTCTGGTTTGGTCCGGCGATGTACCCAGTACCTTCGAGTCACTCCGTGATCAATTATACGGTGGCTTAAATATCGGTCTGGCGGGTATTCCCTGGTGGACTACGGACATCGGTGGTTTTATGACAGACGATGTAGATGACCCGGCCTTTAAAGAACTGCTGGTGCGCTGGTTTGAATTTGCAGTCTATTGCCCGATTCTAAGAATGCACGGTGACCGTGGCCCTCATAACATTCCGCCTCTTTCCAATAAAGAATACGGCGGGGGAAGCCTGTTTACTGGCCAGCCTAATGAACTGTGGAGCTATGGGGAGATGGCATTTACCATTATGAAAAAGCAATTAGACATAAGACTGTCCTTAAAGCCATACATAGAGAAGCTTATGATAGAAGCGAGTGAGAATGGTGCCCCGCTCATGCGTACCATGTTCTATGAATTTCCCGAGGATGAAAGATGTTGGGAATTAATGGATCAGTATATGTTTGGCGGGGAGTATCTGGTCGCTCCAATTTTATACCCGGGTAAATTCGAGAGAAATGTCTATCTGCCAGCCGGAACCTGGAAAAACTTGATTGATCATAAAGAATACTCTGGTGGGCAGACCATGAACTGTCAGGCTCCCCTGGAGGCAATTCCAGTGTTTCAAAGAATGAATTAGTATGTTTACCAAAAGAGGGGCATAACTTACAGCCTCTCTTTTTTCTTTCACCCAAAGTGCATTTCCATGGATCATGATTAATTTTTTTTGATTATGTTTAATTCTAAGCTCATTCAATAAATAATTCTTATATATATAGTGGATTCACCAGATTTTTTAATCATGTATCAAGGTACTGTTTTAGCCCGATATTTGAAGTAACAATTAATTGATAATTACTACGGAATAATTGCAACCAAATAATTACAGCCAAATAATTACAATAAAGTACGGTTTAATTACACGAAATAAATATCAAGTAGGATTTTTGCTATAATATTAAGTTAGTTCGTACTTTAATTTTTTAAAGCAGTTTTTAAAAGGTTAAAATGGAACAACAATAGATTTGGGGGGCAGAGAATTGAGAAGGAGATTCATGTTACTTGCAATATCATTTTTTACAATATCGGGGATAGCAGGCTGTCGGACCGCCAAGGTTCAAAGTGATAATGTGAAACTTGAAAGTCAAAGTCATATTCAAAAGGATGCAAAGGAAGAAACAATGGAATCCGACGATAAAAAATCGGAGAAATCTTCGGTTGATAATGGCTGGCAACAATCGTATAAAGACATAATAACTTATGCAAAAGAATATTTAGTCGATCCATATGGCTTAAGGGAAGGAAATGGTTCTGACCGTTGGGCCTACGTAAGCCTTCACGATTTTAATAATGACGGCATACCGGAATTAATATTAGGTGATTCCGTATCTATTAGTATATTTACATATCAAAATAACAAGGCTGAAAAGGTGATTGATTTATATGAGCCGGAAGGCTGGTATTCCATTAATAATATATATTATAGAAGAAACAGCCTCTTTCTAGTCAGCAATGGAACCAGTGGGTCCGGGTATGTATGCTTAACCTATAAGGATGGTAAATACGTGACAGGCTTCTACGATGATTATAATCCTACCATGGCAGCCGTCAATGAAGAAGATACCACTTACAGAGAGTTTGGAAAGATTTTTAATATATCTGATCTGTCAGAAAATGAAAAAGTCCCCTTGGTCATGTTGGATGCCAATTATGAGGATATCACTATACGAATCAAGGAGGGGGAACCAAACATTCCACTGAGTAAAATCGATCTGTCAAAATTGTCATTATAATATCAAAGTTAGACATAAAAATATAAAGAAATACAAATAAAGAGTGCAGTTTTTGTTGTAAGAACTGGTTCTATCTATCCGCTGCTGTTCAAGCAGCCAACTAAAAGACTTATTAAAAATTATCTGTGAATCAGTGATGTTACAGGTGATGGGCCCCCATTTGGTGGTCCATTTTTTCTTTTCACTTCTTATGTTGCATTCCCAAATATATCCCCAATTATTCGGATTACTCACCTGTCTTTTCTTAATATAACCAGTTTACAAGTGAATTTTCAGATTACAGCACAGTATAACTGTATATATGAATAGTTAAATATAGATTGTTATTAGATAATAATAAAGTTTTGAACACTTTGTTAAAAATTTATTTATTGTATTCTGATTTACATATAATACCGGACAATAACTCTTGAAACACTGAATAAGAAGATTTTTCTTCCTCTTGTTCAGTGTTTTTAACGTGTTTTATAAAAGTGATAGTTTTTTAACTAAAATCAATTAGTAAGAACAAAAAAACATTTTATCTGTAAAAAATCTAGTTTACAATTTTACCCTTTTTTTCTTTTTACCTTTTAGGAGGGAAGAAAATGGGAGATAGTATTCAAAAACTAATAAAGGAATATAAAGATGGGAACAAAGAGAAATTCTTACTGATTGCAGATAAAATGGAACCGCTTATAAGCAAATATGTTCGTCTTTTGTATAAGGACGAAAAAGAGGACATGCATTCAGAATTCGTACTTTGTCTTTTGGAGGCAGTTAATTCCATGGGGTATTATCAGGAAGAGGGGCAATGTATTTACTTTCTAAGCAGAGCATTGAAGAACAGATTTTTAGAATTGTACAAAAAGAGTAAGCTGCATTTTGACAGAGAGATGGTAATGGAGGATGATTTCTTTACAAACATGGATATGGATCAATCGGAATTTGAAGATTGTGTCTTTCTGGAGGATTTAAAAGGATTGATGGGGAAGCAGGAGGGAAAACAGTACCATATTCTTTGCGACATTGTTTTCAGGGACGAGTCCGATGCTGTCATTGCAGAAAAGAATCTGGTGTCCCGTCAATACGTTCACCGGGTCAGAAAAAATTTTTATAACCTGTTAAAAGAGAAATATTTTAAGTAGGAACCACATTACATAACAAATCAATTGGGAAGGAGATTAAGCATGGATAAAAAAATATTTGTAGAAAAGGGCACGATGGGGGCAATAGGTGCGTGGGTCATGGATCAATTTGATTTGTTAATACCAACTGTATTTTTATTAACCTTGTTGATGATCATTGATTATCTTTCCGGTATGCTGGCATCAAAAAAGGAGGCTCTTGATCATCCCAATAACAGGCAATATGGTTGGAACAGTAAAAAAAGCCTGTTAGGCATTTATAAAAAGGCAAGCTACATATTCATCATATTTGTGGCAATCTGCACCGATTACATTATTTATAAATTTACATCAGAATTAGGCATTAAATTTGAACATAAAACAATATTTGGTCTGCTGGTATCTATATGGCTGATCATGAATGAGCTCATTTCTATTTTAGAAAATGCAGGGCGGATGGGGGCCAATCTTCCGGACTTTTTAAAAAAGGTATTGACCGAAATGCAAGGCACCATAGAAAAAAAGGGAAAGAAATTGTAACATACCGGTTACAAGGATTTCCTTCCCTTTTCCTGATTATTTCGTTTTCCTGTTGAATTTAGAAATCACCAATGTGATAAAGACAAGAAGATAGGTTAATGCCAGGAGTAAAAGGTACCGGTCCCATTGAAGCATTAGAAACCCCAATGCAGCCAGGAAGCTGAGTAAGAAGGTAAGATTTGTTTTTCGTACAAATTCTTGATTCTCCTCCTCATCCACTGGTCGGTTTGGATGGTTATAGGATCCGGTAAGTTTAATAGCTGTCAATAAAACAAGAAATAGGATAAAAGAAACAGGGGCACTTAAATGAATATACTTTACAAGGAACAAAATCGTCGTCATGGTCATACAGGAGAAAACCAGGCAGGAATAATAGGATTCCAGATGAAGTCCTCCATTAAAGGAACGGAGAGGAATAAAAAATAAGAAAAACAGGAGACATTCGATTTCCATATGCAGCACAACGGCGATGATGACGCTGCAAATAAAATTGAGAAACAGTTCTAAAAAGCTTTGAAATCCGTAAAGGTAAATATCGTAGTTCTCTTTGGGAATGACTCCTTTTTTCATAATGTAATTTGTAAATACAATGGATAGCCGTTCCATCAGCCAACCTCCTGCTTTAATTGTAGGAAAAAAGATTTGAACTCTTTTGTCATGTTTCTCCGCCCTCATAAAGGATGACGGCGGCCTTAAAAATGTTACCTTCTGTCTCTGTTATCACTTCTCCGTTATAAGTGGCAACGGCCTGTTCAATGGAAAGCATACCCATAACATGCTTTGATGGGGAATCTTTTGAGGAATCTTCTAAGGTATTCCATACCACGATGGAGAGGATTTCCTTCTGATAAGTCATTTGAATTCCAATCATTCGTTTTCCGTTTTGGATATGACGGCAAGCGTTCAGGGCATTTTCCAGAAGGTTTCCAAGAATAATCGTAAGGTTCCCATTCTGGAATGGGAGAACAGGAGGTATAAAAATATTGGCGTTAAATTCAATGTGCTCCTTTTGAGCCACAGAGCACTTATAATTCACCAGAGAATCTACCACGATGTTTCCGCTGCGTGAGATTTCATGGATTTTCCTTGAGGTACCGTTTTCCAGCAGGGCTGTTAAGTAATGGACAGCTTCTTCATTTTTATTAGCATTTACCATTCCTAACAGGCAGATAAGGTGCTGTTTGATATCGTGACGAAGCATTCTTAACTCAGCGTCCTGAACTTCCCTTTCCTTTGCCTGCTGATTGCAAAGGTCCAACTGCTGCTCATAAAGCAGGGTCTTTTTCTGGTAATCCGTATTCTGGGCCAGGGACTCAAATACCTCAAAAATCACATAATTAATAAATAAAAGTAAAATGCCTGAAATAAAAGAAAATAATAATTCGTCACTGGATTGATTGCTGATTACAAAGATGTTATGCATGATGTAGATGCTTCCTGCCGGCACAATAAAAAGGATAGCCATATATCGAAAGGAGATATCGGTGATACTTCTCTGCTGCAGGCAGTTGCCTGTGATGATTGCAAAAACAAGCATTAAAATCTTGGAAATAATGTTTCCTGAAAGTCCGGAGCTATCATCAAATTTCAGCATATATAAGATCATGTGGACAATAATCTCCACCAGCATCCAGATCGCACAGATGAGAAATGAAAAGATGGAACACTTTCTTAAGCTTTCCGAATGAGCGCTGCTGGTGACTAAAAATACAAAAAACATGTTTAACAGTAATGTAATGACCGGTGAAAGTGGTTCTCCCATGCCAACGTATACCTGAAAAAGAAAATAGGCGATCCAGACCAGGTAATTAGGCAGTTTTAAGGGAGTAGGAAGAAAAAAAGCATGGATACATTTTCTTATGACCAGGATATAAAAAAGTGCAAGAAACGGGCTTACTATGGCAGTAGAAAGCATATTCACAGGATCAGACACCTGCCTTTCTGCTTGCCAGATCACATAACTGCATCCTTATCTTTTTCTGCCTGTCCTCGCTGATCTGAAGTGTAATCTGCTCACCGTTATTTTCAATGACCAGATTGGAGAAATTCATCTTTCTTACGTAATCATAATTTACCAGATAAGACTGATGGATTCTTAAGTATCGCTGGTTGATTTCCTTTAGATCTTTTTCTACGTCATTTAACTTTCCGTAGAAAAATTCCTCTTCACCATTATTAAGATAAATATGTATGATCCGGTTCCGGCTTTCAAAATAAATAACATCCTTTAGGGCGACCTTTTTGATCTCTTTATTAAAGTTAAACTGATAATAAACGTTATTTTCGCTGATCCTCTGGTAAGCTTCATGAAAATACTGGGAGAATTTCGAATGATCCAAAGGCTTTGACAGGAAACGGAATGGCTCTACTTCAAATAACTCTTTTAAGTACTGCTCATACCCGGAGATATAAATTAATAATACCGATTTATCGGTCTCTCTGATATGGCGGGCAGCTTCAATTCCGTTTTGCTGGGACATTTCAATATCCAGATATATGAGGTCAAATATGTTTCCCTGGCGGATATATTTTTCAAGCATAACACCATCAAAAAATACATCGATTTCTATTTCAATTCCATTAGCTTCCGCTTCAGCTCTTAATGTTTTTTCTAACATACCTGTGAACAGAAAATCATCATCACAAATTGCGACTCGTAACATATTCTCACTTCCTTAATTTAGTTTTTACAACAGTTTCCATTACTTGCCAAGCATCAAGGGGGTGTGCTTTGTAATCGGCATGATTTTCCGGGTATATCCCGAAAAATATGGTAACAAACAACATATATTATACTATATAATTGTTTTATTTTGTATAGAAGTATTAGCTATAGTATGAATAAAAAATGAGAGAAATGGAATAAGGAAAAATTACAAATAACCTCGTAATTTCAACAAGTTAAGTATTTTGTAAGGGAAATGTTATATTTTCGTATTGCTCTGCAAAGCAGAAGCACAATCTGACATATTATTACAGATGGAAGTGAGGTGATGCTATTTGAATTTATATTTGTTTTTACTACTTGCGGTGGGGATGCTTATTTTAATCACGTATTTGTTCTTTACCATCTTTGATAAAGATTTTTTAATAAAGTCAGATAGAAAAATTTACAATATAAATTTTATTATTACGATTATCATTACCAATTATTTAGAATGGAGTGAAATTAAATTCCAATATAGTAATGAATTTCTGCTGGAAAATTTGATTTCCCTATTTAATCTAATCAATATATTGCTTTGTCTGACCCTTTTGCTGTTAATAATCTTTGCAAAAGACCGGAATGAAATCAAAAAAAGAGGTTAATTCATTCTTTGAAGTAATAGGTGGAAAAAATTACATGCAGTACCGTTATTATTACATTGTGATATATTTTTTGTACCAAGATACTATAATGAACCCATCTTATAGAATATGATGGAGGTAGTTACTATGAAAAGTAAAACAAACAATACAGCAAAATTCATGGAGAAGCTGGCTAGAAAGTCTTTAGAGCTGGCAGCAGAAAGCAGATGCATGTACATATACCATCAACCTAAGATGCCTGCAGAGCTAAAGCAGTTTAAGAAATAGTCTGCTGAGATTTTTCACTCGTTTGCTCACTCCCATTATGGAATCATAAAAAATGGCTATACTCTTTGTATATTTCCAAATGGAAAAAGGAGGAAGCAAATGAGAATTCCAAAGCACATTGGAATCATACCTGATGGAAACCGGCGCTGGGCACTGGAGCAGGGAATGAAAAAAGAAGACGGATATGATAATGGAATTTCTCCGGGAATGGACCTATATTATATCTGTAAAGATATGGGAATTGAAGAAATGACCTTTTACGGCTTTACTGCGGATAACACCAAGCGTCCCACCACACAGCGGGAGGCATTCTCAGAAGCATGTATCAAAGCGGTAGAGAGATTATCAAAAGAAGACGCAGAGCTTCTGGTACTGGGAAAAACATCATCAGCCATGTTTCCTGAGAGATTAAAGCCCTATACCACCAGATCCAGATTTGGTGAAGGAGGCATGAAAATTAATTTTCTCATAAACTATAGCTGGGAGTGGGATTTAGGGCTTCAAGACGGAGCCATAGGACCTCAGTTAAAGACCTCTGATGTTTCAAGAATTGATTTGGTGATCCGCTGGGGCGGACGGAGAAGGTTGTCTGGTTTTTTACCCGTTCAATCGGTCTATTCAGACATGTACATTGTAGATGATTACTGGCCTGATTTCAGACCGCAGCATATTTATGATGCTGTAGAATGGTATTCCAGACAGGATGTGACCCTAGGGGGGTAATGAGTATTCGTTTCCATAGAAAAAAGCAGCGGTTTTATTCTTAAATCCGCTGCTTTTTTATGATATAGGAAAGTTTTGCGAACTCCCCTATATCATAAAAAGCACTCCGTGCAGGATGCACATGACGCTTAAGAGGAAGATGTCACTAAAGTGACGGCGCGTCAGCGCCAGAGTCTGACAAGTCAGACTCTTTCTAGCTTATATCATCAGGAAGCCTGCAATTCCAAGAACTGCAAGGCAGCTGAAATTAAGAACCGTAAAATGAATTAAAAACTTTGCCTTATTCTCACCATACTGGCTGCTGTAAAGAGAATAGGCGATAATGCTGGCAAGGGAAGCCACCGGTGTGCCAAGCCCTCCGATGTTCACTCCGTAATAAAGAGCCTTGGCATGGGAGCTAAAGGGGGCAATTGCAATGGTTGCCGGAACATTGCTTATGAACTGACTCAGCAAAAGAGAGTAAATATAAGTTGCCTTGGGCGTATGAACCAGGTCGGAGAGATATTGATTTAATTGTGGAATATGTGATACATTTCCGACAGCTACAAAAATAAATACAAAAGTAAATATCAATTGATAATTAGCCTGTTTTAACAGCTTTTTGTTTGTGATTAAGGTGGATAAAATCACGATGGGAAATACAGCCAGATAAGGAATTAAATTAAATACACTTAGAATAACAAGAATCAGTAAAAGGCTATAAAACCCCATTCCTTTTTTATTCTGAATCCTTACATCCTCCATTTCAAACTGTATCTTCTTTGACTTAACAATAAAACCAAGTAAAACAAGGAGCACCAGGCTAAGAATACAAAGCGGCAGAGAGAATCCAAGAAACGTTTTCGTACTCATCTTATAAAAGGAGAATAAAAACAGATTCTGTGGATTTCCAAAGGGTGTCATGCTGCTTCCTAAATTAGCGGCTATGGTAACCAGTACACAAGGAATCACAATATCATAACTGCTTTTTTTAGAGATAATAATTAAAATCGGTACAATGGCAAGCAAGGTAACGTCATTGGTAAGGAGCATGGAAACGAGAAAAGAGGTGAGACAAAGTGCCATGGTAAGAGCGCGCTCTGTTTTACAGCTTTTACACACCTTGGTGGCGATATACTGAAGAAAATGAAACTGATCGAATGCGTCTACCACAATCATTAATTCAAACAGGCAGACGATAACTTTAAAATCAATATATTCCCACCTTGGTAATTGAAAAAAAGAAGAAATGATTGCTGCAAATAGGGAAACGGAGAAAATCACGTTACTGGTCACATACTGTTTTATCTTTATCCAGGTCTGTACCAGATGATTCCCTGGATGTTTATCCATGGGCAATTCTTGCTGTATCATATATTAATGTCCTTTATGAGTATAATTTTAGTCTGACCTTTTTGAAATCATTTGCATTATATGCACTTTCATAGTCCATGTCAAGCTATTTATAAAGCCTGCAGGTCATTCCTCATAATCCTTTTTTAAGACAAGGCTCCTTAACTCATTTCTGCGAAGAAGAAATGGAAGCAGAGTACCGGCAATCAACAGGCTGAAACTGTTCTGGACAAGGTTAAGAGGAATATTTAAGAGGGCAGCGGATTTGCCATAAACCACACATTCAAATAAGAAATAACCTCCGGTGACAATTGTGCTGCATGTGAGGCCGGAACTTATAAAAGGAACAAGCCGGAAGGAAACGATTCCACTTCTTTTTATCAGCCTCTGATAGAGGTATCCAGAAAAGAAGGAAGCCAGTGCCTTTATGATTAAGGTAGCAGGAGCATAGAAAGCATAGCCGGATAAAAAGTCTGCCATCATAGAGCCAATCCCGGCAGAAATTCCTCCTGTCATTGGCCCTAATAGAATCCCGCTGATTAAAACCAGACCGTCTCCCAGATGAATATAGCCGTTAAAGGCTGATGGAATATGAATTACCATAGTGGCTACGGTAATCAGTGAAGCCATGAAAGCCCCGTATACGATTTTTTTAGTTCCCATGGATTTCATGATGTTCCCTCCTTTCGTAGTGCTCTTAGAAATAATTTAAGTCTATCATAATGAATCATTGGCATTATTCAAATATCCAATTTGAATAAAATCATACATACCAGTTTTTAAGGATTGGATGTATTCTTCCTGAGAATGAGAATATTTGCTTGATATTCTTCCTCCAAATAAATATAATAGAAATTAGACCAGGACTGGCTTTTAAGGCCATTAAAGGTTAAGAATTTATGCTATGCTGAATGGTATCTATAGAAAAAGTTATAGATATAAGCGAATTCATTACAAAAGACTTATATTACGAGAGAAATACGGAGGTGTTCCCATGAAAAAGGAATGGACAGAAGAGGATCACTGCCCTTATTGCAAACGGCATTGCTCATTAAAAGACCCTCATTGCGGAAAAGGAAAATCTCTTGCAAAATCCATAACAGTAAAAAAGGACAGCATGAAAGCAAAGGCTGTGAAAGCGATTGATAAGGAAGAATTAAAAAAGCTTCAGTCTGATCTTAAATTATTTGTTCTTTATGAGAAAGCAAATGAATGTCTTATGAAAAAGGCAGATGGAAAGAATAAGGGAAAGAAGTTAAAGGGCTACATATTAAATATACTGGCAGAAAACAATGGCATCTCTCCAACGGAATTAAAGGAATCTTCCGGTCTGTTAAAGGAAGAATTAAAAAGGGTTCTGGAAAAGCTTTCTAATAGAAAAGAAATATCCATTCAGGATTCTAAGGAGAACGGCAAAAAGATATTGCTGACGGAAAAAGGCAGGGAAGCAGTGAATTTACAGCTGTACGGGCTGGAGAATGGAAGCGATGAGCTGTTTTCTGTTTTAGGAGAAGAAGAAAAGGAAAATCTGGAAATAATTCTTAGGAAGTTAATAGGGTCTGTGGAATAAGCAAAGGTTGTGTTTCCAGATTATTTGTAGTACAATGCTTTTTGGTGTTTATATTCTGAAAAGTAAGTAATTTGTGTAAATGTTGCAGGAGGGGGACCTATGAAAAATCAGGCCGCAAGCAGCAGTGTAATCCGCAGAATCATGGCATATTTATTCTGTTTTGCACTGCTGTCGTCTGAATTTAATATTTTTAATATCGACATTGGCCGAAAGCTGCCCCATCCTGTGAAAAAGACGGTGTCTGAGAAGGGGGCCAGCCATAAGGGCGTCAAGGGCATCATAGAGTATATCGGTTTTGACGAAGAAGCAAGTGGAGAGATGATGAGCCCCTCCATTGGCAGAGCTTCCTTTGGAGTGATGCCAATGAAGTACTTAATCATGAGAGCGGAACTTCTTTTTATTCCTCTGATCCTGTGGGCTGTAATCACGGTATTATTGCAGGACGGCTATATAGGGAAAATGTTTCTGATACGGTTTATCCACGATTCAGATGGAGAAAAAGAAAGCTTAAGGTTCGTTCATCCATTATGTCAAAATTAAAAGTAGAAAAGAGGATACGA
The DNA here is from genome assembly GCF_026723765.1 of Lacrimispora xylanolytica. Classification (NCBI taxonomy): domain Bacteria; kingdom Bacillati; phylum Bacillota; class Clostridia; order Lachnospirales; family Lachnospiraceae; genus Lacrimispora; species Lacrimispora xylanolytica. The sequence goes on from NZ_CP113524.1 coordinate 1,096,571, forward strand.
TATGAAACCAGGAAAGAAAATGCTTACTGGGATCTTGGTTGCCTTGGCAGCCCTCTGCGCTCTCGCAGTGTTTGGTCTTGGAAGCGATGTGAAGGGTATCTTAGATATGCGTTACGGCATAGATATCCGAGGCGGTGTGGAGGCGATCTTTGAGCCTCAGGATTTAAACAGAAAGCCAACGGAAGCAGAGCTCCAGACAGCGAGAGAGATTATTGAAACCCGTATGGATAACCAGAATATTTCAGACCGTGAAGTAACGGTTGATAAAAATGCCGGTTATATCATCGTTCAGTTCCCCTGGAAGTCCGGTGAGACAAACTTTAATCCAGAGGATGCCATTGCAGAACTCGGTGAGATGGCTGAGCTTACCTTCCGGGATCCAGACGGCAAAGTTTTAATTCAGGGTAAGAATGTTAAGACAGCAGCACCAGAAACCGTCACCAACAACGGTATCAAAGCATATGAAGTAGCACTTAGCTTTGATCAGGAAGGTGCAAAGCTCTTTGAAGATGCCACTGGTAATTTAATCGGCAAACGCATGAGCATTTACATGGATAACGACCTTATTTCAAGCCCGACCGTTCAGACAAAGATTTCCGGCGGACAGGCTGTGATTACAGGTATGAAGGATTATAATGAAGCAAAAAGCCTTGCCGAGAAGATCAACGCAGGTGCGCTTCCATTTTCCCTTGCAACCTCTAATTTCTCTACCATCAGCCCTGCTCTTGGTAACAATGCCTTAAATATTATGATCTATGCAGGAATTGCAGCATTCTTCATCATTTGTGTATTTATGATCGGGTTCTACAAGCTTCCAGGTGTTACCGCCTGCATTACCCTGTTCATGCAGATGATCATTCAGATGCTTGCGATCTCCATTCCTCAGTATACACTGACCCTTCCAGGTATAGCAGGTATCATCCTGACCCTTGGTATGACGGTGGATACCAATATTATTACATCAGAGCGTATCTCTGATGAGCTGAAAAAGGGTGCCTCCATCAAAGGCGCAGTTACTTATGGATATAAGAATGCATTCTCATCCGTATTTGATGGTAATGTAACAGCCGCCATCATTGCTGCCATCCTTATGGCTTTAGGTTCAGGTACCATGTTAAGCTTTGGTTATACTCTTATGATCGGTATGATCGTAAACCTTTTTGTAGGTATTTGGGTTTCCAAGCATCTTCTGTTATCCTTCATCGAAAACAAGAAGTTTAATGATATGAAACACTTCCGTGTGAGAAAGGATATTAAGACCATACCGTTCTACCAGAAGAAGTATATATTTGCCATTATTTCAGGCGTTATTACCATTGCAGGTATTGCAGGCTGCTTTACAAAGGGAATTGCACTTGATACCCAGTTTACCGGTGGTGCTGTTTTAAGCTACTCCGTATCCAATGAAGCAGATACAGAAAAGATTCAGGCAGCCGTAGAGAAAGAGACCAACAGACCGGTAACTGTCCAGATTAAAGAGGACAACATGACCGGACTTAAGAGACTTTCTGTTACCTTTGCAGGAAATGCAGGTATGTCTCCGGATGAACAGAAGGCCATTACAGAAGCTATCAACACAACTTCCGATAAGGTTGATGCAAAGCTTTCTGAGACCTACGTGGTTGAGCCTTACATCGGTGCCAAAGCGCTCAGGAATGCAGGACTTGCCATTGGGCTTGCACTTCTCTTTATTATCGTTTATGTATGGGTCAGATTCTCTGCTATTTCAGGTCTGCCCGCTGGAATCACTGCTATGATCGCCCTGTTCCATGATACGATGGTCGTGTTCTTTGCCTTTGTACTATTTGGAATTCCGTTAAACGATGCCTTTGTGGCGGTGGTACTGACGATTATCGGTTATTCTATTAACGATACCATTGTTATTTATGATAGAATCCGTGAGAACAAAAAGAATGACAGCAAAATGTCCGTCGTGGATCTTGTTAACATAAGTACAAGCCAGACTCTTGGCAGATCCATTAATACATCCATGGCAACCGCCATCTGTGTTGTGGTCATCATGGTTGCTTCCATGTACTTCCAGATTGAGTCCATCATTGAATTCTCTCTGCCAATGCTATTTGGTGTTATCACCGGATGCTATTCCTCTATCTGTGTTGCCGGTACCTTATGGGCAATGTGGGAGAAGAAAAAAGAAAAATAAAATCATAAAACCGGAATATCATGCTATACATGGTGTTCCGGTTTTATTTTATTCCTGGTTTATTTGTTTTGAAAAATTTAATGATTGGCAGATTGAATATTTTTATCAAAAATGTTAGAATATAGTAACACACGTAACTAATTATTAAAAGGAGGATGAAATCATGTTAGATAAAATTATCGTAGATAAAATTAATAAACAGATTAATTTTGAATTTTATTCTGCTTATCTGTATTTGGATATTTCAAACTATTATGCAGACAGTAATTTAAACGGATTTGCAAACTGGTTCAAGATTCAGACCCAGGAGGAGCGGGATCATGCGTTGCTCTTTATGGATTATCTGTTAAACAACGGTGAAAAGGTAGTACTGGATGACATCAAGGCTCCTCATTATACGTATGAGGATTTCCGCCAGCCAACTGTGAATGCCTATGAGCACGAATTAAAGGTAACGGCTGCCATTCATGATATTTATGCAGCAGCTTATGATCTGAAAGACTTCCGTACCATGCAGTTCCTTGACTGGTTCGTAAAGGAGCAGAACGAGGAAGAGAAAAACACGGATGAGATTATAAAGAGATACGATTTATTTGGTAATGATGCCAAAGGACTCTATTTAATTGATTCTGAACTGGCGTCAAGAGTCTATACAGCACCGTCACTTGTTCTTTAAATAACTTAACATTATAGTACTTATATAAAAAGCGGTCTCTGTCATGATGCCAGGTAGTTTCATTCATGGCAGGGATGGCTTTTTCTTATTTGAATCAGGAGTATCTCTTATGAAAATACACATTAACTTCATACCCCAGGAGGAAGAAGAGGAAGTAGTTTTCAGGATACATGGTATGAAAAAGCATGTGACCCAGGCCATTGATATTCTTAATCCAGGGGAGAAGGAAGCTGGCTATCTTCTTTGTAAAAAAGAGGAAAAATTTTTTAAGATACTTGCAGGTGATATCCTTTACCTGGAGTCCATTGACCGTAAGGTTTTTGTATACACGGAAAAAGAGACCCTGGAGATATCGGAAAAGCTTTACGTTTTGGAAGAACAGCTTTCCGAGTGTTCCTTTATCCGTATCAGCAAGTCCATGCTGCTGAATTTTGATAAGATCTATTCTTTTTATCCCAAATTAAGTGGAAACTTAGAAGCCCTATTAGTAAATCAGGAAAAGGTGATCATATCAAGACGGTATGTGCCTGGATTAAAAAGAAAACTGGGAATGGGGGAAAAAGAATAATGCAGAGCAAAATCAAAAAGATATTTCAGCTTACTTCTATGGTATTTACCGTAATTGTCCTGATGCAGCTATTGCTTGGTAATGAGTTAAGCAGAACCATTCTCTATGAATATCTGGCTTGCTCCCTCCTGGCTGCCATGTTAAAGCATATATTTTTCAGAGGGATTATCTTCGAATTTTCCATATGGAGACAGCTTTTATATCTCTTTCTTGTATGGCTGTTTGTCATAACCTGTAATTTTCTGTTTCACTGGGGCATGTCAATGGCTTCTGTTTTTGCAAGTCCGGTGATGGTGATTACGATTTATCTTGTCTTACGCCTGTTCAACTATCAGCTTGAGAAAATGGAAGTGCGAAAGATGAATGAGCTGCTGAAAAAAAGGAGGGACAGTAAATAAGGTTTCAAACAGTACCGCTTAGGAGGGGATTTTGACCGCTTACGTCAAAGCATATTGCCTAATTCTTCGTTTGATACTATGGTAGGGGTACCAATAAAAGAAAGAAGGAATTGATATGTTTTTGATTGAAGTAATAAAAAGAACTCCCGCTATGGTATGGTTTATATTGGCCTTCCTCATTGTAAGAGGCTTAAATTCCTCCAGGGATGGAGAAGTCTCTTTGATAAGAATGGTAATCGTGCCCCTGGTTTTTATGATATGGGGACTGGAAAAGCTTTTTACCAGCTTTCATTATCTTTCCATTGCCCTGGTTTGCTATGTGATAGCAGCAGGTCTTGGAAGCATGCTGGGGTATGTCCTGTATAGCCGTTTTCGAAGGATATATAAAAAGGAAGGAGTGTTTTACCGCACAGGTTCCTACCTTCCACTGACAATCATATTGATTAACTTTTTTATGAAGTACATTCTGAATGTTGTTTTAGCAATTCAGCCGGATTTTCATGGAGACTTAACTTTTAATATCATGTATTCGGTGGTTTGCGGTGTTTCCGTTGGTCTGTTCATCGGGGGAATTTATCAGGTCATTGCAGGGTGCAGAACTTATGTGGAAAGCAGGGGTGCAGAGGTTTAGCTGAGTGTAAAAAGGGGGAAGCTGTTTGGCAAAACAAAGGGAGAAGGTAGAGTATCGATATTATGAAATTCCGGAGGGGGAAGCCGTACTGGCACTATTGGGAGAGGACTGGATCAGGGAATACGGAAAGCAGATTAAATTTCTCCATTTTCACAATTTATTAGAGATTGGATATTGTCACTGGGGAAGCGGAGAGGTTGTACTGGGACAGGAGCATATTCCTTTTTCCGGGGGATCATTTATGGTGGTTCCTCCCCGGCTTCCCCATACCACGAGCAGCGATCATGGGACAAAGGGATTTTGGGAATGGATGTATGTTGACCTGGATAAGCTGGTCTCTGACTTAAGTCAATATGATTCTATGATGAAGAAAACCATGTTAAAGCGAATCAAGAAAACCGGGTACCTGTTAACAGAAAAGGAGAATCCGGTTCTGGCGAAGCTGATACTTGGGATCATGGAGGAGGCACGGAATAAAAAGCCATACTATAAGGACAGCATAAGAGGACTTCTTGGTGCCTGTGTGGTGGAGTTTTTAAGGCTTTCCGATGATGAGGAGAAGATCATGAGATCCAGGTCCAACACCACCCTCATTGCCGGTGCTCTGGAATTTGTCTCAAACCACTACATGGAGGAAATCAGAATCAGCGATCTGGCAGATGCCTGCAGCATCAGTGAAAGCCATTTCCGCCGTGTGTTTGAGGAAGGGATGAACATGAAGCCAGTGGATTACATCAACTTAATCCGAATCCAGAATGCCTGTGAGCTGTTAAAAAGAACGGAAAAGAATATGGAAGAGGTATCGGCTCTATCTGGATTTGCCTCTATTTCCGCCTTTAACAGGAATTTTAGAAAAGTCATGAATATATCCCCTTATCAGTGGAAGAAATCTTCAGAAAATTATGAGAGCAGATTGCTGTACTGTAAGATCAGTGCACAAAAAGGCTGGGATTAAAAGCGCAAATGATTGAATTTGCGCTTTTTTTAATTGAATCTAAAAGCTTTATGAGCAAAAATATTGGTATAATATACCTAATAGTTACAAGTTGACAACATGAGCTTATTTTTACTGGATTGGAAATGAATGGGGGAATATGATTTGGACAAGCTAGAACTATACCGCCCGGAAGATTCCATTTACGTAGAAAAGGGAAATGGAACAAGGGTCAATTATTTTATTTTTGATGAATTTGAGATTCATGAGAATGTGATTTCTCCGAAATCTGCACAGGAGTGGCATATGCATCGGGCGATCGAGGAGGTACTTGTTGTTACCTCTGGAGAATTGACCGTCAGGTGGAAGGAGGAAGGAGGCATCTACCGGGAGACCGCATCTAAGGGTATGGTCATTCGTGTGGGTAATTCCGTTCATACCATTGAGAACCGAACCAATGAGGAGGCTGCCTTTCTGGTATTTCGTATGGTACCGGATGGGAAGGACAAACGAAATGTGATCAAGCATGATAAAGTGATTTTCCCCTGAATGTATTCAGGGTGCGGGTTGAAAAAGATGCTTGGATGAGATTCATCCGATCTTTGAAATTATATTAATTTAAAGGAGGAGTTTCGCTATGAAGAAAAAAATCGCATCTCTATTATTGGCAGGAGCTATGGTAGCATCCTTAACTGCCTGCGGCACAGGGGGTGGCAGCACTGGCACTACAGGGGATACAAAAGGGGAGGGAGCTAAGGCTTCCAATGAACTGACTGTCTGGTGCTGGGATCCAGCCTTTAACATCTATGCCATGAATGAGGCAGCCAAGGTTTACCAGAAGGACCACCCGGATTTCAAGCTTAATGTGGTGGAAACCCCATGGGCAGATGTTCAGACAAAACTGACCACAGCCGCCACCTCTGGAAATGAGGATTCTCTTCCTGATATCATTCTTCTTCAGGATAATGCCTTCCAGAAAAATGTAATCAGTTATCCGGATACATTCAAAGACTTAACAAGCAGCGGTATTGACTTTTCCAAATTTCCAAAAGCAAAAACGGCTTATTCAGTGGTAGAAGGAAAGAATTACGGTGTGCCATTTGACAATGGAGCTGTTGTTGCCTGCTACCGGACAGATGTTTTAAAAGAAGCAGGATACACAGTAGATGATTTTAAAGATATCACATGGAGCAAGTATCAGGAAATGGGAGAAAAGATTCTTGCTAAGACAGGCAAACCTCTCTTATCCTGTCAGGCTGGAGAATCCGACTTAATTGTGATGATGCTTCAATCTGCTGGCGGAAGTCTGTTTGATAAAGACGGAAAGCCCAGCATGGTTGGCAATGACAAACTTAAGAAAGTAATGGAAACCTATGCTTCTTTAGTAAAGAGCGGTGTTCTTGTGGAAGTCAATGACTGGGATCAGTATGTAGGAACCTTAACAAACAGTACGGTAGGCGGGACCATCAACGGATGCTGGATCATGGCAAGCATTCAGACCGCAGAAGACCAGTCCGGCAAGTGGGCAATCACCAATATGCCTAAATTAGAAGGGGTTGAAGGCGCTACCAATTATTCCAATAACGGCGGATCCAGCTGGGCAGTAACGTCTGCAAGCAAAAATCCGGAACTGGCCTATGATTTCTTAAGCAAGACCTTTGCAGGAAGCACAGAGCTTTATGAAACCATTCTTCCAAAGTCTGGAGCTATGGCAACATACCTTCCGGCAGCAGAGAGTAAAGTTTATGGAGAGCCTCAGAAATTCTTTGGAGATGCTCCGGTCTACTCTATGATTACTGATTTTGCTTCCAAGGTGCCATCCAATAATACGGGAGTTTACTACTATGAAGCACGTGATGCAGTGGCAACTGCCATTACAAAGGTAGTAGCAGGCGGAGACATCGACGCAGAGATCAAGAATGCAGAGGATACGGTTAATTTTGCAATGGGCAAGTAAGAGACGCTAGGAGGTGGCATTTCCAGTGATTCATTCTAAGAATAAGCTTTCATTGGGTCAGAAACAGAGCAGGGCAGGCTGGGCATTTTTAACTCCTGCGGTTCTTTTAATTGCAATCATGAGCTTTCTGCCCATGATTCAGGCCCTCTTCCTTTCGTTCCAGACAGGAATCGGCAACAAGATGAAATGGACGGGTGTGACCAATTACATCCGAATGTTCAAGGATCCGGTTTTTGTACAGGCGCTGAAAAACAATTTTATCTATCTGATTATTCAGGTGCCTGTTATGTTGATTTTAGCGCTGGTGCTGGCTTCCCTGTTAAATCATAAGGATCTTCGGTTTAAAGGGCTCTTCCGCACCGCCATATTTCTGCCATGTGCCACCTCACTGGTATCCTATGCTGTAATCTTCCGTTCCTTATTCGCTGTGGATGGCCTGGTGAACAATATCTTAATGAAATTGGGATTCCTGTCCACAGGCTATAACTTTTTAGGACATCCAAACAGTGCCAGAGTCGTAATCATTCTGGCACTGATCTGGAGATGGACTGGCTATAACATGGTATTTTACTTATCCGGCCTTCAAAATATTGAATATTCTGTTTATGAAGCGGCTAAAATCGATGGAGCATCCCCCATTCAGTCATTCTTTCGGATTACGGTGCCTCTTTTGCGGCCAACCATTCTTCTGACTGCAATCATGTCCACCAACGGAACTCTGCAGCTGTTTGATGAATCCGTGAACTTGACCAATGGCGGACCGGCAAACGCTACCATCACCATGTCACACTATATTTATAATGTTTCATTTAAGTATGTACCTAATTTCGGATATGCGGCATCCATGTCCTATCTGATTCTCTTTTTGGTGGCAGTGCTTGCATTCGTTCAGTTAAAGGTAGGTGATAAACGTGACTAAGGGAAAAAAGCTCTTCGCTTATACATTTTTAATCCTTGTTTCTTTAATTTCTGTATTTCCGCTTTACTGGATGATGGTGGCGGCCACCAACCGGAGCGTGGATGTCACCAGAGGGACGCTTGTTTTTGGCACGGCTCTCATGGATAACTGGATCAAGCTGTTTGGCTCCCAGAACGTAGGCACAGCACTTTTTAACTCCTTTAAATATTCCATTATCATGACACTCATCTCCCTGCTTATCTGCTCCATAGCAGGATACGGCTTTGAGGTCTTTCATGATAAGGCAAAGGACAGGGTCATGAGTGTGATCTTGCTGGCTATGATGGTTCCCTTTGCAGCCACCATGATACCTCTTTACCAGATGTTTTCAAAGGCAAGGCTGTTAAACAGCACCCTGGGATTCATACTGCCTACCATATCTACGCCATTTTTAATCATGCTGTTTCGTCAGAGCGCCAGATCCTTTCCATCGGACATTATGGAGGCGGCCCGCTTAGACGGATTGACGGAATTACAGATTTTTTACCGTATGTTCTTACCTACCATGCGGTCGACCTACGCAGCGGCTATGACCATTACGTTTATGAACGCATGGAACAGCTATCTCTGGCCAAAGGTAATCATGTCAGATGCCAAAAGCATTACCATGCCTATGCTGGTAGCAAACTTAACAGAAGGATATGTGACGGATTACGGAACCCTTATGCTGGCGGTCTTAATCTGTACCATTCCAACGGTCATTATCTTCTTCCTTCTTCAGAAGAGTTTTGCAGAGGGAATTACAGGTGCAGTAAAATAAAAATATGATTACAGGCACCGCGGCCGGTTTTTCCTGTGGGGAAATGGTAGCGGTGCTTTTTAGAAAGGAACTTCTGCTTATGAATAACTTGGGATTATGGCATGGAGGAGATTACTATCCGGAGCAATGGCTGGACCAGCCTGAAATACTGAATAAGGATATAGAGCTGTTTTTACAGGCCGGTATCAATACGGTTACTCTTGGTGTATTTGCCTGGTCGTTTCTGGAGCCGGAGGAAGGGAAGTTTGATTTTACCTGGCTTCTTAAACGGGTGGACCAGCTTTATGAAAATGGAATTTCTGTCATCATGGCGACTCCCTCAGGAGCCCGGCCGAAATGGATGTCAGACCGTTATCCTAACGTACTTAGAGTGAATGAAACAAGGCAGCGCCAGCTGTTTGGAGGAAGACATAATCATTGCTACACCTCTTCGGTATACCGGGAAAAGGTAGCACGGATCAACCAGAAGCTTGCTCAGACCTTCAAAGCCCATCCTGGAGTCATTATGTGGCACATTTCCAATGAGTACGGGGGAGAATGTCATTGCCCTCTGTGTCAGGATGCCTTTCGAGGATGGCTTAAGAAACGATACGATTCCATTGAGGAGCTGAACCGGAAATGGTGCAATGCATTCTGGAGCCATAAATATCTTTCCTTTGACCAGATTGAAAGCCCCTCAACCATCGGGGAGAATATGGTTCATGGTCTGAACCTGGACTGGAAACGGTTTGTAACAGAGCAGACATCAGATTTTGCGGCCTGTGAAATCAAAGCCCTCAGAGAGGCAGGTGCCATGCAACCGGTCACAGCTAACTTCATGTATGATTTTAAGGGACTGAATTACAAACGCTTCTCTCAGGAGATTGATGTGGTATCCTGGGATTCCTATCCGCTCTGGCATAAGAGGGCGGAGATTCTTACCGCCAGAGACAATGGGCTTCAGCACGATTTCATGAGAAGCTTAAAAAAGAAGCCGTTTCTCTTAATGGAATCCAGTCCCAGCAGCACCAACTGGCAGGGGGTCAGCAAGCTGAAAAAGCCCGGCATGCTAAAGCTGGATTCTCTTCACGCGGTGGCTCATGGCTCAGACAGCGTACTGTATTTTCAGATGCGGCAAAGCAATGGAAGCTCTGAAAAGTTTCATGGAGCAGTCATTGACCACTATGGCGGCGAGGATACCCGGGTATTCCAGGAAGTGTGTGAGATAGGAGAAGCCCTTAACTCCTTAAAGGAAGTGTCCGGAACCAGTGTCCGTTCTAAGGTAGCATTGATTTACGATACGGAGAGCCGTTGGGCCATGGAGGATGCCCAGGGCCCCAGGAATAACAGTCTTTATCATCACGAGGCTTGTGTAAAAATCTACAGTGCGATAAAAAAACTGGGCTTTAATGTAGATGTGATATCCATGGAAGATGATTTCACAGGATATGAGTTTATAGCTGCCCCTATGCTATATATGTTCCGCAGTCAGGTGGAAGAAAAGCTCCGGACCTTTGTAGAGGAAGGTGGAAAACTTATGGTAACCTATTGGTCCGGAATTGTGGATGAGTGGGATCATTGTTTTCTGGGAGGTGTTCCCTACGGTCTTATGGATGTCCTGGGACTTCGAAGTACTGAGATTGACGGACTATACGATGGAGAGGTCAATCACCTGGTTTCCGTTTCTGGAACATGGGAAGAGAAGGAGTATGAGTGCCGCAACCTATGCGATCTTATAAAAGTCCAGGGGGCGGAAGCGCTTTTTGTATACAGGGATGATTTTTATCAGGGATATCCGGCACTGACCAGAAATCAGTATGGGAAGGGCCTTGCTTATTATGTATGTGCAGATGTAGAAGCGAAATTTTATGATGACTTCTTTAGAAGGGTCATGAAGGAAAGTAAGATTGAACCACTGGTAAGAGGAGAGATTCCAGAGGGCTTAGAAGTGTGCTCCAGAGAGTCTGATGAGTTTGAATATCTGTTTATCCAGAATTTTAACAGGGAACCCGTAACGCTTTCTTCTGAGCTGATGGATGATCTTGAGGCTGGGACTTTCCTGTATGGAGATAAATCTGATCATGGTGAAATTGGCGGATTTCAGACATTGGTGGTAAAAAGAGAAAAGTAACTGCATTGATATTTGATAAAAACTGTGCAAATAAACACATAATTTTGGGAAAATAATTGTTTTGTTGTTGGTAAAGTTATATAATGACTATAATGTTTTAAAAAATGGCACCTGTTATTAAGATGTTTTAAAATCAATGCCTAAAGGCTTGAAATATACTAAGGAGGTGATAACCAGAAAAATAGAACGCTTAGAAGCCACATGGCTTTTAGGTTTAAAGCAGTCTGAAGGTTCCCCCATGCTTTTATACTGCGGTAACTCATTCTTTTATTCTGGGCTTCCTGCGCACAAATAAAGGGCCTGTTCATGTAGAGATATTGGTAGCCCGTTCATTTTCACTTAATGGAGGTGATGGGTAAAATAAAAATAATTGGAAAAAAGGTATATAGTTATATAGTACACAATAAAAAATAATAAGAGAAGAAAGTTGGGGTTTATAGTGTATGAGTAATTTAGACTTATTTTTAATTATTTCCATTTTGGTATCTGCACTTGCTTTTGGGTTTGCGGCCTGGCTGTTTCGATGGGTCAAGGCTCAGCCGTCTTCCAATGAAAGAGTGGAAGAGATCGGCAGCTACATAAGGAAGGGTGCAAATACATTTCTTCGAAAAGAATATCTTGTTTTGGCAAAATTCTGTGGGGCAGCTGCGATTGCTATTTTTATATTTCTACCGGCTCCTATCTGGAAAGGTGGATCAATCTTACCGAATCTGATTATTGTGATCGCCTATTTATGCGGTACTGTTTTTTCCGCGTTTGCCGGTAAAATTGGAATTACAGTGGCAACCATGGCAAATATAAAGACAGCGGAGTCAGCCAGAAATGGCGGCTTAAGACCTTCCTTTTTATCTGCATTCCGTGGCGGTGCCGTTATGGGAATGGCGGTAGTAGGAAGCTCTCTTTTAGGTGTTGCCTTAGTCATGGCAATTACCCACGATGCTACCGCACTTCTTGGCTTTAGCTTTGGGGCAAGTTCGCTGGCTCTCTTTGCCAAGGCAGGCGGAGGAATTTTTACGAAAACAGCAGATATCAGTGCTGACCTTGTCGGTAAGGTGGAGCTTGGAATTCCAGAGGATGACCCAAGAAATCCAGCGGTTATTGCAGACAACGTGGGCGACAATGTAGGTGATGTGGCAGGAATGGGAGCGGATTTATTCGATTCTAACGTGGCTTCCATGGCTTCTGCTCTGGTTATGGCAATCGCTCTTGGCAATAAGATGGGAGTCGATTACGCAGCTATGGTATTTTGCTATGCAGCCCTTGGACTGTTATCCTCAATCTTTGGAGTTATGGCCGCACGTATGGGGAAAAAAGGCGATCCTACCATGGCACTCAATATGAGTACGTATCTTACGACAGGCATCTTTGCAGTTCTGACCGCAGGCGCGACCGCTTTCTTTTCCTTTGACTGGCGTATCTGGGGAGCAACGGCAATTGGTCTGCTTGTGGGCGTTATTATAGGTATTACCAGTGATTACTTTACCAATGACAACAAAAAACCTGTCCGAAATGTGGCAAAGGCATCAGAATCCGGCCCGGCATTTACTATTTTGTCCGGTGTATCCTATGGATTTTTAAGTGTACTTCCTTCCATGGTCGGTATTGGAATTTCAGCAATGATTTCCTACCACCTTTGTGCATCCATTTCACCCGATGATCCCATTGCAGGAATGTTTGGTATTTCCATGGCAGCAGTTGGTATGCTTTCCATCGTTGGTATGATCATATCCAATGATGCATACGGGCCTATTGCGGATAATGCCAGAGGTCTTGTGGAAATGGGTGATTTAGGAGAGGAAGCTTTAGAAATCACAGACTCTCTCGACAGCGCAGGTAATACAGTAAAGGCAGTTACCAAGGGCTTTGCCATTGCAGCAGCAGGTCTTACGATTATATCTCTGCTTGGTGCGTTTATGAGTGAGGTCAATGAGGCAGCAGGCTCAGTCGTTTTAAAGGGCTTTGATATTATTAATCCATCCGTATTCTTTGGAATGTTAGTGGGAGCAGCGATACCAGCCATCTTTTCAGCCATGCTGATGCTTGGCGTTGACAGAAATGCACAGCGTATGGTGTCTGAAATCCATCGCCAGTTCAGAGAAATCAAAGGCTTAAAAGAAGGAAAACCAGGAGTGATGCCGGAATACGATAAATGTATTGATATCGCGACCCATGGTGCGTTAAAAGAGCTGATTCCAGCTGGATTTGTCAGCATCATTGTTACGATTGCTGTTGGATTTATTGGTGGCGTGGAAGCAACAGGCGGATATCTCACCGGTAATATTATCAGCGGTCTTCTCTTAGCCCTGTTCATGAGCAACTCTGGCGGACTCTGGGATAATGCAAAGAAATACATTGAAGCAGGCGGCAATGGCGGAAAAGGAAGCGATGCTCATAAAGCAGCAGTCGTTGGAGATACCGTAGGAGACCCCTTTAAGGATACCGCGGGTCCATCCATTAACACACAGATTACTGTGGTTTCTCTGGTAGCTTCGTTAATGGCTTCTCTGTTCCTGTCATTTTCCCTGTTTTAAAGTGAAATGAATTAGTTTATTAGGAAGGAACGCAGCTTGGCTGCGTTCCTTTTTTACCTTTATCGGAGAGGCCAAATTGGAGAATCTTCAATAAATGCATTTTATATGTGATAAATAGAAAAAAATCGAATTTTAGATGTAATTTTTGTGGTTTTATAAGAAAATATGACGAACAGTATCGGATTTTTTACATTTTTACTGGGAAAGATGCATAACGTGTTACATTAGTATTGTCTTTATGACCACATAGCTAGAGATAGAAGAAATATGATTCTATTTTTAGCTATGAATCAAGGAAAAGGAGTTTTTTGTTCTGGTAACGTAAAAAGGGAGAATGGAAGGGGGGGGGAACTTGGTTCGATGTTGGTACCACGATATCTGTTTTTTACGACCGGCAAGGATTCCTTTCAGTTAACCAATTATACATAAGGGGGTAATACAATGAAAAAGTCAGTGAAAAAGATTTTGACAGTGATTTCTGCAATGGCGCTTACCTTATCGTCATTAGGAGTTACTCAGGCAGCAACGGCAGATCAGACTCTGCTGAATACGTATGGAGCCAAATACGGTCGGGTAGGTACCTGCGTAAATTTATATCAGCTCCAGAACCAACAGACCTTAAATGTCATTAAACAAAGATACAACAGTGTCACCCTTGAGAATGAGATGAAGCCGGACGCCATGCTTGGCGGTTCACCGACTCTGATTTCAGTAGCAGAAGCAAAATCACTGGGATACTATATTCCTAGTAATTATACAGAGTCTACCGTTCCGAAGATCAATTTTAGCACAGTGGACAAGGTTTTAAAGATTTGTTATGAAAATAATTTAGGACTGCGTGGTCATACTCTTGTATGGCACGGCCAGACACCAAACTGGTTTTTTAAAACCAATTACAATGGCGGAACCGGCTTTGTAAGCCAGTCTGTAATGAATGCACGTATGGAATTCTATATTAAGACTGTGATGAATCACGTTTACACAAGCCAGTACGGCAGCGTTGTTTACGCATGGGATGTGGTAAATGAGTATCTTCACTCCCCAGGTGGCACCGGTTGGGTCAGCATCTATGGCGGCGTAACAACCAGTCCTCAGTTTGTAAAAGATGCATTCCGTTATGCCAATGAAACATTAAGCTATTTCAAACTTACCGATAAAGTCAGCTTATTCTATAATGATTATAATGAGTATATGGAAGCTGACAATATTGTAAAAATGATTAATTTCATCAATGCAGAGAAGAAAATCTGTAATGGTGTTGGTGGTCAGGCTCACTTAGAAACATCTTTCCCAAGTGCATCTTACTTTAAGCAGGCATATACGAAATTTGCTAATGCAGGCTTAGAAATTCAGATTACTGAATTTGATGCCGGAGCAAGTTCTGAGCAGGCGCAGGCTACATATGTATACGATATCATGAAATCCGTAAACGAAATTAAAAAATCGGGCGGTAAAATTACAGGCTTTACCTGGTGGGGACTTTCTGATGACGTTTCCTGGAGACGTGATAAGAATCCATTGCTCCACTCTAACTTAAATACTCCTAAGGCTTCCTATTACAGAACACTGGATGCCTTTACCGATGTATTTGGCAGATAATTGAGTAAGTATTCATTTCGTTATTAAAGTTTTACGGGGGAAATAAACGCTGGTAGGGACAGCGAGTATAAAAAAGCTTTTATTATAACAGGAAAGGAGCGCAGCAAAGCTGCGCTCCTTTCCTAATTTAAGGCCAGCAAGGCTTCCACCAGAAGCTTCATCTGCTTGCCGGAAGTATATAAGTCTCTTGAAAAATAATTGGAGAAATCTATATTTATAACATGACCGTTCTTAACTGCAGGGATGCTGTTCCACACGGCATTCTGAGACAAGTCTTCGGAACCGTCCCATACGGAATTAAGTATGTAATCGCCGCAGTATTCCGGTAATACTTCCATTGATATCTCCAGATATTTATCACCTTTTTGGAATACCTCCTGCAATTTATCGGGAGCTTTAAAGCCTAGATAATTATAGACAATATCAGCACCTCTTCCATATTTGTCACCGAATAAATAAGTTCCTTCCATAACAGTTATGGTCTTATTATCAATTCCGACATTTTTCAGCTGGGCTTTATATGTTTCTGCCTGAGTCTCGAATTCGGAAAGTGCCTTTTTCGCATCTGCTTCTTTTCCAATCACCTTACCGGTAAAAATAATTCGTTCGGATAAGCTTTTTGTATAAGCTTCTGTTGCAACCGTAGGAGCAATTGCGGTGAGCTTTTTATATTCCTCCTTTTTTGGTGTATCGGCAATCAGAATAAGGTCTGGCTCTAATGCCATAATGCCTTCATAATCTTCGCTTGTAATTTTAGTATAAGTGTCAGCTGTTAAAAGACCGTCAAATAAATCGACTTCATTATCACCTGCAATTGGTTTCACTCCCATGGATACCAGGTCGCCGGGATTGCCAAGGGCTACAATTCTTACAGGATTTACCGGTACCTCAACATCACCCATAATAGTACTTACCGTATGAGTGCTGGCATCTGATGTATTATTTGGGTTAG
The DNA here is from genome assembly GCF_026723765.1 of Lacrimispora xylanolytica. Lineage (NCBI taxonomy): Bacteria > Bacillati > Bacillota > Clostridia > Lachnospirales > Lachnospiraceae > Lacrimispora > Lacrimispora xylanolytica. The sequence goes on from NZ_CP113524.1 coordinate 1,112,809, forward strand.
AAGCTGCAGCCTGACCATTGGCTGAATCATTGATCTCTGCGATATTCCCTGAGGGTTCAGTGTTCTCCTTATCGGTCTTTTGGCAGGCTGTGAATGCAACCGTCACACACAAACAAAGGAAGGGAATCAGCTTCCTTTTTGTTATTAATTTCATAGCATTATCTCCTTATTTTCTTAAACGCTTATTCCGTTTGCAACAGATAAAACTGAGATAAAGCAATCATATAGCTGCAAAAGGAGTAATCTTAATGGAACCTATTCTTATATGCAAGTTTAGATTTGAAACAATTAGTTAGTTTGTGCTAACTGGCTTCATAATGCTATCATAGTATTTTTTCCATGTCAATATATAGGATATTAATTCATAAGAACTTATAAATAAGATTAGACGCTGATATTTGATCAATTGCTTCTAAAATAGTTGAAATCTACTGCAAATAATGATATGCTACGAAGGTTGACGAGAAATAATCGTCTAAAACAGATATAACTTGATAAAAATTATAAATGATAGGATCGTAGAAGGAAGAGCTTATTTTGGTAAGCTCTTTTTAATCCTTTTCTATTTCACTCAAAAACCGAAGTGTGCAGGACACATGGACAGGAGTAAAGATGATAAAGTTAGAAAATTTTTCCTTTTCTTTTCCCGAAAAGGAGCTTTATAAAGATATTTCATTTACCTTGGAGGAAGGGCAGCATTGTGCTTTTATAGGAGCCAGCGGAAGCGGTAAAAGTACCTTGACGGACATCATCATGGACCCGGAACGGTTTATGTATGATGGAAAGCTGGAAATTACCAACGGTTTAAGAATCGGCTATGTCAGCCAGTTCTCACAGCTTGATAAAACAAGAGATATTACAGTATTCGATTACATCGGGGAAGAATTTATTCGTCTGCAGAGTGAAATTGACGCGATCTGCGTGGAGATGGGAACCTCAGAAGACATTGAGCCCTTACTGAAAAAATATCAGGAGTCTCTTGATGCATTGGAAGCCATTGGTGGAGATGATTTTGAAAACAACATCAGAAAAAAGCTTAATCTGGCAGACCTAAGCAGACTTGAAACATCACTGGTCTCAAGCTTAAGCGGTGGTGAATATAAGCTTATTCAGGTCATTAAGGAAATGCTTACAAATCCTCATCTCATTATCATGGACGAGCCGGATGCATTTTTAGACTTTGAAAACTTAAATTCCCTTAAAGACTTAATCAATGCTCACAAAGGCATGATGCTAATCATAACCCACAACCGGTATTTACTGGACCACTGCTTTGATAAAATCATTCATCTGGAAAATAAAGAGCTTCAGGAGTTTAATGGAAGGTATATTGATTATAAGCTTTCCCTCCTGCAAACAAAGATTGAGCTGCAGGAGCTGGCTGCGGCTGATACGGAAGAGATTGAACGAGTAAAGGGAATTGTTAATAAACTTAGAAATGTAGCAACAGCTCATACAGAAGCAGCCAGAGGGAAATCACTCCACGCAAGAGTAAAGATACTGGAACGTCTGGAAGCCAGAAGAATTAAAGCTCCCTTTGTGGAAATCCATCAGCCGGAAATCCGATTACCGGAATTAGGTGAGGTGACGGATACAGCGGTATTAAAGGTGGATCATTACCATGTGGCCTTTCAGGAGGTTCTATTGGAAGATGCCAGCTTTTTCATTGGTTCATCTGACAAAGTCGCACTCATAGGTCCTAACGGTACCGGAAAAACCACCCTTCTTCGGGATATCTATAAGAACCAGCTGGATACCATTGAGATAGGGGAACATGTGACACTGGCATTTTTATCTCAGATTCAGGGAGAGATGCTGAAGGAAGATAATACGGTACAGGATGAATTCTTTGAGGCAGGATTTAAGACCTATGATGAAATCAGGGAGCATTTGCTGGACTATGGCTTTCGCGATGAAGTATTAAGTCAAAAAATCAGCAATTTATCCGGAGGGGAAAAGAACCTGCTCCAATTGGCGAAAATCTCAGTGACAAAAGCCAATTTACTCCTTCTTGATGAGCCTACCAGCCATTTGGATACTTATTCACAGATTGCCCTGGAAAAGGCGGTAAAGGAATATAAGGGTGCCGTGCTTATGGTATCTCACGATTTTAAGACCATAGCCAATTGTGCGGATTATGTTTTAATGATTGAAGATAAGACCATACGGAAGATGAGCATCCGAAAATTTCGTAAGATGATCTATGCCAAACATTTCAGCAAGGATTATCTGGAGATAGAAGATAAGAAAAAGACAATCGAGACAAGAATAGAATCTGCTTTAAAAAGTGAGGATTTTGAGCTGGCGAAGGTGTTATCGGAAGAGCTGGAAGAGATCATAAAGCTTCTTTAATGAAATATAGGGTGTTGTAAAATGAAAGCATTATGTTTTCCATTTTACAGCACCCTTTTAATCTCCATCTTTTCTTTTCTGCAAAGGATAGATGGACAGGTTAAAGTTACAGCTATAGGCCAGTGCACAAACGATGGCAAAGTAAGGGAAATATTCCCAACCAAAAATCTCAGCTCCCATGATCATAGGGGCAAGAAGGGTATTGGTGGCGCTCCCAAAGACTGCGGCGTAGCCCAGTGCCGCCAAAAACACAGGAGAAAGATCGAGGAGAGAAGAGAGGACGACCCCAAGAGATGCTCCGATGGAAAAAAGGGGAGTCACCTCACCGCCCTGAAAGCCTGCGGCTAGTGTGAGCACAGTAAACAAAAGCTTAAAAGCAAAATCCCAGGTATATATGCCATGGTCAAAGCTCATGGCGATTAAGTTCGTACCAAGACCGGAATACCGTCCTTCCCAGCAAAGAAGGGAGAAAAGGCTGATGGTAGTACCCATGATAAAAATCCGCAAGTAAGGCTTTTTAAACCATTTTAAAAGGGATTCCTTTGTCTTATGAAGACAGAAGGAAAAAAAGCTTCCTGTAAGGCCAAATATAACACCTGCAAGGATTAGCTTCACAACCAGTTCCCAGGAAATGAGTATCTGATCCTTTAAAAGAAAGGTGAACTTTTCAAGGCCCAATAAGCCGGAAACATAGCTTGCTGTAAAGGAAGCAAAAAGTGCCGGCAGGACTGCTTTTTCCTCCAGAACTCCCACGGTAAGGACCTCAAGAGCGAAAAATGCAGCAGCTATGGGAGTGCGGAACAAACCGCCAAAGCCAGCCGCCATACCAGCGATTAATAGAATTTTGCCGCTATCTTTGATGGGAAGCCGTCTGCCGAACCAATGGGCGATGGTGCCACCAATCTGCACTGCAACTCCTTCCCTTCCTGCGCTTCCTCCAAACAGATGTGTAATCCATGTACTTAAGATGGAAAAGGGAATCAGCCGGAGAGGGATATCCGGACTTATTCCGTGGCCCGTTTCAAAGATCAGGGCCATACCTTTTATGCTTCGCCCGCCCGCTTTCTTATAAAACCACAGGATTAAGACGCCTGCAACGCCAAGAAAAGGAAGAAGCCAGAAAACATGGTGTGACCGGATCTCTGTCAGCCAAAGCAGGGTACGTCCGAATACGGTGTCAACAAGGCCTGCTAAAATTCCAATAGGAACAGCAATTAAGGTGAGTAAAATAAGGTCACGGTATAAAAGAAATACTTTCTTTAACATAATACCTCCAACATAAAAAGCTGATAATTCCTGCACCGAGCAGAAGTCATCAGCCAAACAGCAATTTAGGCCGCAGCCAGGGGAGAATTTCATTCCCTGTGAAAGACTATAGCATGGTTAAGACTATTTTTCAAGGAGGAGTTGTCATAGACAGATATTGAAACCATTTTTGTGAAGATGAAATAAAAAGGTTTTAAAAGTTATATATATTTCACAAAAAATAATATTTTTTAAAAATGTATTGTATTTTAGAAAAACAAGTGCTATAATTCACCCAACATATCAAACAAGAGAACGAAGGAGTCTCAACCGTTTTATTACGGTTGCGGCTCTTTTCGCTTTTTCGGGTCCTTTTACTATGGGATTCAAAAGGAGAACGAGGAGGTTTTCCCCAGCATCACCGTGGGAAAAAGCTCCTTTTTTTTGTTTCTATAATGTTTGCATAACTAAAAAAGCATGAGGAGGAACCGAATATGAAAAAAAGATTATTTTCTCTCGTCCTTACGGCGGCCATGTCCGCCAGTCTCCTGGCAGGCTGCAGTTCATCTGCTCAGCAAGGCGCTGCTGGGGGCAGCACTTCGGGGGAAACAACAGCCGCTGCAAACGGCGCACCGGCAAAAGAGGGAAAGACCATTAAGGTAGGCGTCATTGGTCCCTTAACCGGAGGCTCCGCCATTTATGGAGAGGGGGCACAAAATGCCATTACCATGGCGGCGGAAGAAATTAACTTAAGCGATTCGGAATACAAAATTGAAATCGTAAACGGCGGTAAAGTAGTAGATGATGCAAGTGATGCAAAGCAGGCCATTAACGCGTATAACAGCCTGTTAAAGGAAAGTCCCGACGCCGTTGTCGGCAGCTTCTTTTCCTCGGTTACCCTTCCCATTGCAGAACAGGCAACCAAGGACAATATGCTCCTCCTTGCAACAGGGGCGACGAATAAAGATGTAACCTTAAAAGGCCCCACTATTTTCAGAGACTGCTTCATTGATCCTTATCAGGGAAAGATGGCAGCACAGTTTGCCAAGGAAAAGGGCTGGAAAAAGGCTGCGATTATCTATGCAAAGGATGACGATTACTCCAACGGCTTAAAGGATGCCTTTATTGAAAATGCAAAAGAAGCAGGCATTGAGGTGGTCTATACCGGGGAATGTACCACAAAGGATACAGACTTCTCTTCCCAGACCTCTCAGGTGGTGGCAAAGGGAGCTGACTTCCTTTTTTATCCAGCCTTTTTAGATACAGTTCCTCTTTTGGTAGGAGCAGCCAGGGATGCAGGATTTGACGGAGCCATCATGGGAGGCGACGGCTGGGATGGAGCAGATACCAAGGGCTTTGAAGATAAGTTCAGCAACTGCTATTTCACCAACCATTACTCCTCGGAGGATACTGCCCCTGCGGTTACCAACTTTGTAAGCAAATATACAGAGAAATACGGCAAGGAAAGCTTAAATGCCTGTGCAGCTCTCTACTATGACGCCATCTATATGCTTGCCGAAGCAGCTAAAAATGGTGGTGCTTCTGACACCTCATCTCTCGTAAAGGGAATGACCGGAATGACCTTTACCGGAGTAGGTGGAACCTTTACTCTTGACAAAAACGGAGACCCGGAGAAATCCGTTGCCATCAATACCTTTGATAACGGTAAGGTAAAATGGCTTATGACCCTGTCACCAGAAGGCACTAAGAACTAGGAAGCATAGATATGAACAGGAGATGTGCATAAAGGCCGGACATCGGCCCTTTTGCACATTTTCCATTTCAAGGAGAAAGGAATCCGCCTATGACATTTTCATTATTCTTTCAAAGCGTCATCAACGGGCTGAATCAGGGAGCTATTTATGCTTTGATCGCTCTGGGTTATACCATGGTCTATGGAATTATCCGAATGATAAACTTTGCCCACGGCGATTTTATCATGATTGGGGCATACACCTTATTTTATACCATACCTTTGATGGTAAATGCCGGAATGCCCGCCTGGCTTTCCGTTCTGGCCGCAATTATCGTTTGTGCTCTCGTAGGTGTGGTGGTTGAGGTAGTGGCTTATAAGCCTGTCCGTCAGGCCGGTTCCATGTCAGCTCTTATTACGGCCCTTGCCATGAGTCTGTTCCTTGAGAATCTGGCAATGGTGCTCTTTGGCGCAAAGCCCCAGAACGTACAGAAGATCTTTGATCTGCCGACTATCAACGTACTGGGAGCAGCCCTTCCTCTTAATGTAGTTCTCACCATTTTCATAGGCGTCATCATGATGGCAGGACTCCAGCTCTTTATCAAGAAGACGAAAATGGGAAAGGCCATGCGCTCTGTTCCCCAGGACCGGGATGCCTCTGTGCTTGTGGGAATCAATGTAAATAAGGTAATTACCGTTACCTTTGCCATTGGCTCTGCACTGGCGGCTGTGGCAGCCCTTATGTACTGCACCAAATATCCAAGAGTGACCAATGATATGGGTTCCATGATGGGGCTTAAGGCTTTTATTGCTGCGGTCCTTGGGGGAATTGGAATTATACCTGGAGCCATGCTTGGAGGCATATTAGTGGGGCTAATTGAGATCTTTGTTAAGCTGATTGCTCCAGGCTGGTATGAAGCCATTACTTATGCCATACTGATCGTCATCCTTTTGGTAAAACCGTCCGGCATTCTTGGTAAGAATATGGGCGAGAAGGTATAAGGAGGAGAGCATGGAAAAACAGATTAAAAGATCTTATTTGTTAAATATTTTAGGCGTATTATTTGTCTTTTTATTATTTGTCCTTCTCTTTGAGACCAGAGTATTTGGTGCCTCCACCCAGTATATAAAGGGAATATGCACGACGGCTTGTTATACAATTATAATGGTAGCCTCCTTAAATTTAGTGGTAGGGTTTATGGGAGAATTTTCTCTGGGGCATGCAGGCTTTGTGTCTGTGGGGGCCTATACCTCAGCCATTGTATCCTCAGCTCTAGCCGGAAAAGGCCTGCCGGATTTTTTCCTGTTTCTTGTTGCCCTTCTGGCAGGAGGGGCCGCCGCCGGAGTTACGGGAATTCTGGTCGGCATACCAGCCCTTCGCTTAAGGGGGGATTACCTTGCCATTGTAACCGTGGCATTTGCTGAAATCATCCGGGTGTGCTTTTGCAACTTCGCCATTACAGGAGGCGGCAAGACCATGAGCGGGATTTTAAAGCTGTCTGATTTTTACTGGTGCTACTGGATTATGGCAGGCTGTGTTGCAATCATGTATATGTATGTAAGAAGCCGGTTTGGAAGGACGGTAAAAGCCATACGGGAGGACTATATCGCAGCAGCAGCTTCGGGAATCAATGTGACCTATTATAAGGTAATGACCTTTACTGTGGCTGCTTTTTTTGCCGGAGTGGGGGGCGGAATCTATGCTCATTATATGACTGCCATGATTCCTACCAATTTTAATTTCATGTATTCTGCAGAACTGCTATCCGAAGTCATCATCGGAGGAACCGGCTCCCTGACCGGCTCCATTATAGGTGCGGCCTTCCTTTCCTCCCTGCCGGAAATGACCCGTCAGTTCTCCCAATACCGAATGCTGGTTTATTCTGTCATTCTTGTATTGGTCATGATCTTTAAGCCGGGAGGGATATTCGGAACCTGGGAATTTTCCTTAACCCGCATCATCAAACGGCTTTTAGGAACAAAAAGGAATGGAGGTGTGTAACCATGGCAGAAGAGGCAAAAAAGCACCCAGTGTTAAAGGTTCTAAATCTTGGAATCCAGTTCGGCGGGTTAAAGGCAGTTGACAGCTTTGACTTAGAGATTGGAGAATCTGAGCTTATTGGACTCATTGGGCCAAATGGAGCGGGGAAGACCACTGTATTTAACTTAATTACCGGAGTATATAAACCAACGGAAGGCTCCTTTTATTTAAATGGGCAGCGCATGAATGGAAAAAGCACCTATCAGATCGTAGAAGCAGGAATTGCAAGAACATTTCAAAATATCCGATTATTCAAGAAAATGTCGGTTATTGATAACGTGAAAGCTGCCATGAACGCCAGGCTATCTTATGGTCTTTTTCATGCTATATTCCGCACTCCCGGGTATTGGAAGCAGGAGGCGACCCTTACGAGCCATGCGAAGGAGCTTTTAAAGGTGGTTCACTTAGAAGGCAGAGAGGAGCTGGAGGCCGGAAACTTACCCTATGGGGAGCAGAGAAGGCTTGAAATTGCCAGGGCTCTTGCAACGGATATGAAGCTTCTTTTGCTGGATGAACCAGCGGCGGGTATGAATCCTACAGAAACGGAGGAGCTGCTTGAAATCATCAATTATATCCGAAAGGAATTTAAAATCTCGGTTCTTCTCATTGAACATGATATGAGCCTGGTCATGAAGGTCTGCGAACGAATTAAGGTGCTTGATTTTGGAACCACCATAGCCTCTGGTACTCCAAAGGAAATAGCAAACAACCAGAGAGTCATTGAGGCTTATCTGGGAAAAGAGGAAGAGGAGGTGGGGGAAGATGCTTGAGGTCCGCAGCTTATCCGTATCCTACGGAGCGATTAAAGCCATCCATAACGTATCCTTACACGTTAACCAGGGTGAGATTGTTTCCTTAATCGGTGCAAATGGAGCCGGGAAAACCACCATTTTAAGGACTATATCCGGTCTTAAAAAGGCTGATGAAGGAGAAATCCAATTTGAAGGAACTGATTTAAGAAAAACAGAGCCCAGCAGCATCATCCGCTTAAAGCTTGCTCATGTGCCAGAGGGCAGACACATCTTTCCACAGATGACCGTGGAAGAAAATCTGGAAATGGGAGCATTTGCAGATCAGAAGGATATGGAAGCCACCATGACAGACGTCTATGACAGGTTTTCCAGATTAAAGGAAAGAAGACGGCAGCTTGCAGGAACCTTATCAGGAGGAGAGCAGCAGATGCTGGCTGTTGGCCGCGCCTTAATGGCAAGGCCGAAGATGATCCTCATGGATGAGCCCTCTATGGGGTTATCCCCTCTTCTGGTCAAGGAGATATTCTCCATTATAAAAGAAGTAAATAAGAATGGGATCACCATATTACTGGTGGAGCAGAATGCCAGAATGGCGTTGTCCATTTCAAATCGTGCCTATGTCATGGAAACAGGAAAAATCTCCATGGAGGGAGATGCAGGAGAGCTATTACGGGATGTGCGGGTGAAGAAAGCATACCTGGGACAGTAGGAGGAAAACATTTCTATCCCGTGCTTCTAAAAGGGTGTATAATGGGGAGGGAATTATGACCTGTGTCTCAATACGGAGCGCCTGGGGCTAAAGCATAAGATTAAGATTTGGTGTCATTACGGAAAAGAAGGTGAATCAATGAAAGAACTTGCATACTATGATGGAACAATCGGAACGCCAGAGGAACTTACCGTGCCATTTAACGACAGGGTTCATTTCTTTGGAGACGGAGTCTATGATGCTTCCGTGGGAGGCAACCACAAGGTTTATCTCTTAGAGGATCATCTGGACCGTTTTTATTCCAGCGCAAAGGCTCTGGATATTAAGATTCCCATGGAGAAGAAGGAACTGGGTGAGCTTTTGACCAGGCTGCTTTCCATGGTGGAGGGAGAAACGCATTTCGTATACTGGCAGGTGACCAGGGGAGCAGGTGCCAGGAATCATACCTATGGAGACGATATGACCGGTAAGCTGTGGGTCATGATCCGCCCCAATAAGCTAAATGATCCTGATGTCCCCATTAAGCTCATTACCAGAGAGGATACCAGATTTTACCACTGCAACATCAAGACCTTAAATCTCATTCCTTCTGTGATAGCCTCACAGAAGGCAAAGGAAGCAGGAACCGATGAAACCATTTTCCACCGGGGAGATATTGTGACGGAATGCGCTCACAGCAATGTTTCTATCTTAAAAGGCGGAGTTTTCTACTCTCATCCCAATGACACCATGATTCTCCGCGGAATTTCTAAGACCCATATGATATCTGCCTGCTATCGGCTGGGAATAGCGGTAATCGAACGCCCATTTACCTTATCAGAGCTTATGGACGCAGACGAGATCATTGTGACCTCATCCTCTAATTTCTGTCTCCATGCCAATCAGATCGACGGCAAACCGGTAGGAGGAAAGGACCCTGTTTCCTTATCCCGGATCCAGAATGAGGTCATCAGCGAATACCTTTCTTATACAGGAAAGAATAGCCTGTTTGACTGATTTTTATCACACGTTGGAATCACATACGGGAGGGTATGATGGAACGAGCAGAGCTGGAAAAAAGAAACGTCGGAGAAAATCTGGATTCTTTAATGAACTTAGATCCCAGGGGATACGGAGTATGCAGGATTCTCTATGCAGGAAGCCGTGCTTACATGGGAGAGCCCCTTGCCATGAATGCGGCGGAAAGCTTGTGCAACACGGTGAAGGAAGATGATTTTGTCTATATTCTCACAGGATTTGTACTTCTTCCCCATAAGCAGCCAGAAATGGATGGAATGGTAAGCGCCATTCTTTTGGCAAGATCCCTGGTTCTGGCATTTGGGGCTAAGCCTGTCATTCTCTGCCCTGGGGATTGCGTGGAACCGGTGAAAAAGTGCGCCGGAGTGGTAGGCCTTCATATTTATGAAGACTTAAAGGTGGTAAGAGAGCTTCCCTACAGTATGGGAGTAGCAGCCTTTACGAAAAATTCCAAACGGGCAGAAATAGACGGAGAGTGGCTTATGAAAGAAGCCATGCCCACAGCCGTTATTTCCGTGGAAGCGCCTGGAGCCAATCATCTGGGAGTCTACCATAACGCAGCAGGACGGGATGTGACAGCCCTGGAAGCCAAAAGCGATATCCTGTGGGATATGCTTCGGGCCGCCGGAGTCTTAAACATTGCAATCGGTGATCTGGGAAATGAAATCGGCATGGGTGCCATCGCAAGCCACATTACCCAATACGTCCCCTTTACCGGGCCAGAAGAATGCACTTGCGGCTGCAAGGGAGGAATTCTTTCTGCCAGCAGTACCGACCATATCATAACAGCCACCTGCTCGGACTGGGGCTGTTACGCCATGATGGCTGCCATTGCCTATCTAAAGCGGGATATGGAGATTCTTCACCGGGAGGAGATGGAAGCAGAGGTGATGCGGGTGGCTTCAAGGAGCGGTCTGGTGGACATGACAGGTTCTCTTTTACCGGGAATTGATGGCTTTAATACCCGAATGAATACAGGTATCCTAAGTCTGATGCGACAGTGTACAGCCTATGCCGTACGATATTCCGGCAATTCAGAGCACTGGTTTGCTCCCGTCATTGCCAAAGGATTCTTTCGGTAGCAGGAAAATTACCGCTAAGGCGAAAGCGGGATAGGTTGAGAGCCAGTAAGCAATCCATGTTACAGAAAGGAGAGGAACATTATGATACTTAAGGCAGTTGGAGACCGCGGGGTACTTGCAGAGCTGGGAAATTCCATTGATGAAGCAACAAACCGCAGGGTCATGGAACTGAATCGGAAGGTCTTATCCTCCAAGGCGGAAGGAATCATAGAGACAGTCCCTGCCTTTTCATCTCTTCTTGTTTATTACAATCCCCTGATTACTGATTATGAACAGGTATCTAAATACCTGTTAGCCTTGCAGGAAGCGGAAGAGAAGGAAGAAACGAATTCAGGGAAATTAATTGAAATACCCGTCTGCTACGGAGGGATTTACGGACCAGACCTTTCCTTTGTATCAAAGCATACCGGCTTAAGAGAAGACCAGGTAGTTCACATTCATTGCGGCAGGGACTATCGCATCTATATGCTTGGCTTTCTGCCTGGATTTCCCTATCTTGGAGGCATGGATCCCCGGATAAATACCCCAAGACTTTCCACGCCAAGAACGGTCATTCCGTCTGGGTCAGTAGGAATCGGAGGAGAACAGACAGGTATATACCCGATGGAGTCTCCCGGCGGCTGGCGGTTGATTGGGCGGACTCCTCTTCGGCTTTTTGAGCTTCAGATGGGAGAGGATAAGCTTTATAAGGCCGGTGACTCCATTCGGTTTGTTCCAATCGATCAAAAGGAATATGATGCAATCAGCCGGACACAGGAAATGAGGTGACTAAATGGCATTAGAAATCTTACAGCCGGGAGCATTGTCAACGGTACAGGATATGGGAAGAAGAGGATATCAAAGCCAGGGCTTTCAGGAAAGCGGAGCCTGCGATAAATATTCCATGAGAGTATCCAATCTCCTGGCCGGTAATTTAGATGGAGAATGTGGGGCCGCTGTGGTGGAATTTACGTTAAGGGGAGGAGAAATTCGTTTCACCTCCCCTGAGGTGTTCTCTTTGACCGGCGCAGACATGGAGCCTTTCTTAAATGGAACCCCGGTTCCTATGTATGAACCAATTTACGCGGAGGAAGGGGATGTGCTCACCTTATCCCTTGGGAGAAAGGGCTTAAGGGCTTACCTGGCTGTGTATGGAGGAATCGATGTTCCTCTCGTTATGGGAAGCCGTTCCACCAATTTAAAATGCAGGCTTGGAGGCGTAAAGGGTAGGCCATTAAAGCAGGGAGATATTCTTCCAACCAGAAAATCCACAGAAGAGGTCAGAGATTTTTGGAAAAGCATTCAGGGAAATGTACATGGGTCCTCGCCTTTTGTAAAACAGCCATTGCTTCAAAGACCGTCTACTCCCAAACGCTATTATGGGACAGCGGAATATGTACTTTTACGGGCAGTAGAAGGGCCACAGATTCAGGCATTTACGGAGGAGGGAGTGAGGACCTTTCTTCGTAACCCTTACCGGCTTTCCAGCGACTGTGACCGCATGGCCTTGAGGCTTGAAGGTCCTGTAATTGATATGATACAGGGAGCGGATATCATATCTGACGGAATTGTGGAAGGCTCGGTACAGGTTTCAGCCTCCGGTCTTCCCATGGTAATGATGGCAGACCACCAGACAACAGGAGGCTATGCCAAGATAGCAACAGTAATTTCCACGGACATTCCAGCCCTGGCTCAGTTACGTCCCGGAGAATGGGTGACGTTTCAGTTTGTAACCCCACAGGAGGCAGTAAATATCTGCCGGAGAGAGGAACAAAGGCTTTTAGCTGCCTGTAAGGGTTTCCTGTCAGCGGCTGGAAATTAAGATGGAACGAATCAGTATGAAAGGAAGAAACGATATGGATTATGCAGAAAGTAAGCCATGGCAGGTAAGATCACTGATACGGGAAGGTTTGATAGATGTTCCTACCACAGGAATGTGCAACGGGTATGCTCAGGGAAATTTAGTCATACTTCCGGAAGAGCTGTCCTGGGATTTTTTGCTGTTCTGTCAGAGAAATCCCAGAGCCTGTCCCTTGTTAGAGGTATCGGATGCAGGCAGTAAATCATTTCCCATAACGGCAAAAGGCAGTGATCTTACAAGAGACATTCCAAGATACCGGATATATGAAAATGGAATCTGCACGGGAGAACCGACTGATATCTCCTCGTTGTTTGATGAATACCAGAAAACAAAGGGCAGGCTCATTAGCTTTCTTATCGGATGCAGCTTCTCCTTTGAAGCGGAGCTTTTAGAAGCAGGCATACCCGTAAGGCAGATAGAAGAAGGGGTCAATGTTCCCATGTACAATACCAGTATTCCCTGCACCTCTGCAGGAGTTTTTTCCGGAACCATGGTGGTCAGCATGAGACCCATCCCTCATAGTCAGGTTCCGGCAGCCGTTTCGGTGACCGCTGCCATGCCTAAGGTACACGGTGCTCCCATACATATCGGATACCCGGAAGCCATTGGGATTAAGGACTTATCAGTCCCCGATTACGGCGATCCCGTAACGGTGAAGGAAGGGGAAATCCCAGTATTTTGGCCATGCGGCGTTACTCCTCAGGCTGTTTTAATGAACAGCAAACCGACCTTTGCCATAACCCATGCTCCAGGCCATATGTTTATTACCGATTTAAAGAACACGGTTCTTAAATATAGCTGACACCTGTAAAAGAAAGGAGAAGAAATATGCCAACCATTGATTTGAACTGCGATCTGGGAGAAAGCTTCGGAGCCTACAAGATGGGTATGGATGAAGAGATTCTTCCGTTTATTACCTCAGCAAACATTGCTTGCGGATTTCATGGAGGAGATCCGCTGATCATGGAACGTACCGTTGCGCTTTGTAAGGTACACGGAGTAAGGCCGGGGGCCCATCCTGGATTTCCGGACTTAAATGGATTCGGCAGAAGAAACATGAATCTGTCTCCAAAAGAAGTAAAGGCATGTGTTACCTATCAGATCGGGGCATTAAAAGCATTTTGTGACAGCGCCACCATACGCCTTTATCATGTCAAACCTCATGGAGCCTTATATAACATGGCAGCCGTGGACTACAAACTGGCCGCCGCCATCTGTGAAGCCATCCATGACGTGGATGACAGTCTGGTGCTCCTGGCCTTAAGCGGAAGCGAGATGCTCCGGGCAGCCAAAGAATGCGGACTTTTTTATGCCAGTGAGGTATTTGCAGACAGGGCTTATGAAAGAGATGGAACCCTTGTTTCAAGAAATCAAAAGGGAGCTGTGATCGAAGAGAAAGAGGCAGCGGTAAAACAGGTGGTCCGCATGGCAAAGGAAGGCAGGGTAAGAGCCATTAACGGGGAAGACATTTCTATAAAGGCGGATTCCGTCTGCGTTCATGGGGATGGCCGCAACGCCCTTTCCTTTGTTAAAAGGATTCGGGAGGAACTTGCCGTAAAGGGAATTGAAGTAAAAGGGTTTTAAACATATCTCTACCTTCTATATGAATAATTACTTGCAAAAGGTTATTTATTACATATTGGTAATTTCTGTGGTAAATATGTTAATATATTAACAGAGTCAAAGAAGTTCATCGACAGAAGCTCTGCCTATAGAAGAAATGGCCGGCAGTATGCAAAAAACTTGACAAAATATTGGCATAACAGGAACTTTATGTATATGACAGGAGGATATTATGGATGCTTTCAATAGCTATTTGTGACGATGACAGGAAGGATACGGATAAATTAGAAACTTTGGTGAATGGTTACATGAGCCAGAGCCCATTTTCTTATGACATCAAAAAGTATTGCTCAGGAGAAGAGCTGCTTGAATCCAGTGAGACGTTTGATTTATTATTTCTTGATATTGCATTAGGCGGAATGAATGGAATAGAGGTAGGAACGAAAATCAGGGAATCTAACAGAGGGTTAAAAATAATTTATACCACCAGCTACAAGCAGTTTTGCAAACAGGCTGTGAACCGGGCCCATGCATTTGCATATTTAGTAAAGCCTGTTACAAAGGATAAGATAGACCGCCAGCTGGATGAAATCTTATCCTGCATTCAGGAAGAACACGAAGATAAAGAAACCGTGGCATTTGAGATTATGGAGATAACGGACAAAGGGGAACTGGAAAGCAGAATCAAGGATTTTGAAGTAGATGATATCTTTTATTTTGAATATTTTAATAGAAAGATTAAAATCAAACTGGAAAAGGAAGAATATTTCTTTAAAGATAAAATGAAAGATCTGGCAGACAAGATGCAGTTACACAATTTTGAAACCTGCCACCAGTGTTTTTTAGTTAATTTACGTCATGTGAAAAAGATAAAAGGCTACGAAGTTTTTTTAAATAATAATGATATCATACCTGTTTCACAGAAACGATCCGCAGAGTTTAGAAAAAAATTAAATACATTTATACAGAATTCGATTTAGGAGAAGAGATGGAAAGTTACATTATTTTTATATATGGATCCATCATTTCATGTCTGGTCAACATTGTTATTGTATTTCAATTCATAGAAGAAAGAAATGAGCGAATCTATCAAAAGCGTTGCCTATATTTCTTTGTAAAAACAGGGGTATTTATTGCCCTTGTATGTCTTAACTTATTAAATAATCCCATCATAAATATCTTAAGCTGGATCGTTCTTCCTGGCACTGTAAATCTTTTGCTGTTTCATCATATCAATAAAAAGGTGATACACCGGTTAGTAGATGTTACCGTACTAATATTAATTCTATCCATATGCGAGGCAGTTGGTGTTGAAGTTTTAGACTATATCTTTTGGAAGTTTCAAATACATAACGTAGAGCCAATTATGGCCAAAAGCATGGAAATCACCTTTTCCAAATTGTTTGTACTGATTTCTTATTATCAGATCATAGCAAAGCTTTGGAAAGAAGAAGCAGGCCGGACGTTTAACAGGACCCAATGTCTCATCGAAATTATTGTTATCTTATACAGTATAGCCAATTTAGCTGTTATCTTTCTTGTCATATCCAAGGTAAACAGCCAGAAAGACCACATATTGATTCTCGTTAATATGGGGTGCATTTTGATTGCAGATCTTTATTTTTCTTATTTTGCCAGATTCGTGGAGGAAAACAGCCAGCTAAAGATAAAACTAAAGCTTTTGGAGCAGCAGTCAACCCTTCAATATGAGTTCTACGAAGACCAGGAAGAGAAATACAATGAATCCATAAAAATTCTCCATGATGTCAATAAACATTTGAACCTGATTGAATCCCTGTATGAGGCAAAGGAACATGATACGGCTATAACCTATGCCAGGGAAATCGGTCAGATGCTCATTCCTCTCTCCCTGGAGGATTACACCAACAACCCAATCTTAAACGTGTTGCTCAATGATAAGAAACGAATAGCTTGCCTTCATTCCATTGAATTTAACTTAGAAATCGGGGCTGTTGATCTTAGCTTTATGGAACCCATAGAAGTTACCACTGTTTTTGGAAATCTGCTGGATAATGCAATCGAGGCGTGCGACATGGTCCCGAACAACAGATTCATAGATATGAAGCTGGACAAATACAATGAATTCATTGTTATTAACATCACCAACCGTACCATGCCCATTGAAAAGTGGTATCTGGGAAAGCCCGTATCAAGAAAGGGTAAAAATCATGGTATCGGTCTGCTTAATGTGGAAAATATCATAAAAAAGTATGATGGCAGCATGGTTTTAGAGGAAGTAAATAAAAAATTCAGCTGTAAAATTATTTTTAATTTGTAACACAGGATTTCATTCTTATGAATGATTTTAAAGAGCTTTCAACCTGTCACTATTTGTGGAAGATTCCCTAACGTCAGCCCTGATCTCAATAATGACAGGGCTTATTTGTGTTTTAAAAATTTGTGAAATTTGATGCAACAAAGATTCAATTTACAATTCTCATAGTGAATGTTCTTAATTATTCTTCCTTTTAGTTCGTCCATGGGAAAACATAAAAAAGGTTTCCCATTCCCCAGACTGAATCATATGCTTAGGGTTTAATGATAGCTATATAGAATCAAAATCCGGAGCATATCAGGCCGATTTTTAGTATATGATTCCAATTTATTGTTAAGAACTTAAAATCAAAATTTTAGGGAGCAGATGCTTTATATGCTCCTTTTTCTGTCAGTCATACAACAAAAACTGTAAGTTATGCCACTTGTATTGAAATCAAACTTTAAGAGTAGTTAAAATACGTTTGTAATTCAATCCACAACAGAAGGGAGCAAAAATAACTATTCTACATCACTTATTTTTGAATCGAAGTCTCACATTTGAAATCATTGTTTCATCTTGGTAACTGACAAACGAATAAATGAAAGGAATGAATGATTATGAAAAAAATAGCGTTAGTAAGTCCTTTAAGAACTGCAGTTGGATCCTTTAATGGTACTCTTTCCACCCTAAGTGCCACGGAACTCGGGTCAACCGTTATAAAAGCGTGTTTGAATCAAAGCAATGTAAATAGTTCTTTCATTAATGAAGTTTATATGGGCAATGTCCTTCAGGCTGGCAATGGTCAGAACCCGGCCCGTCAGGCTGCAATAAAAGCAGGAATCCCAGTGAATGTACCGGCATCAACCATCAATACCGTGTGCGGCTCCGGCCTTCATGCAGTAGCTCTTGCTTACAATTCCATCCTGGCAGAACAGGGGAGCATAATGTTGGCAGGTGGAATGGAGAATATGAGCAATGCTCCCTACCTTTTGAGAAATGCAAGAAACGGATACCGTCTTGGAAGCGGTGAACTGGTAGATAGCCTGGTGGGAGATGGCCTCACCTGTGCCATTAACGATTATCATATGGGTCTTACCGCGGAAAATGTGGCTGAAAAATATCACGTAACAAGACAGGAACAGGATGAATTTGCTTATGAGAGCAATAAAAAAGCAGCAGAAGCACAGAAGAATCACGTATTTGATGGAGAAATCGTACCAGTAACCGTCAAAAAGAAGAAGGAAGAAATCCTCTTTAACGAAGATGAGCACGTGAGAGCGGATACCACAAAAGAAAAGCTATCCACCTTAAGAACTGTATTCCGGCCAGATGGAACTGTCACAGCTGGTAATGCCTCCCCCATCAGTGATGGCGCAGCAGCCATGCTTGTAGCATCAGACGAGGCATGCAGGGAGCATGGGTTAAAACCGGCAGCTTATATTAAGGGGTATTCCCTGGTGGGGCTTGATCCTGCATACATGGGAATGGGACCATTAAAGGCAGTAGACACCTTACTGAAAAAACAGGGACTTACCGTAGGGGATATTGACCTTTTTGAAATCAATGAAGCATTTGCTTCTCAGTCTGTGGCTGCCACAAGAGAACTGGAAATACCCGCATCAAAAATCAATGTCAATGGAGGAGCCATTGCAATCGGCCATCCCTTAGGGGCCAGCGGAGCCAGAATACTGGTCACTCTCATTCATGAAATGACGCGCAGATCCGCTCATTATGGAGTTGCTTCCTTATGTATCGGAGGAGGCATGGGAATTGCCATGCTGGTAGAAAACGCCGCCATTTAACATACATAATACAAAGAAAGGAAGATGTGTATGAAGAAAGAAGATATTTTAGCCTTACAATCCATGCCGGCTGCAAGTGCCAGCTACGGCCGTCCACCCTGCCGGTTCATAAACCGTGAATTCTTTACCGTTACCTACGAATCCGACCCGGAAACCATACGCCAGGCTGTCCCGGAGCCTCTGGAGCCGGACGGGAGCAATACAGTGGTCTATGAATGGATTAAAATGCCGGATTCCTCAGGTTTAGGTTCCTACGAAGAAAGCGGAGTCGTCATTCCCTGCCTCTATCACGGAGAACCTTGTAACTTTATTTCTCAGATGTATTTAAACAATGGTCCCGCCATTCTTGGAGGCCGGGAAATCTGGGGATTTCCTAAAAAATGGGGTCACCCCTCTCTAAAGGTTGAGGAAACAGAAACCCTAACCGGTACTCTGATTTATAATAACGTTTTGGTGGCTATGGGAACTATGCCCTTTAAATATAACACACTTGATCATCAGGCAGTTGCTAAAACCATAGGAAAGACCCAGGTGAACTTAAAGCTGATCCCCGACGTGGACGGAAGTCCTAAGATTGCTCAGCTGGTATCCTATGAACTGGAAGACATTACAGTGAAAGGTGCCTGGTCAGGGCCTGCAAGACTAAGCCTGACGCCTCATGTCAATGCACCGGTCGCAGACCTTCCCATAAAGAAATGCCTGGAAGGAAAGCATTTTATCGCAGATTTGACCCTTCCCTATGGAAGCGTTATGTATGATTACTTAGAAGAAAGCTAAGGAGGTATCGATCATGAAAAGTAAATTGATGACAGCCAGAGAAGCAGTAGAAAAAGTAAAAGACGGAGATGCCATTATGGTGGGTGGATTTTTGGCAGGAGGCCATCCGGAGCATCTGGTGAACACTCTGTTAAACACCAATCCAGCCAAGGATTTGACCATCATATCCAATGATACAGGAACCAAAGAATTATCCATCTATCAGCTGGTGAAAAGCGGAAGAGTCAGCCGTATCTTTGCTTCCTATATCGGCGCCAATCCGGAGACAGGAAGACTTCTTATGACAGGAGAAGCAGAAGTAAAGCTGTTTCCTCAGGGAACCCTGGCAGAGAAAATCCGTTCCGGCGGTGCAGGGCTTGGAGGTGTTTTAACTCCTGTTGGTGTAGGTACCGTAGTGGAGGAAGGAAAAAAGAAGCTGGAGATTGAGGGAAAAGAATATCTTCTTGAGATGCCCTTAAAGGCAAATGTGGCCTTTATAAAAGCAGAAAAGGCCGATGAAGAAGGAAACCTAATCATCAGAGGTTCCTCCCGTAATTTTAATATTGTCATGGCTACTGCGGCTGATTATGTAGTTGCTGAAGTAGATGAGGTGGTAAAGACAGGTACGCTGGAGCCGAATCATATCAATGTTCCTGGAATCTTTGTAAATGCAATCGTAAAGGTGGGATTATAATGGATAAGAGAGAATTTATTGCGAAACGAGTTGCAAA
The DNA here is from genome assembly GCF_026723765.1 of Lacrimispora xylanolytica. Lineage (NCBI taxonomy): Bacteria > Bacillati > Bacillota > Clostridia > Lachnospirales > Lachnospiraceae > Lacrimispora > Lacrimispora xylanolytica. The sequence goes on from NZ_CP113524.1 coordinate 1,132,670, forward strand.
GGAATTAAAAGATGGTGATGTCGTCAACCTTGGGATAGGAATGCCTACCATGGTGGCAAATTACATACCGGAAGATGTTCATATCATGCTGGAAGCGGAAAATGGAATCCTTGGCGTTGGACCAAATGCCGGAGAGGGGAATGAGAGCCCTAACTGTATCGATGCAGGTGGAAATTACGTGACCACGGTAAAGGGGGCCAGCTTCTTTGACAGCTCGTTCTCCTTTAGCATCATACGGGGAGGCCACGTGGATGTTACGGTGTTAGGAGCACTGGAGGTTGATTCAGAAGGAAATGTTGCCAACTGGATGATTCCAGGCAAAAAGGTACCGGGAATGGGCGGAGCCATGGATCTGGTGGTAGGCGCCAAAAAAGTCATTCTGGCTATGGAGCACGTCAATAAGAACGGATCACCGAAGATACTTCGTAAATGCAGACTTCCTCTCACTGCAGCTCATGTGGCTAAGACCATTGTGACAGATATGGCAGTTATTGATGTTATACCAGATGAAGGTCTGGTGTTAAAGGAAATTGCTCCTGGTATTTCTGTAGAAGATGTAAAAAATCAGACAGAAGCTCCTTTGATCATTTCTCCCAGTCTAAAAGTCATTGAAGTTTAAGATACACGGTCAAAATCTTAAGATTGTATTAGGTTTTGAATAATGCTGGGAAGAAGTCATATATTCTTAATAAGAAAAAAGAATGGAGGCGTCAAAATGAAGGATGAGTTAAAGAAATTGTCACTCAAACTGGCATCAAAAGTAATCTTAAATTCTGCAAAAACAGAAGCAAACAGTTCCTGTTTTTTCATTGGCTACCAGCCAAAACTACCTGAAAATGCAAAGAAACTAAGAAAATTTTAAGGTGATTTCCGGATGATACCATGGGAAATATGGTTTACCAAAAAGCTGGTATTCCATCAGATTATTTCGGAGGAAGATGGAGAGCTTTATAAATTTGGAATGGAGTGTCTGATCTTAAAGATCGCTCATTGTATTTCATATTTATGGATTGCAATATGCTTTCATTTGGTCCCGGAGTTAATCCTGATTGGATGCGTATTCATACCATTAAGAAGAAGTGCAGGGGGATATCATGCAAAGACAAAAACAGGATGTTATCTGTTTTCCTGCTGTTACATTTCAATCATTCTTTTGTTATCTCAGATGGAAATCAATCAGTTCTTGTTGTGGGGATTATTGGCCTTATGCGACGGTATTATTTTTTTCTTAAGCCCGGCTGATAATGAGAATAAGAGACTGGATGAGGTAGAAAAGATATACTACAGGAAAAAAGCAAGAATTATCCTGATTCTGGCAAATACAGGCTGTATGATATTTACTATGATTCATTACATAAACATTGGAGGTCTCATCAGATGGGGAATCTATGCCGCTGCATTCTTACTGGTACTTCAAAAGATAAGAAATCAAAAACCCTCCTGGGAACAGCTTAAATGAGCTGTATCCTGGGAGGGATTTTTGTATGTTAAGAATTATAAGGTCTTTACAATGGCATCAGCAAGAGCTGCGATGTCCACAAGCTGATCTTCTTTGACGGAAGATTTGATGGTGACCATATCATCAAGAATGGTCATATTTTTCATGCCGGAGATGATTTCAGCCATCTTTTTCCCTGCTGTAATACCCCAGGTACCATTCTCCATAAGAGCTACGGTACGGTTCTGCACGTTATGGGCCTTCATATCCATGAGAAGGTGCTCCATGTTGCTGAAAATACCGCTGTTATAGGTGGCAGAGGCAAATACCAGATGACTGCACCGGAACGCTTCTGAAATGAGAATTGAGGCATGTGTGACGGATACGTCATAAACAACAATGTTCTTCACGCCTCTGTCTGCCAGACGGCTTGCAAGGATATTAGCAGCATTCTCTGTGTTGCCGTAAATGGAACCATAAACAATCATAACGGCCTTATCCTCTGGCTCATAGCTGCTCCAGGTCAAGTACTTATCCACGTACCAGTTGATGTCAGAGCGCCATACCGGACCGTGAAGCGGGCAGAGAATCTGAATGTCAAGTGGAGCTACCTTCTTTAATAGCGTCATGGCAGACGGACCGTATTTGCCTACGATATTGGAATAATATCTTCTGGAATCATCAAGCCAGTCCCGCTCAAAATTCAATTCATCTGCAAATAAATTCCCGTTCATCGCGCCAAAGGTACCGAAGGCATCGGCTGAAAAAAGGATCTTATCTGTTGTATCAAAAGTAACCATAACCTCCGGCCAATGGACCATGGGAGCCAGATAAAAGGTAAAGTTATGCTTACCGGTACTTAAGGTATCTCCTTCCTTTACAATAATTGCTCTGGAATCAACACCGAATTCATAAAACTGGTTAATGATGGGAACGGTCTTTGCATTGCATACGACCTTTACATCTGGATATCTTCTTACAATCTCTCCTAAGGTAGCACAGTGATCTGGCTCCATATGATTGACAATAATATAATCCAGATCCCTTCCATCAAGCACAGCTTCCACATTTTCCAAAAATTGTCCGGTAATGGCACGGTCAACGGTATCAAAAAGAACCGTCTTTTCGTCAAGCAGGACATAAGAATTATAGGAAATCCCTCTTGGAATCGGGTAAGCATTTTCGAACAGAGCCAGACGGCGGTCACTTCCCCCGACCCAGAATAGATCGTCGTTGATTTTTTTTACACAATACATGTTGCAGCCTTCCTTTCTTTCGTTCGATATATCTTGTCACTTAAAAGTATACTATATTTCAAAGGAAATGTCATTGTTTTTTCTACAAAAATAGTAGGATTTACTATTATTAAGACCCTTTTGATGAATTTTCTCTCTATCCAGTTTAAATGATGGATCATATCCAACTATTTTATGGAAAAAAGCTGAAAATAACCGCATTTTTTATTAAGACAAAAAATTTATTGGCTGATATAATGAGAGGCATAAGATGGAGGTGGAACATGGAAGGTAAGAAAAGGACCGTTAAAAATGTAATTGAATATGTGGAAGCCCAATTGTCTTTGGAGGAAGGACTGGATCTGGAGACTATTGCAAAGAGAACCGGATATTCCCGGTTTCATCTAAATCGCATGTTTTGTGAAGTGACCGGCTGTACCCTGCACCGCTATATTAAGGAACGAAGGCTTTCAGAGGCTGCTAAAAAGCTTGTTATGGAAGAAGAAAGATCCATTGCTGATATTGCCCTGGAGGCATCCTATCAGTCCCAGCAGGCATTCTCTCTGGCCTTTAAAAAGGAATACGGATGTACGCCAAAGACGTACAGAGAAAAAGGAATCTGCAAGGAACTTAGAACGGTGGAGATCGTTTCCCGACAAACAGGAACCTGGAGGTGTGCAGCATGAGTTTTGTACCCTATGTCATTGAGAGAACGTCGGCAGGAGAACGGAGCTATGATATCTTTTCCCGCCTGTTAAAGGAGCGGATCATCTTTTTAGGAGAAGAGGTCAGTGACGAATCGGCCAGACTTATCGTCGCCCAGCTTCTTTTTCTGGAGGCAGAGGATCCATCTAAGGATATATCCTTTTATATTAACTGCCCAGGCGGTTCGGTCACAGCAGGCTTTGCCATTTACGATACCATGAGACACATCAAATGTGATGTTTCCACCATTTGTCTTGGCTTTGCAGCAAGCTACGGTGCATTTCTTCTGGCAGGTGGAACAAAGGGAAAGCGGTTTGCTCTTCCCAATGCTGAAATCATGATTCATCAGGTGGCGGTACAGAACATCGGAGGAAAAGCAACGGATATCTCTATTTTTACGAGAAAGCTGGAATCAGATAAGCTTAAGCTTAACCGGATCATGGCAGAAAATACAGGGCATACCATAGAAGAGATTGACCGGGATACGGACCGGGATCATTATATGACGGCCCAGGAAGCCAAGAATTATGGGATCATAGATGAAATTGTGGAACGAAAATAAGAAGGAGGGATTGAACCTCTTTCTTTTTTTTGCTACAGTAAGACTTATAAAAGGAGGCTTAAAGGTGGAAAATAAGGAAAACATACTGGTAAGCGCATGCCTTTTGGGAGTGAATTGCCGCTACGACGGCGGTAACGGCAAACGAGAAGAAGTGGTATCGCTGATGAAACATTATAATCTGATTCCAGTCTGTCCGGAGCAGTTAGGAGGCTTAATGACGCCCCGGCTGCCGGCAGAGAGGAAGGCAGATGGGTCTGTTAGCAATGAGCAGGGGCAGGACGTCACAGATTATTTTAAACGGGGTGCGAAAGAGACCCTCAGAATCGGAACGCTTTACGGCTGCAAACGGGCCATATTAAAAGAGCGAAGCCCTTCCTGCGGTCATGGGACCATTTACGACGGCACGTTTTCCGGAACAAGGACAGGCGGCAGCGGCATGACAGCAGCGCTCTTAGAAGAGAACGGAATTCAGGTAACAGGGGAGAGTAATATTCAGGAAGAATTTACAAAGAACACAGAACGTTAGGATAAGGAGACGAATAGGATGAAAACAGCAATTACAAGACCAGAAGCACTGAAACTGCTTATGAAATATAACAAGGAGCCCTTCCATCTGCTTCACGGACTGACCGTAGAAGGAGTCATGCGGTGGTATGCAAAAGAAATGGGATATTCCGAAGAGGAAGATTTCTGGGGGCTTGCAGGTCTTCTTCATGATGTGGATTTTGAAGAATTCCCGGAGGAGCACTGCAAAAAGGCTCCGGAGCTTCTCTTTGAAATCGGGGCAGAAGAAGAGCTTGTCCATGCAATTGTAAGCCATGGCTACGGTATCTGCGTGGATACAAAGCCAGAGCATGAGATGGAAAAGATACTGTTTGCTGCCGATGAACTCACGGGCCTCATTGGTGCTGCAGCCAGAATGCGCCCCTCAAAGAGTGTCATGGATATGGAGGTATCAAGCTTAAAGAAAAAATTCAAAGATAAAAAGTTTGCAGCCGGCTGCTCCAGAGATGTGATTACAGACGGCGCACAGGCTCTTGGCTGGACCCTGGAAGATTTGTTTGAGAAGACCATACTTGCCATGCGCTCCTGCGAGGAACGTGTAAACGCAGAACTGGAACACCTTTCTTAAGAACCAGGACATTGAAGGATTATTTATACATGAAAATGGAAAATTATGCAATATATTTGAAAAATGCTTGACATCAGAAAGCAATTGGGATATTATTTCCGTTAAATATCCAGATAATAACCTGTATCAGAGGAGAGAGACGCTATGAAAAAAGTTGTGAAATTCGGAGGCAGCTCTTTGGCCAGCGCGAAGCAGTTTAAAAAGGTTGGAGATATCATTCGGGAAGACAAAAGCAGGCGATATGTGGTACCTTCCGCACCTGGAAAGCGTAGTGACAAGGACGAAAAAGTAACTGATATGCTGTATCAGTGTTACGAGGCAGCATTACAGGGAAAAAGCTATAAAAAGATTTTGGAAAAGATCAGAGAACGGTACGATGAGATCATTGACGGTCTTAATTTAAACCTGAACCTGGATTTTGAATTTTCCACCATTGAAGAGAATTTCCTTAAAAAGGCCGGAAAGGATTATGCGGCTTCCAGAGGTGAATATTTAAACGGCCTCGTGATGGCAGAGTATTTGGGCTACGAATTTATCGACGCAGCAGACGTTATCTTTTTTGATGAGGATGGAGCCTTTTTAGCAGACCTTACAGACAAGGAGCTGGGAGAGCGTCTAGGTCATACAGAAAGGGCAGTCATTCCCGGCTTTTACGGAGCGAAAAAAGATGGGACCATTAAGACCTTTTCCAGAGGCGGCTCTGATATCACAGGTTCTATTGTAGCAAAGGCCATTCATGCAGATATGTATGAGAACTGGACCGATGTATCTGGTTTTCTGGTGGCTGATCCAAGAATTATTAAAAATCCTGAGGTCATTGAGACCATTACATACAGAGAACTCAGGGAACTGGCTTACATGGGAGCAAGCGTGCTTCATGAGGATGCCATTTTCCCAGTAAGAAAAGAAGGCATCCCCATCAATATCCGAAACACCAATAAACCGGAGGATAAGGGAACCTTAATCGTGGAAAGCACCTGCAGAAAGCCCAATTACACCATTACAGGCATTGCAGGTAAAAAAGGGTTCTGCTCCATTAACATTGAAAAGGCCATGATGAATGCTGAGGTTGGCTTTGGGAGAAAGGTTTTAGAGGTATTTGAGCGGTACGGCGTTTCTTTTGAGCATATGCCTTCTGGAATCGATACCATGACTATCTTTGTTCATCAGTCCGAATTTGAGGAATTTGAGCAGTCAGTAATCGCAGGAATTCATCGGGCTGTGGAACCGGATTTTGTTGAAATGGAATCAGACCTTGCTTTAATCGCGGTGGTCGGACGTGGAATGAAAGCGACCAGAGGGACTGCCGGAAGGATTTTCTCAGGACTGGCTCATTCCAGGGTCAACGTAAAGATGATTGACCAGGGCTCCAGTGAACTGAATATTATTATCGGTGTAAAGAATGCAGATTTTGAGGAAGCCATTAAGGCAATCTACGATATCTTTATTATGACAGAAGTATAAAAAAGGGACAGGAACGAACAGCTATAAAGCTGTGATTCCTGTCTTTCTTTTTTTCCAGAAAAGTATTTTTATGTCAGGTCGAATATGATACAATTACAGTATTAAATACACATGCGGAGGGTAATTATGCAGTATCGTGAATTTGGAAAAACAGGATTAAAAGTATCAGCACTTGGATTTGGAGCCATGAGACTTCCCGTATTGGAACATGATCAGGTGGATGAAACACGGGCCATTCAGATGATTCGCCATGCCATTGACGAAGGAGTCAATTACATTGATACCGCATATCCTTATCACCAGGGAGAAAGCGAGCGGATTGTTGGAAAGGCTCTTCTTGACGGATACCGGGACAAGACGTATCTGGCTACCAAATGTCCTGTCTGGAAGCTTCAAAAGGAAGAAGACTTTGAAGCTGTGTTAGACGAGCAGTTAGAGAAGCTTCAGACAGACCACGTTGATTTTTATCTGCTTCATGCCTTAAGCAGAGACCGGTTTGAAGATACGGTTAAAAAATTCGATCTTGTAAAAAAGATGGAGCGGGCAAGAGAACAGGGAAAGATTAAGTATCTTGGTTTTTCCTTCCATGATTCATATGATGTATTTCAGGATATCCTAGATTATTATGATGGATGGGATTTCTGCCAGATTCAGTATAACTATGTGGATCTGACCCATCAGGCAGGCAAAAAAGGCTTATTAGAGGCCGCTTCTAAGGGACTTGCCGTGGTTATTATGGAACCGCTTTTAGGCGGTAAGCTGGCAGCACCGGCCGCCCACGTAAAAGAGATTTTCCCAGAGGATAAAACCTGTGTGGAATATGCTCTGGACTTTTTATGGAATCAGCCGGAAGTCAGCCTGCTCCTAAGCGGAATGAGCGATGAAACCCAGTTAGAAGAAAATTTGACTTATGCGGATAGAAGTCATGTTCATATGGTGACGGATAAAGAAAAGGTAATGTATGAAAAGGCAAAGGAAGTGTACGATTCCATGGCACTGGTAGGCTGCACTGGCTGCCGCTACTGCATTCCCTGCCCCTTTGGACTTCCTATTCCAGACATCTTCACCCTATACAATATGACAGCTGCTCATAAAGAAAAAGAAGCTGTGGAAGGATACCGGAACATTTCCATAAATGCGGAAAGCTGTAAGGCATGCCACCGCTGTGAAAAAGAGTGCCCGCAGATGATAAAGATCAGTCAGGTCATGCCAGAAGTGGCAAAGGTATTTTCCCACATGGAGGCATGACGGCTTAATCCAGGAGGGATGGCGTATGCTAGAGAAAATTGATTTGTCTAAAACCATTGATAAACGAGAATATAAGGATAAAATCAAGGAACAAAGTGAACGGTTAGGAGAGCTGCAGCGAAAGCTAAAGGATGCCAACATCCCTGTTTCCATTGTATTTGAAGGCATGGGAGCATCGGGGAAAGGCACCCAGATCAATCATCTCATCCAGGCCCTTGACCCAAGAGGCTTCGATGTGTATGCCAATGACAAATCCAGCAAGGAGGAGCGGATGCGCCCGTTTCTGTGGCGTTTCTGGACCAAGCTTCCGGCCCAGGGAAGAATCGCCCTCTTTGACAGGAGCTGGTACCGCCAGGTGACCATGGAGCGGTTTGACGGGAAGATAGAAGCCTGCGCCATAGAGGGAGCATATAAGGATATCCAGTCCTTTGAGCGACAGCTGACCGATGATGGTATGGTCATCATCAAGCTGTTTCTCTACATTTCTAAAAAAGAGCAGAAGGACCGGTTTCAGAAGCTGGAAAGCTCAAAAAGTACCAGCTGGAGAGTTTCTTTAGACGACTGGAGAAGGAATAAGGAGTATGACCGGTTCCTTGGCATCTGTGAAGAGATGCTTGAAAATACGGATATGGACTATGCTCCCTGGACCATTATCGAAGCCACGGATAAAGATTATGCAGCCGTAAAAATCATGACCCATGTGGCAGACCGTCTGGAGGAGGCATACCACCTTCGTTTGATCCGCGGAGAACGAAAGGAAAAGGAAGTTCCTATCCGGACGAAGGAGTATCAAAATGGAGTGCTCTCGGGAGTTGATTTAACAAAGACCTTAACAAAGGAAGAGTATAAAAGAGAAATTGACGTTCTTCAGGAGCGCTTAGATGAGCTTCACAGTCAGATCTACCTGTTAAAAATCCCCGTGGTCCTTGGTTTTGAAGGCTGGGATGCAGCAGGAAAAGGCGGCGCTATCAGGCGCCTCACCAGTCATTTAGACCCAAGAGGCTATAAGGTATATCCCACATCAGCGCCAAACGATTTAGAGCGGGTCCATCATTACCTTTGGCGGTTCTGGAATCACATGCCAAAATCAGGTCACATCGCCATCTTTGACCGCACCTGGTATGGACGTGTTCTGGTGGAACGGGTGGAAGGCTTTTGCAGTGAAAATCAGTGGAAGCAGGCTTACCAGGAAATCAATGAGATGGAAAATCACATAGGCAATGCAGGCGCTGTGGTGTTAAAGTTCTGGATTCACATCGATAAGGATGAGCAGGAGCGGCGCTTTAAGGCCCGCCAGGAAAATCCTCAGAAGCAGTGGAAAATAACGGAAGAAGACTGGAGAAACAGAGAGAAGTGGGATGAGTATGAGGAGGCAGTCAATGAGATGCTTGTGCGTACCTCAACCACCTATGCTCCCTGGATTGTGGTAGAAGGAAACTGTAAGTATTATGCCAGAGTAAAGATCTTAAAAACAGTGGTGGAAGCCCTGGAAGCAAAGATTAAGGAGTCAAAGAAAAATCCGTGACCGCTTGTATTTTCCTCTTTTTTCGTGTAAAGTAGAAAAGGAGTGAATGAACCAGGAGGATACGGCATGAATACGGTTTTAATCGTGGGCGGTGGCGCTGCAGGGATGCTGGCTGGTATAGCAGCAGCCATGAAGGGCAGTACCGTCCACATTTTTGAGAAAAATGAAAAGCTTGGCAAAAAGGTTTTTATCACGGGAAAAGGCCGCTGTAATGTGACCAATGCCTGTGATACCGAAGAATTGTTTGGAAACGTTGTGACCAATGCCAAATTTTTATATAGCAGTTTTTACGGTTTTACCAATTTTGATATGATGGATCTTTTAGAAAAGCTTGGATGTCCGCTTAAAACCGAGCGTGGAAACCGGGTCTTTCCTGCATCAGACAAATCCTCTGATGTTATCCGGGTCTTGAACCAAAGACTGATGGATTTAGGGGTCACCATTCACTACCGCGCAGAGGTGAAAAAGCTTCTCATAGAAAACGGTTCCATAACCGGACTTCTCTTAAATAGCGGAGGAAAGAAAGTCCAGTTTACGGGAGATTCCGTGATTGTAGCCTGCGGAGGCTATTCCTATCCCCTGACCGGATCCACTGGAGATGGCTACGAGCTAGCCAAGGAAGCTGGCCATACGGTTACGCCCATATCTCCAGCCCTCGTTCCATTTGTGGTTGAGGAGCCGGTGGTAAAGGAGCTTCAGGGATTATCCCTTCGCAATGTGGAGGCCACAGTGTTAAAAGGGAAAAAGACCATTTACCAGGAATTTGGGGAGATGCTCTTTACCCATTACGGCGTCAGCGGCCCTGTATTATTAAGTGCCAGCAGCTATGCTGCCAAAGAATTAAAAAAAGGTCCGCTTACCTTATCCATTGATTTAAAGCCAGCACTTACCGAAGAGCAGTTAGATACCAGGCTTTTACGGGATTTTGAAGAAGCTATCAATAAGCAGTTTAAAAACTCTTTGAATCACCTCTACCCCGCCAAGCTGGTTCCTGTTATGATTGACAGAAGCCAGATACCGCCGGAGAAAAAGGTCAATGAGATTACAAAGGAAGAACGCCAAAGAATCATTCAGATAACCAAGGCATTTACCCTTACCTTATCCGGGCTTCGTGCCTATAATGAGGCAATTATCACCCAGGGCGGTGTTTCCGTAAAGGAGGTAAATCCCTCTACCATGGAATCAAAGCTGGTTCCCGGTCTTTATTTTGCAGGAGAAGTACTGGATCTTGATGCAGTGACCGGAGGGTTTAATTTACAGATTGCCTGGTCCACCGGATGGGCAGCAGGGAATGCTGCAGGAGAGGAGAAGTTCGAAGGATGAAAGAGGTTTATAATATAGCCATAGATGGTCCGGCTGGTGCCGGAAAAAGTACCATTGCAAGGTCAGTAGCAGAAAAGCTTCATTTTGTTTATGTTGATACAGGAGCAATGTACCGCGCCATGGCTCTTCATTTTTTAAGAATGGGCATTTCACCGGCAGATGAAGTCGCCATATTTAAGGCAGCAAAAGACGTAAAGGTGACCATTTCCTACGAAAACGGGGAACAGCAGGTGATTTTAAACGGGGAAAACGTTTCCGGACTGATCCGCACCGGAGAAGTCAGTGACATGGCCTCAGCTACCTCCGTTTATCTGCCCGTCAGAGAAAAACTGGTGGAACTTCAAAAAGAGCTTGCCAGAAATGAAAGCGTAATCATGGACGGAAGAGATATAGGAACCTGCGTGCTCCCAGAGGCAGATTTAAAAATCTATCTCACTGCAAGCAGTAAGGTGAGGGCAAAGAGAAGATTTGCACAGCTAAAGGAAAACCAGGGACAATACACGCTGGAAGACATAGAAAAAGATATTATAGAGAGAGACAGCCGGGATATGAACCGGGAAAATTCCCCTTTAAGACAGGCAGAGGATGCCGTTCTTTTGGATTCCTCTGACATGACAAAAAAAGAGGTGGAGGATCGTATTTTGGAGCTGTTCCTTGAACGAAAAAAAGAAGGGAAGAAGTAGTCATGGAAGTGGTAGTTGCGAAATCAGCAGGATTCTGCTTCGGCGTAAAGCGCGCCGTTGACCAGGTCTACGAACAGCTAAAACGAAACGATAAGCCCATCTATACCTACGGTCCCATCATTCATAACGAAGAAGTGGTCAGGGACTTAGAAGAAAAGGGCGTAAAAGTCATAGAAACAGAAGAAGAGCTTCGTAAGCTGAAAGATGGTGTGGTGGTCATAAGAAGCCACGGCGTTGGCAGAAAGATTTATGAGATCTTAGAAGAGAATGGCATTGAGGTGATTGATGCCACCTGCCCTTATGTCAGGAAGATACATAAGGTCGCTCAGGAGCAGAATAAAGACGGAAGACGCCTGATAATTATTGGAAATGAATCGCATCCGGAAGTAGAGGGTATTAAAGGCTGGGGAAATGCAAATACTCTAGTGGTGGAAACACCCGAACAAGTGGAAGCTTTACCTCTAACCGAAGGAGAAAGGCTGTGTATTGTATCACAGACGACATTTAATTACAAGAAATTTCAAGATTTAGTTGAAAAAATTTCTGAAACGCGGTATGATATACTTGTTTTAAATACGATTTGCAATGCAACACAGGAAAGACAAGTGGAAGCAAAGCGGATAGCTTCAGAAGTGGATGCCATGATTGTCATAGGCGGAAAAAGCAGTTCTAATACCCAGAAGCTGTACGAGATATGCCGAAGGGAATGTAAGAATACTTACTATATCCAGACACTAGGTGATTTAGATCCTGATTGTGTAAATTCTGTGCGCAGCGTAGGTATTACAGCCGGGGCTTCAACCCCGAATCATATTATCGAGGAGGTTCATACTAATGTCAGAGTTAAGTTTTGAACAAATGTTAGAAGAATCATTAAAAACCATACGTACAGGAGAGATCGTCACTGGTAAAGTCATCGACGTAAAAGAAGATGAAATCGTCTTGAATATAGGTTACAAGTCTGATGGCATCATCCCGCGTAGCGAGTACACGGATGACCAGAATTTAAATCTTACCACCGTTGTACAGGTTGGAGAAGAGATGGAAGCCAAAGTTACTAAGGTAAACGATGGTGAAGGTCAGGTTGCTTTATCCTACAAGAGACTTGCAGCAGACAGAGGCAACAAGAAGCTGGAAGAAGCATTCGAAAACCACGAAGTATTAACTGCAAAAGTTGCACAGGTCCTTGACGGCGGTTTAAGCGTTGTTGTAGAAGGTGCAAGAGTATTCATTCCTGCAAGCCTTGTTTCTGATACTTATGAGAAGGATTTATCTAAATATGCAGATAAAGAAATCGAATTCATCATTACAGAATTCAATCCTAAGAGAAGAAGAATCATCGGCGACAGAAAGCAGCTTATGGTTGCTAAGAGAGCAGAATTACAGAAAGAATTATTCAGCAGAATCCATACCGGTGATATTGTAGAAGGAACCATTAAGAACGTAACTGATTTCGGTGCATTCATCGATCTTGGCGGCGCTGACGGTTTACTCCATATCTCTGAGATGAGCTGGGGCAGAGTAGAAAGCCCGAAAAAAGCATTCAAGGCTGGAGAGAAAGTTAAAGTTTTAATCAAAGACATTAACGGCGATAAGATCGCATTAAGCTTAAAGTTCCCTGAGACAAATCCATGGAAAGATGCTTCTGAGAAATATGCAGTAGGCAATGTGGTAACAGGAAGAGTTGCTCGTATGACAGACTTCGGCGCATTCGTTGAGTTAGAGCCAGGCGTAGATGCACTTCTTCATGTATCTCAGATTTCCAGAGAGCACGTAGAGAAGCCATCTGATGTACTTGCAATTGGTCAGGAAATCGAAGCAAGAGTCGTTGATTTTAACGAAGATGAGAAAAAGATCAGTTTAAGCATCAAAGCACTTCAGGCACAGGATGAAATTGAAGATGGTCCTGTATATTCTGACGAAGCTTAAACATAATAAGATATATGACAGATAAGGAAGTGGAGCCATCCACTTCCTTTTTTGAGTCCAATAAAAGGAATGAAAGAGAAAGGGGAACTTATGAAAAGAACCATCAGCTTATTCCTGGCACTTGTTCTGGCACTGTCATTTATCTTAAGTGGATGCAGCAAAAAAAAGGAGGCTGACCCGGAGGAAACAAAGGCCCAGCCGGTCAATGTCTCCGGAACAGCAGAAAGTGCCCAGTCGGAAGAAGAAAGAAAGGCCCTGGCAACGGATTACTATGATTATGTGAATCAAAAGGTGCTCAGTGAAAAAGAAATCTCAAAGGATTCCAATCAATGGAGCTATTTTTATGATTTGGATAAGAAGTCCTATGATATTTTAGATGGTGTACTAAAAAGTGCAGTCAATGACCGGGCAAATGCAAAGATAGGGTCCATCCAGCAGAAAATTGGGGATTTCTATCTGACAGCTCTTGATATGGAAGGAAGAAAAAATGCCGGTCTTCAACCATTGAACCCTTATATTGACAGTATCAGAGATGCAAAAAGTGTATCAGAATATATGAAGGCATTGGGAACGGTTTATTCCGACTTAGGAGTTGGGAGCCTCATTCTTCCCCAGTGGTATGAGGATATGAAGGATTCCAGCCGCTATGCACTCTATCTAAACGGAGCAGATATTGGACCTGGAAAGGAAACTCTGGAAGATGAGTCCTTATCAGAACTTCTAAAGAATTACCAGGCCTATATAGAAAAGATCATGGAAAGCTCTGGCCTAAGCCAGGAGGATGCGAAAAAAGCGGGAGCAGATATCCTGGCATTTCAAAAGGATCTGGCTAAGAGTGCCCTTCCTTTAAGCAAACAAGGGGACCCGGAAATCATCTATAACCCTTACACACCTGAGATGTTAAAGGAGATGTTCCCAGACGGCACCATAGACATATTCCTGCAGGCAGCCGGACTTTCAAAGCAGCCAGGCCTTGTGGTAACAGAACAAGAACAGTTAAAGAAAATCAGCGGATATTTAAACGAAGAGTTTCTGCCTCTTCTTAAAAATTACGCGGTATTTAGCCTCATCAATGATTTTGCCGGGTATCTGACTCCTGAGATTCGGGATAACTATATGAACTGGCACAAAATCCAGAATGGTATAAAGGAAACAAAATCCGATGAGAAGCTGGCAAGTGAGATGACTCAGGATATGCTTGGTTTTGAATTTGGCCGCCTCTATGTGGAGAAATGCTTTTCAGAAAAAGACAAAGAAGCCATTAAGGCCATGGCAGAAACCATCATTGATACCTATAAGAAGCAAATCATGGCTCTGGACTGGATGGGGGAAAAGACGAAAGAAGCAGCGGTGAAAAAGCTGGACCATATGACCCTTAAAATAGGCTATCCCGACCAATGGCCAGATAATTATAAAAACGCAGAAGTCTTGTCTTCAGAACTGGGAGGAAGTCTTATAGGCAATGTCCTCTCCCTGCTAAAAGCAAGGAATGAGGTGGAAAAAGAGAAGGTGAAAAAGCCGGTGGATAAAGGGGAATGGGCCATGACACCTCAGACGGTCAACGCCTATTATAACCCCACGGGAAATGAAATCGTATTTCCGGCCGCCATATTACAGCCTCCCTTTTATGATTCCAATGCGTTATACGCTTCCAATCTGGGAGGAATTGGTATGGTCATTGCCCATGAGGTCAGCCACGCCTTTGATTCTTCCGGCTCCCAATACGATGAAAATGGAAATTATCATGTATGGTGGACAGAGGAAGACCGAGCCAAATTTAAAGAGCTGGCCAGTCAGGTGGAAGCTTATTATGACAGCCAGGAGGGATATGAGGGCCGCCATGTAAACGGTGCCCAGACCTTAAATGAAAACATCGCTGACTTAGGGGCTCTGGCCAGCATTACAAGCATTGCAGGAGACGACAAAGAAGCCCTGCGCCATCTGTTTCGGCAGTATGCCACCATCTGGGCCTCTAAATACACGCCTGAGGCCATGATTAAGAGACTTAACACAGATGTCCATTCCCCGGCAAAGGTGAGGGTGAACGCAGTGTTAAGTGCCACAGATGGTTTTTACTTCGCTTATCCCGAGATCAAGGAGACAGATGGTATGTACGTCCCCCCGGAGAAACGGGTGAAGATCTGGTAGTGAAGCATGAAAAAAGGACCGTAACAGGTCCTTTTTTTAATTAATATGTTTTTTCAGTGCGTCAAAGCTTTCCTTGCTGATGACATGCTCGATTCGGCAGGCATCTTCGTCAGCGATTTCTCTGGATACTCCAAGGGTAACAAGCCAATTGGATAGAAGTTCATGTCTTTCATAGATCATCTCTGCAATCGCCCTGCCTTCTTCCGTCAGATATATAAATCCTTCTTTTGTAACCGTAATGTGATTTCGTTCACGAAGATGTTTCATAGCAACGCTGACACTGGATTTTTTAAAACCAAGCTCTTCCGCTACATCCACAGATCTTACCACAGGTCGTGTCTTGCTTAATACAAGTATGACTTCCAGGTAGTTTTCTGATGATTCATTGGTATGCATCATTAGCGTCACCTCAATCTAAAATAGTTATTTTAGTATATCATACCGATGACATAACATCAAATAAAAATTTATTGATAAAAAATATTAATAAAGATATTGACAACTTCCCTGGGTTAGCATATACTAACCTACAGGAAATGGAATTGATTATCAATAAATATAAAAGAAAGAAGATGACGAAGGATGCCCTTGACAATGGTAAAAGCTGGAGAACCAAATGTAATCCGTAAAGTCGGAGGAAAAGAAGAAACAAGACGGTTTTTAGAGAACCTGGGATTTGTTACAGGTGGAGTTGTGACTGTTGTTTCTGAAATCGGAGGAAATATGATTGTTAATGTAAAAGATTCCAGAGTGGCAATCGGAAGAGATATGGCCAATAAGATTATTGTAGGCTAGAGAAGGAGAAAAGAAGATGACATTAAAGGAAATCCCAGTAGGAAAAACAGTCAAGGTTACCAAGCTGACAGGTGAGGGCCCTGTGAAACGAAGAATCATGGATATGGGCATCACAAAAGGCGTGGACATTTTTGTAAGGAAGGTCGCACCTCTTGGGGATCCGGTTGAAGTCACCGTAAGAGGATATGAATTATCCCTTCGCAAGGCTGATGCGGAAATGATTGTTGTGGAATAATTTTTTTTACAGATGAGTTAGGTAAAACTAATACCAAACATATTAATGCTGACAGGCAGAAAGAGGTAGAGTATGTCAATTAAGATTGCATTAGCAGGAAATCCAAACTGCGGAAAGACAACGCTGTTTAATGCGCTTACGGGATCAAATCAGTTTGTGGGGAACTGGCCCGGCGTTACGGTTGAGAAAAAGGAAGGAAAGTTAAAGGGTCATAAGGATGTTATCATCATGGATCTTCCTGGAATTTATTCCCTTTCTCCCTATACTCTGGAAGAAGTAGTAGCCAGAAACTACTTAATCGGAGAGAGGCCGGATGCGATTCTTAATATCGTGGACGGAACCAACATCGAACGTAACCTTTACTTATCCACCCAGCTGATGGAACTTGGAATTCCAGTCATTATGGCTATCAACATGATGGATATCGTTGAGAAAAACGGAGACAAGATACATATCAGCAAATTAAGCCAGAAGCTGGGCTGTGAAGTTGTAGAAATCTCCGCTTTAAAGGGAACTGGTATCTCTCAGGCCGCGGAAAAAGCAGTTGCATTAGCCAATGGAAAGAAAAATACAGTTCCGGTACACAAATTTCAGGCGGAGCTTGAAAGCGTATTGGATTCCATCGAGGAAAAGTTAGGAAACGATGTGCCAGAAGAGCAGAAACGTTTCTTTGCAATTAAGCTTTTAGAAAAAGACAGTAAGATCGAAACCCAGTTAAAGCGGGTACCGGATGTATCAGAAGAAATCACCTTAATTGAACGTGAGATGGACGATGATACGGAAAGCATTATTACCAATGAGCGGTATGTGTACATCTCTTCCATTATCAATGAGTGCTACACAAGAAGCAAACGGGATAAGCTTACAATATCTGATAAGATCGACCGGATTGTTACCAACCGGTTTCTTGCTCTGCCTATTTTTGCGGCTATCATGTTCCTCGTATACTATGCATCTGTAACTACCGTCGGCGGCTGGGCTACGGACTGGACCAATGATAACCTGTTTGGTGAAGGCTTTTCCTTCTTTGGCCTTGATGTTCCAGGAATTCCAGTCATAGCAGAAAACATCCTGGTTGCAGTGGGTTGTGCAGACTGGCTTCAGGGATTGATTTTAGATGGTATTATCGCTGGTGTGGGCGCTGTTCTTGGCTTCGTACCTCAGATGTTAGTACTTTTTATATTCCTTGCTTTTCTTGAGAGCTGCGGATATATGGC
This sequence comes from Lacrimispora xylanolytica, assembly GCF_026723765.1. Classification (NCBI taxonomy): domain Bacteria; kingdom Bacillati; phylum Bacillota; class Clostridia; order Lachnospirales; family Lachnospiraceae; genus Lacrimispora; species Lacrimispora xylanolytica. The sequence goes on from NZ_CP113524.1 coordinate 1,150,309, forward strand.
AAGAGTTGCGTTCATTATGGACCGTATCTTCCGTAAATTCGGTCTTTCTGGAAAATCCTTCATTCCAATGTTGATCGGCAGTGGCTGTGGTGTTCCTGGTATCATGGCTTCCCGTACCATTGAAAATGATCGTGACCGTAAGATGACTATCATGACAACTACTTTTATTCCATGTAGTGCCAAGCTTCCGATTATTGCTCTGATCTCAGGTGCGTTGTTCGGAGGAGCTGCCTGGGTAGCTCCAAGTGCTTACTTTGTTGGAATTGCAGCAATTATCTGTTCCGGTATCATTTTAAAGAAGACAAAGATTTTCTCCGGCGATCCGGCTCCCTTTGTTATGGAGCTTCCGGCATATCACATGCCTACAGTAGAAAATATTTTAAGAAGCATGTGGGAACGTGGCTGGTCCTTTATTAAGAAGGCTGGTACCATCATCCTTCTTGCAACCATCGTAGTATGGTTTACCTCATACTTTGGCTGGGTGGACGGACAGTTCAGACTTCTTGATACCCTTGAACTTGATCACAGCATCCTGGCAGCAGTGGGAAGTACCATCAGCTGGTTATTCGCTCCTCTTGGCTGGGGCAACTGGAAAGCAGCTGTCGCTGCGATCACAGGCCTGATCGCAAAAGAGAACGTAGTAGGAACCTTTGGTATTCTTTACGGTTTTGCAGAAGTGGCAGAAGACGGAAGCGAAATCTGGGGAACTCTTGCAGGAAGCATGACTTCTATCGCTGCTTATTCCTTCCTGGTATTTAATCTTCTCTGCGCTCCCTGCTTTGCTGCTATGGGTGCCATCAAACGAGAGATGAACAGCGCCAGATGGTTCTGGTATGCAGTAGGTTACCAGACGCTCCTCGCTTATGTAGTGGCTCTTTGCGTTTACCAGATTGGTACACTCATTACCACAGGAAGCTTTGGAGTATTTACAATCGTTGCATTTGCATTGATTGCAGGATTTATCTTCCTTCTGGTAAGACCAGGCAAAGACAGTAAAGTTTCAAAAGCAAATTTTAAAAGTGTGGCAGGCGCCAAATAAGTCGCGGTACACGTAGAAAGAGCCTGCATGAAGATGCAGGCTCAACATATGAGGAGGCTCATTATGGGAACAGTGGTTGTACTCTTAGCCGTTATCGGCGCAGTTTCATTGGCAGTCAGAAGCATGGTCCGTGATAAGAAGAACGGAAAATCCATTCAGTGCGGTCAGTCCTGTAAGGACTGCGGAGGACATTGCAGCTAATCGATACCAATTAATAACGAATTAATACCAGTAAACGGAGGTGCCAATATGGAAAATCGTAATGTAATCAGTGAAAAAAGAAAAGTAACCGACTCCAGAAGCTATCGTACATCTAAAATGCAGAAGGACCTCATTATTGAGCGACTAAAGCAAAAAGGATGCAGAATAACTAAACAGCGCCTCACGCTGCTGGATATAATTCTGGAACATGAGTGCTCCAGCTGTAAAGAGATTTATTACAAAGCGTCGAGAGTGGATGAAAGCATTGGAGCTGCAACGGTTTACCGTATGGTAAATGTGCTGGAAGAGATCGGTGCCATCAGCAGAAAGAACATGTATAAGATTGCTTATTCAGAAACCTGCTCTATGGAAAATGCCTGCACAGTGATTCTTGACGATGAAACCACATATCATTTATCTGCAAAGAACTGGAATCTGGTAGTACGGGCAGGACTATCCGCCTGCGGATATTTAAACGATCAGAAGATTTCTTCTATTTCCGTAAAGCCCTGCGAATGTGAACAGGCCGGATGCTACTAATTGACGGTTAGCCTTTGCTAACTAAAAGACGAGTAAAACATAGGAATATAGGAACCAGATTGAAAGTGACAGCAGCCATTCAATACCCATTGGGACCCGGCCAGCTTGACATTCCCGCTGGTTCGATGTATACTTTCAAAGAAAATTAAAAAGGGGTGCTGGATGAAGTCCGGCTGAGATAAAACCGTCTTGTTTTAAACCCTGTAACCTGATCTGGATAATGCCAGCGTAGGAAACTTTCAGGCTCTGCCTGTTAACCCGCCCGGATATCCGGGCGGGTTTTTTCATACCAGCCCTACTGGGCATAACGCACATAACAGGAAAAGGAGAGAACACATATGAATGCAAGCGTAGCAATTCAAACACTTCCAGAGGCTAAGAATGATGAGGATTTAATCCGTATTGTAGATGAAGTTATTGATTATATTAAAAGCACGGGACTGACTTATTATGTTGGGCCGTTTGAGACTGCCATTGAAGGAGATTATGATGAACTGATGGATATTGTAAAGGAATGCCAGCATATCGCCATTCGTGCAGGCGCTCCTTCTGTGGCCGCTTATATTAAAGTTACCTACCGGCCGGAAGGTGAGGTATTGACCATTGATAAGAAAGTCACAAAGCATCACCAATAAGCTTTGGTCCTGTTCCGCGGTATTGGGGCTTTTGCTCCTGTGGCAGGGGATATGTTCCGCCGGTATCATAGAAGCCTATCTTCTGCCGTCTCCCGCCAGCGTGGGACGTGCACTGATCACGGAGTTTCCGGCACTGATGGAGCATGGGAAGATAACGCTTAAAGAGGCATTTGCAGGACTTTTTCTTGGAGTGGTACTGGGATTTTTTATCGCTGTTATCATGGATCATTTTCATGGACTTTACCGGGCAATTTATCCGGTGATTATACTTACCCAGACCATTCCTACGGTGGCCTTAGCCCCTCTCTTAGTATTGTGGTTTGGTTATGAAATGACACCAAAGATCATACTGATTGTGCTGACCACATTTTTTCCTGTTGCCATCGGACTCCTTTCCGGCTTTCAATCCGTTGATCCGGATGAAGTCACCTTGCTTCGGTCCATGGGCGCAGGAAATGTAAGTATTTTTCGTTATATCAAGCTTCCGGGAGCCATGGGGCAGTTCTTTTCCAGCCTGAGGATTTCCGCATCCTATGCAGTAGTAGGTGCGGTCATCTCCGAATGGCTGGGGGGATTTGGCGGCCTTGGCGTCTATATGACCCGGGTGAAAAAGGCCTTTGCCTTTGATAAAATGTTCGCAGTGATTATTCTCATATCAGTCATCAGCCTTCTTCTCATGAAGGGGGTTGACTACCTCTCGAAAAAATGTATGCCATGGGAAGAAATCTAACAGAATTAATTTGGAGGAAACAATGAAAAAAATCATAAGAAAAGCAGGGAAAGCAGTTTTACTTGCAGCGGCACTTACTGCATCCTTAAGTGCCTGTAAGAAGCAGGAAACGCAGACAGGTAATACAGAAGCAGAGAATTTAAAGAAAGTAACATTTGTTCTTGATTGGACGCCTAACACCAATCATACAGGCCTTTATATTGCACAGGAAAAAGGATATTTTAAAGATGCCGGACTTTCTGTTGATATTGTACAGCCACCGGAAGATGGGGCAGCCGTTTTAGTCGCCTCAGGAAAAGCGGAATTTGGCATGGCATTTCAGGATACCATGGCCCCGGCACTGGTTGGGGATAATGCCTTACCGATTACAGCTGTGGCAGCTGTGATTCAGCATAATACTTCTGGAATTATCTCCAGAAAAGGGGAAGGCATGGATACTCCCAAAGGACTGGAAGGGAAAAAATATGCTACCTGGGATAATCCAGTGGAAAAAGCCATGATAAAAGATGTGGTGGAAGCGGATGGCGGAGATTTCTCCAAAATAGAGATGATTCCAAGTACAGTGACCGATGAAGTTTCTGCTTTAAAAACAAAGTCAGTGGATGCCATCTGGATTTTCTATGGCTGGGCAGGCGTTAAGATGGAAGAAGAAAAACTGGATACCGATTATTTTCAATTTGCAGATTTAAATCCGGTGTTTGATTATTATACACCTGTTATGATAGCCGGTAATGATTTCTTAAAGAATGATCCGGAAACGGCAAGAGCGTTTCTTGGTGCCGTTAGCAAAGGGTATGAAGACGCAGCAAAGAACCCGGAGGAAGCAGCAGAAATATTATGTAAGGCAGCTCCAGAGCTTGATAAAGGCCTTGTCCTGGCAAGCCAGAAATACCTTGCTGATAAATATCAGGCTGGAGTGGATGTATGGGGATATATGGACCCCAAGCGTTGGAACGGATTTTACAACTGGCTTAACGACAATGGACTTTCTAATCCTGCAATACCGGAAAACACTGGCTTTTCCAACGACTACCTGCCACAGTAAAATCAGGAGGCTTATATGGTACATTTAAAGGCGGAAGGCATAAAAAAGTCTTTTGAAGGAAGAACGATTTTAGAAGGTGTATCTCTGGAACTTAAGGAAGGGGAGCTGGTTTCCCTTCTTGGAGCAAGCGGAGGAGGAAAAACCACCCTGTTTCAGATTCTCGCAGGACTCAGCCTGCCGGAGGAGGGCCACGTTTTTATTGATGAAAGAGAGGTTACAGGGAAACCAGGTAACGTCAGCTACATGCTTCAAAAGGACCTGCTCCTTCCATATCGAACGGTGGTTGATAACGTGGCTCTTCCCCTATTGCTTTCCGGAATGAGAAAAAAGGAGGCCAGAGAAAAAGCAGCCGGATACTTTGAGCTGTTTGGCTTAGAAGGAACCGAAAAAAAATATCCCTCCCAGCTCTCCGGCGGTATGCGGCAAAGAGCAGCTCTTTTAAGGACATATTTATTTAAAAGGCCCATTGCCCTTTTGGATGAACCATTCTCAGCCCTTGATATGCTTACCAAGCACGCCATGCATGAATGGTACTTAAAGGTGATGGAGGAGATTAAGCTATCCACTCTTTTTATCACCCACGATATTGACGAAGCCATTCTTTTATCGGATCGTATCTGCCTTTTGACCGGGTCTCCCGGAAAGATAACCAGAGAGATTCTGATCAAAGAGCCAAAGCCCAGAAGCGTAGAGTTTCACTTGTCTGAAGAATTCCTGGAATACAAAAGAGAGATCACAAAGCATTTACTAGATGGAAAAATTAGGTAAATTTGACGCTTGTTATTCCCTTAAAATCGTGTTACCCTAGACAGGTATGGAAATGATTTCCATAAAATACAGCAAAGGATTTGAGGAAATGGACAGGAAAAGAAATCATGTACTTACAATGGCTAAAGTCCTGGTTCTGACAGGGGTATTTATTCTGGCAGGACAGGGGAATGCACTGGCAGATGCCTCCTTAAAGTTTGTGCCTGGAACAAAGATCAACGGAGTCTTTGTGGGCGGTATGACAGTGGAGGAAGCAAAAGTACAGATAGAAGGCTTTTATGGAAGAGAATATAACTTAACGATTAAGACAAAAGACGGAAAGGCGGAGGTCATCAAGGGCTCTGACATCGGATATCAGGTGGTGATTACCGATGGATTAAAGAGCATCCTGGATGAGCAGAACGCCTCAGGCCGCGTAGCAGGACCTGCCGAGGACAACAGCCGCAGCTTAAAAAGCACGGTGGCCTTTGATGAAGGAAAACTAAAGGAAAAGCTGAATGGCCTTTCTTTTGTAAGCGGACAGGGAGTCGTAACTACGGTAAATGCAAGGATATCCGCCTTTCAACAGGGGGAGCCATTCACCATTCTCCCGGAGGTGCAGGGAAACAGCGTGAACATGGGAAAGCTGGAGGAAGTAGTAAAAGGCGGGCTGAACCAGGAACTTCGGGAAATCAGCTTAGAAGATTCCGGCTGCTATGACGCGGTTACCGTTACAAAGGATGACCCTGGCTTAAAGGCACAGTGCGAGGCACTTAATAAGGTCAGGGAGATGCAGATTACATATACTTTTGGAAACAGAACCGAGGTTCTTTTAGGAGAGGAGCTGAGCTCCTGGATTACCGCTGGGGCAGATGGCTCCATTCAGGTGAATCAGGAAAAGGCTGCCGCCTACGTAAAGACCCTGGGAGACAAGTACGACACTGCCGGCAGGGGAAGAAATTTCCGTACCACAAGCGGAAGGGATTTAAGCTTATCCGGTGCTTATGGCTGGCAGATCAACCAGCCGGCTGAGGTTGGGGAGCTGATCGCTGCCATTCGCGGCGGACAAAGTATTACGAAGGAACCCAAGTACTTAAAAGCTGCCGCAGACCGGAACAATGACTGGGGTGGAACCTATGTAGAAGCGGATATGTCTGCCCAGCATGTTTACATGTACAAGGATGGAGCCCTAGTCTGGGACGCTCCCTGTGTCACTGGAAATGTATCAAAGAATTATACCACACCCGAAGGAATCTATACCTTATCTTATAAGCAGACGGACCGGATTCTTCGTGGAGATAAAAAGGCGGACGGGACCTATGAATATGAGAGTCATGTAGATTACTGGATGCCATTTAACGGTGGAATCGGTTTTCACGATGCCAACTGGAGAAGTAAGTTCGGCGGAGCTATTTATAAAAACAGCGGAAGTCATGGCTGTGTCAATCTGCCTCCCAAAAAGGCGAAAGACCTTTACAGTCTTGTTTATTCCGGAATACCGGTTATCTGCTTTTATTAAGAAAAAGAAAGGGATTGTCTTGTCACCTGGCAACAGATTGACAAGACAATCCCTTTGTGTTACATTGATGACATTAAATGGCAGAAAGGAGAAGACATTGATGTCAGAAATCATGCCGCATTTAAAGCTTTCCAAGGAACAGGCAGCCCCCTTTGCTCTTTTACCCGGAGACCCAAAACGGCTTGACCGGATTGCCCCCTATTTGGAGGATGTAAGGGAGCTGGCGTTTAACCGGGAATTTCGAAGCTTAAAGGGAAGCTTTCGGGGAGTTGAGGTGATGGCTGTATCCACTGGAATCGGTGGCGCTTCGGCGGCCATAGCGGTAGAAGAGCTTCACCGCATCGGAGTCAGGGCCATGATACGGATTGGAAGCTGTGGTGCTCTTAAAAAAGGCATTTCTCTGGGAGATTTAATCATAGCAAGTGGTGCCGTTCGTAACGACGGGACCTCCTCATCCTATGTAGATTCCGCTTACCCGGCAGTCCCTGACCCCCAGCTTTTTATGGCCTTAATGGAAAGCGCCAGAGAATCGAGAGTTCCCTGTCATGCAGGGATCATAAGAAGTCATGACAGCTTTTATATTGACGAAGAAAAGGAAATATGTGAGTACTGGTCAAAAAAGGGTGTCCTTGGCTCTGATATGGAAACTGCGGCGCTGTTTGTGACAGGAGGCTTACGGGGAGTAAAAACTGCTTCCATCCTGAATACCGTAGTCCAGTATGAGGAATCCTTAGAAGAGAACATAAACCTTTATACCGGCGGTGAATCAGCTATGATGAGGGGAGAACAAGCAGAGATTCTTACGGCACTTCAAGCATTTGTTCGGATCAGTCAGAACCAGGAAGGGAGAATATGAAAATGAAACAGTTATTTAAAACGAAATGGAATGCAGCCTGCTTTGTGCTGATTCCAGCCTGTATTGGTATCAATTATCTGGGAAAATTATTTGCTTCTGTTTTAAAGCTGCCACTTTGGCTGGATTCCATTGGAACCTGCATTGGCGGAATTCTTGGAGGGCCTGTAATCGGGGGGATCTGCGGAGCTGCCAACAATCTGATCTTTGGTTTTACCACCGGGGATTCCATTACTCTTGTATATGCCTTAACAAGTCTTGGGATCGGCGCGGCAGCAGGAATCATGGCAAGACTGGGCCATATGAAATCATTGGGGGGTGCCTTATTCACAGCCTGCGTCACAGGCTTGACAGCCGTTGTTATTTCCACCCCTTTAAACATTATCTTCTGGGGAGGAACCACCGGAAATATCTGGGGAGATGCAGTGTTTGCATGGTCACAGGCTTCTGGGCTTCCAGTTTTCTTAGGCTCATTTTTAGATGAAGTGGTGGTAGATGTTCCAGACAAGTTTATTACTCTTTTGATCGTGTTTGCCATTGTGAAAGGACTTCCCAGGAAACTTACCTCACTGTATGACATTGATGATGAAGTTGTAAGCCTGGATTAGAGAAAAAGGCGGTTAATTATGAAAAGCATCAGTCTTTATGTGGATCAGGATACCTTTTTAACCAGACTCCATTCCTTTTCCAAGTTATTTTACATTGCAGCAGCCATTGCCATTCCTCTCATCGGAGGCGGTTTCCGTTTATATGTCCTTAGCCTGGGATTAAGCTTTTGTCTGATTGCAGCAGGAAAAATCGGAAGAAGAATTCTGCCTCTCATCGCGTTTTCATTTACCATTATTCTTACGGTATTTTTGATTCACGGACTCTTTAATCAGAAAAATGAACAGATCCTTTTTACTCTGGGACCTCTCGTCTTTTACAGGGAAGGGCTTTTATATGCACTTAAGATAGGGCTTAATATCTTAAATATGCTCCTTGCCTTTGCGGTCCTTGTGCTGACGACCAGACCAGCAGTCCTTGTGGATGATTTAGAACAGGCTGGATTTTCTCCCAGATTCGGCTATATGATCTGTTCTGTGTTTCAGATTATCCCTCAGATGATGGGAACCATGAATACCATACTGGATGCCCAAAGAAGCAGGGGCATGGAGACAGAAGGCAATATACTGGTAAGAGCCAGGGCATTTCTTCCCCTCATTTCTCCAGTGGTAAACAGTTCATTAATCAATACCAGAGAAAGGGCCATTGCCTTAGAAGTCCGTGGATTTGATTCCAAAGAGAAAAAGACCTTTTTACAGGATCGTAAATTACGGGGAGAAGATAAGAGATTTATAGCCATGATGGCGGTTCTTCTCTTTGCAGCTCTCATATGGAGGATACGTGTATGGCTCTGATTGAGGTGAAACAGTTAAAGTACCGCTATCCCCATACGGACAAGCTGGCTCTTGACGGAATTGATTTTACTGTGGAAAAAGGGCAGTTTATTGGAATCATCGGGGAAAATAAGGCAGGGAAGAGCACTCTATGTCAGGCTTTTGTGGGACTGGTGCCCTCCATGTTTCGGGGAGCCTATGGCGGAACGCTCATGATTCATGGTATGGAGGCGGCTAAAACACCGGTAGCTAAACTTTGCCGTCATGTGGGGCTGGTGTTTCAAAATCCGTTTAACCAGTTATCAGGAGCCAAGGAAACGGTGTTTGAGGAGGTTGCCTTTGGCCTTCAAAATCTGGGGATTCCCAGAGAGGAAATCATAAGACGGGTGGAGGATAATCTTTCCCGCCTGGACATTTTAGACTATAAAAACAGGAACCCATTTGACTTATCCGGAGGTCAGACCCAGAGAGTGGCAATCGCAAGCATACTGGCCATGGAGCCAAAAGTCATTGTTCTTGACGAACCAACCTCTCAGCTTGACCCTCAGGGAAGCGAAGAGGTCTTTCAGGTGGTAGAGGCCTTAAAACAATCCGGCATCACCATACTGATGGTAGAACACAAGATGGAAAAGCTGGCAGAATACTGTGATAAGATCCTTCTTTTGCACCAGGGAAGACAGATTGCCTATGATACACCGGAACGTATTTTTTCCAGAGCGGATTTAGAACAGTATGGAGTGGAACCACCGGTCTATACAAAGGTGTGTGAGAAACTTGAAATCTACAGGGAATCAGGGGATCAAAAAGAGTATCCGGTTACCTTATCACAAACCGTGGAGAAAAAGGACAGCTTTCCAAAAACTCTTTCCGGCAGAGAAATAGAAAAACAAGGGACTTTATGGGAAGAAGAGGTCTCAAAGGAACAAGAAGTGCTTTTTGAAATTCAGGATCTGGAGTTTGGCTATACCTCACAAAAGCTGGTGATCCATAGCCTGTCTCTCAAATTATCAAAACAGCCCACAGCCATCATCGGTCAAAATGGTGCGGGTAAAACCACCTTAGTGAGGCTTTTGAAAGGATTGCTAAAGCCGGGTGACGGCCAGATCCTTTTAAACGGAGAAGATATTTCGGAAAAAACTGTTGCAAAGCTGGCGGGAGTGGTGGGCTATGTGTTCCAGAACCCTGATGATCAGATTTTCAAAAACAAGGTAATCGATGAGGTAATGGTAGGGCCTCTTCATATTGGCATGAGCCGGGAAGAAGCTGGAAAAAGGGCCAGAGAGGCCCTTTCCATGGTCGATATGACGAAATGGGAGCAGGAAAATCCTTATGATCTGGATCTTTCAGAACGTAAGATGGTGGCCATTGCTTCTGTCATTGCCATGGAGCCAAAGGTGCTGATTTTAGATGAGCCAACCATTGCTCAGGATATAAAAGGACGTAAGCTTTTGGGCTCAATCATAAAAAAGCTCAGTGACAAGGGAGTATTTGTCCTGGCGATTCTTCATGATATGGACTTTGTAGCAGAATACTTTGACCGGGTCATTGTCATGGCTCATGGAAAGGTGCTGGCAGACGGACCAAAAGAAGCTGTTTTCTATGATAAGGACAGCTTAAGTACGGCAAGACTTGAACAGCCTCATATGACAAGGCTGTGTGAGGCATTGGGATACCAGGGGATATTTTTAACAGCAGACGATATCAAAGATAAAGGCAGGGATTAATAAAAATTGGATGGAATGGAACGCAGACAAAAAATAATACAAATCTTAAGCCAGGAGGACATGCCCGTTTCCGGTACAGAGCTTGCAAAACGGCTGGGAGTGAGCCGGCAGGTCATTGTTCAGGATGTGGCCCTGATGCGGGCGGAGCAGACGGAGATTCTTTCCACGAACAAAGGATATGTACTTCGCCGCCAGCCAGGAAAAGAGGAGGAAAGCTTTGTAAGAGTCTTTCGGTCCACACACAGAACAGAAGATACCTTAAGTGAGCTTCAGACCATTGTGGATTATGGCGGCAGGCTTCTTGACGTGTCCATCGAGCATGAGGTCTACGGTGAGATCCATGTGGATTTAATCATTAATAACCGGTTGGATGCAGAGGAATTTGTAGAAGCCCTGGAGACATCGAAGGACCAGCCTTTAAAGGCGCTTACCAATGGCTGCCATTACCACACGGTGGCGGCGGATTCCATAAAGAATTTAGACAGAATTCAACAGGAATTAAAGAATAAAGGCTTTCTGGTGGAAGAATAAGGCACGTAAAATACCTGGCTCTTAAAAGAAGTATGAATGAGAGCCAGGTATTTTTCATATGTTTATTCCGAGCAAAAAACTATGACAGACTGTGGCGTGGTCTGAGCCGGTATGCTGCGGGTGGTAAATAAGTAAAGAACAAGAAGGTAGTGGCCTCCCGGATTGTAAAAAAAGGTTTGCCCATTGGGCAGAAGCACGTTGGTAGAATCGGAGATATTAAGCTTTAAAGTCTCGTCGGTATTAAGCAGGTCCTCGTTAAAATAATCAAACATAGCCTGAAATCCATCTTCATTTTTTGCAAGCATCACTGCAGTGAATTGTGGCGGATAGATTAAGGGAACAGGAGCGCTGGTATCATAAATAGCAATGATGGGATCTCCTTCTTTAAAGGTATGCTGGCCCAAGACATAAGTATTGGGATTAACGACAAAATTCACCTGACCGAGGCTTTGGCTCATAACAGAGATCAGAATAGAACAGCTATGGTCCAGAGCCGAGGTTTTTAATGGAGTAATGGAACTGATGGTTCCATAAACAGGAGTATAACGGGTCATGAACAAGATTTCCTTTGGAACATTCTTAGTTTCATTTTATGAAGAGCAATTCCTCTCTGTGAAAAATCTTAATAACTCTTTCCTGGAAATCGTAATAAAAACGTCAAGAAATATACCATAAATATTTAGACATATTTCGCGTTTATCCGTTATAATTGATTCTGAACGAAAAGGATAGCAAAGAGGTAGGAAATAAATGGAAAAACATGAACAGCGCAGCAGAAAGAAGAAGTCCTTAGGAGTATCGGGGCTGGCATTAGTTGGAGGCGGAATTATGGCAGCAGCGCTGATTGCTGCTTTTGCATACATACAGGTTGGCAGATCATATCAAAAGGTGTTTTTCCCTAAAACCGTTATCAATGGAATGGACGTTTCAAAAAAATCAGTGATGGAAGTCAAAAAGATGATTGCTTTGACCATTGATGATTATAAGCTTACCTTACAGGAACGGGGAGGAACCACGGAAGAGATTAAAGGCATGGATATCGGTCTGGAAGCCGTATTCGATGGAAAGCTGGAATCTTTGCTGGGAGAACAAAAGCCCCTTTCCTGGGCAAAACACTTAAGGAAGCCCCAGTCATTTGAAATCGGAACCATGATTCAGTATGACCAGAATAAATTTGATACTGTGGTAAACGGATTATCCTGCTTAAAGATAGACGAAGAGGATAAGGCTCAGAACGCATCAATTTCTGATTACGTCTCTGGTCAGGGTTACCAGATTAAGCCGGCCAAGGATGGCAAAGAATTAAACCCGGAAAAGTTGAAGTCAGAGATATCAAATGCAGTTATGGATTTAAAGCCGGAGCTTAATTTAGACGAGGTGGGAGCTTATATCTCTCCTAAGGTGCCGACCAATGATCCAGGGCTTGTAAGCAAGGTTCAGACCATGAATAAGTATGTCAACACCACGATTACATATAACTTCGGCGATGAGAAAAAGGTACTAAGCGGAGATACCATCTCCAAATGGGTCAAAACCGATGACAGCGGCCAGGTTTATTTAGACAGTAAATCCGTCAGTGATTATGTAAAAGAACTGGCAAGTACCTATGATACGGCCTACAAGGCCAAGAATTTCACCACTTCCACCGGACAGAATGTGAAAATTACCGGAGGAAGCTATGGCTTTAAAATCAATCAGAGTGCTGAGGCAGACGAGTTGGCAGAGCTGATCCGTACCGGTAACAGTCAGGTAAGAGAGCCTGTTTATAAACAGAGGGGCGCCAGCAGAGGCGCTAAGGATTATGGGAATACATATGTGGAGATCAACTTGACGGCTCAGCATATCTACTATTATAAAGACGGCAAGCTAATTGTGGAATCTGATTTCGTATCAGGCAATGAATCCAAGGGCTGGTCTACTCCAGCAGGAGCTTACGCCCTTACTTATAAAGAACGCAATGCCACACTTAAGGGAGAGAATTACAGAACTCCTGTGGATTACTGGATGCCATTTAACGGCAATATCGGTCTTCACGATGCCAAATGGCGGAGCACCTTTGGAGGTTCTATCTATAAGACCAGCGGCTCTCATGGCTGTATCAATCTTCCTCCAGCCGTTGCAAAGACCATTTTTGAGAACATAGGTGCAGGAATTCCGGTCCTTTGTTATCATCTGCCAGGAACCGAGTCTCTGACTACTTCCAATGGAACCGGAAAAAAGGAAGAGACAAAAGGCGCCCAGCAGCCAACGACTCAGGCAGGTACCCAGCCAACCACCCAGGCAGCTACTCAGCCAGCCACACAACCAACCACCGCAGCACCTACGACAGCAGCGCCAACAACAGCAGCTCCGACTACGGCTCCGGCGGCAACCACCCCAACCACAGTTTCAGCCCATCCTTCCTTTGACCAGGAGGCAGGGCCTGGCGCATCGAAAAGTACGGGAAAGAATAAGTCCGGACCTGGGATGTAGGGGAAAGGAATCTAATAATAAAATCAGAGGCAGTCTCCGGATATTTAATAGGAGGCTGCCTCTTTTTGCTGTAATAAAGAATACTGCCTCCTGTCTTCCCTTCGTCTCCTTCCCTTATGAACTTTACTTGACAAGTATATCAGACTGATATAATATAAAATATATCAATCTGATATAGTAGGAGGAGCGTATGTCTAATATACTGTTTGTTAATGGCAATCTTCATGGTCATGTAAATCCAACCCTGCCTTTGGTAGAAGAACTTGTGAACCGAGGAGATAAGGTATGGTACTTTGGAGCTGATTCTTTCCGTAATTCCTTGTCGGAGGCTGGGGCTATCTGCATAAATGGAGGTGAGGAACTGGAGGAATTTTATAAGGGATACCGTCCCACGGGAAATCACCCGTTTTTCACCATACTGGAATATATGATCCGCCTTGATGAGATACTGATTCCGATGATTTTAGAGGTCTGGAAGGAGAGGACCTTTGACTGTCTGATATGTGACAGCGTTCTGGGAGCCGGCCAGTTTTTGAGAGGAATTCTTAGCGTGCCTGTGATTGGTTCTGTCTCCTCCTTTGCCTTAAGCAGCCTTCCCATTCCTGACAGCATGTTAGAGCGGGGGACCCATCCCCAGCTTGATGAGTTTTACCGCAGACTTCATGAGCTTTGCTCTTCCTATCAATTGCCGGTTCCTGATCCTCTGTCCTTTTTTCAAAATCAGGGGGACTTAAATATGGTTTATACTTCAAAGGCATTTAACCCAGGCAGCCAGCTCCTTGACGATTCCTACCGGTTTGTAAGCCCAATGCTCCGGGAGGAGGACATGGGAGATTTCCCAATAGAACAGCTTCAGGATAAGAAGGTGATTTACATTTCCCTTGGGACCATAAACAATCAGATATCGGAATTTTATGAAATGTGCATGGAAGCCTTTAAAGACTTTGATGGTGTAGTGGTTCTTTCTGTGGGAAAAAAGTGTCAGATATCTGATTTTACTCATATCCCAGCCAATTTCATGGTAAGGCCATATGTGCCTCAGCTGGAGGTCTTAAAGCATGCCAGCTTGTTTCTTACCCACAGCGGCTTAAACAGCGTCAAAGAGGCCATTCTAAGCGTTGTACCCATGCTCCTGTTCCCCATGGTCAATGACCAGTTCCTGGTGGCGAAACAGGTGGAATCCATGGGCTGCGGAATCAGGATGATATGGAAGGAAGCAACTTCTTCCATTATAAAAGAAAAGGCCTGGGAGGTCATGAATGAGCCAAATTATGAGAAAGCCTGTCAGAAGCTTCGTCTTGAGTTTGAGAAAACAGGAGGTATGAAACAGGCAGCAGATGAGATTCATAAGCTGCTTGCAGAATGGAAGGAGAAAAAAGATGTCAGTGAAGAATAAAACACGCTACGCTATTTTAGGTGTCTTAAATAGTTCCCCCTGTACTGGCTATGATATTAAGAAATACTGCGACCGGATCATCGCCCATTTCTGGAATGAGAATTACGGCCATATCTATCCGGTGCTCAAAGCGCTGCAGGAGGAAGGTCTCATAGAGCGGGTGGAAGAGGAGACGAATGACAGGAAAAAGAAGTATGCCATAACCGGAAAAGGCAGAGAGGAATTCTTAAGCTGGCTAAAAGAACCGGCCCATTATCAGCCTGCCAGATCGGAGTTTCTGTTAAAGCTATCCTTCTCCAAGGATCTTCATAAAGATGAGATCAGGAGCATGATTTTAAAATACAAAGAAGATTACGTGAAAAAACTCGATGGATATGGTAAAATGGAAGAATATATGAAACAAAAGGAAGGGGCTCTGGAAACACAGCAGGGATTCTTCCTATATGCCCCCCTAAGATATGGAATCCGTTCTGCAGAGTCTGCCATCGCATGGTGCGATGAGATGCTGAACGAAATTGATTTACTGAAATAAGGAGAAGGCCATGCTAAAAAAAGAGACATTCGTGCCCATACAGTTTTTTAAAAAAGAAGCGTACACCGGAAGCATGATGGGAATGCGCTACCGGATCAAAAAAGAAGAAGAGGGACTGGAAGCTACGGTATACCCGGAACCTTACTGTTATGAGGCAACTCCTGACGAACAAAAAACAAAAGAAGTCTTTCCATTTTCGGAAGAAGGACGGGAACAGGCCGTGGACTGGATCAACCAGCAGTATGAAGAGAAAATAGAAATATGGGAATCCGCCAGAAGAAAGTAAAAATGAGCAAATCCCTGTTCTTTTCCCCCTTTTCTAAATGGATGAAGTATGGTATGATAATGTATTATTGGAAATACTGACATGGAGGAAGAGAGATGGAAGATAACAAAGAAGAAATTGTTTCTAAAAACTTTATTGAACAGGAGATAGACAAGGATCTTTCCGAAGGAGTTTATAATCACGTGCAAACGAGATTTCCTCCGGAACCAAACGGTTATCTGCATATTGGACATGCAAAGTCTATATTGCTTAACTATGGCCTGGCTCAGAAGTATGGTGGAAAATTCAACCTCCGTTTTGATGATACAAACCCGACAAAAGAGAAGACAGAATTCGTGGAATCCATTATGGAAGACGTAAAGTGGCTGGGAGCTGACTTTTCAGACCGCCTTTTCTTTGCTTCCAATTATTTTCAGGAAATGTATGACTGTGCCGTTCTTTTAATTAAAAAAGGAAAAGCATTTGTCTGTGATTTAACTGCGGAGGAAATCAGAGAATACCGCGGTGATTTCAAAACTCCGGGAAAAGAGAGTCCATACAGAAACCGAAGTGTGGAAGAAAACTTAAAGCTGTTTGAAGAGATGAAGGCTGGAATATACAAGGACGGAGAAAAGGTGCTCCGTGCGAAGATTGATATGGCTTCTCCAAACATTAACATGCGTGATCCGGTTATTTACCGTGTGGCCCGCATGACCCATCATAATACCGGAGATGCATGGTGCATTTATCCCATGTATGATTTTGCCCACCCCATTGAGGACGCTATTGAAAACATTACTCATTCTATCTGTACGCTGGAATTTGAAGACCACAGACCTCTTTATGACTGGGTGGTTAAGGAATGTGAATATCCAAATCCTCCCCGTCAGATCGAATTTGCAAAGCTTTATCTTACCAATGTAATAACCGGTAAGCGGTATATAAAGAAGCTGGTTGAGGATAACGTTGTAGATGGATGGGATGATCCTCGTCTTGTTTCTATTGCAGCTTTAAGAAGAAGAGGCTATACTCCGGAAGCACTTCGTATGTTCGTGGATTTAGTAGGTGTTTCAAAAGCCAACAGTTCCGTGGATTATGCCATGCTTGAATATTGTATCCGGGAAGATTTAAAGCTGAAAAAACCAAGAGTGATGGCTATTTTAGATCCCATTAAGCTTATCATTGATAATTATCCGGAAGATACCATTGAGTATCTGGATGCTCCCAATAACCTGGAAAATCCAGAGCTTGGAGAGAGAAAGATACCGTTTGGCAAGGAGCTTTATATTGAACGGGAAGACTTTATGGAAGAGCCTGTGAAAAAGTATTTCCGCCTTTTCCCTGGCAATGAAGTTCGCCTTATGAATGCTTACTTTGTGACCTGTACAAGCTGTGAAAAAGATGCAGATGGCAATGTAACCGTCGTACACTGTACCTATGATCCTGAGACAAGAAGCGGTTCCGGCTTTGAAGGAAGAAAGGTAAAGGGCACCATTCACTGGGTGGCAGCAAAAACGGCTGAAGTGGCAGAATGCCGTCTGTATGAAAACATTGTGGATGAGGAAAAAGGGAAATTAAACGAAGACGGAAGCTTAAACTTAAATCCCAACTCTCTGACCATTATAAAGAACTGTTTTGTGGAACCTGAGCTTGCAAAAGCAAGAGCTTATGACAGCTTCCAGTTTGTTAGAAACGGATTTTTCTGCGTGGACTGTAAAGACAGTACACCAGAACATTTAGTATTTAACCGGATTGTATCCTTAAAGAGTTCCTTTAAAATAACAAAATAATGATGACAGGCTAGATGCCGGTCAAAGGAAGAAGTGCTGCATGACCGAGAAAAGAAAGGGCGTGTGGCATTTTTTCCTTTGGAAGCAGAAAGGAGACGATATCTTGGAGCTGATGATTCCTCTGAAAAATCAGGCTGGTCTTTCCTATTACAGCCAGATTTATACTTATATCAAAGAAGAGATTAAGAAAGGTAATCTAAAGCCGGCGACCCGTCTTCCTTCCACCAGATTATTGGCGGAGCATTTAAAGGTGAGCCGGAGCACCACCCAGATGGCATACGAACAATTGCTGTCAGAAGGCTATATTGAGGCAGTTCCCTATAAAGGCTATTACGTCTTAGAGATTGATGGTCTGGTGCATACCGGACAGGAGTTAAAAGAAAAGGGAGCTTCCCTGTTACAATCAGGCTTTCCTCATTCCATGACCGGGTCAGGCATTCTTGTGGATTTTTCACCAAGAGGAATTGATCTTGGTGCATTTCCTTTCAATACCTGGAGGAAAATATCGAAAAACACCCTGGTGGATGATAACAGAGAGATGTTTGTTACCGGGGATCCAAAAGGAGAGGCTGGTTTTCGGGAAGCCATCCGCACATATCTCCATTCTGCCCGAGGCGTGAACTGCCTGGCGGAGCAGATCATTGTTGGTGCAGGAAGCGAATACCTTCTTATGCTGCTGTCCCAGATTCTCTCCAGTGACCGGATTATAGCCATGGAAAATCCAACCTACAAACAGGCCTACCGGGTCTTTTACAGCTTAAACTATCAGGTAGTCCCTGTATTCATGGACCAGCAGGGGATGGATGTGAGACTTTTAGAGGAAAGCGGAGCCGATACCGCCTATGTTATGCCCTCCCACCAGTATCCAACGGGAATTGTCATGCCGGTGAAGCGCCGCCAGGAGCTGCTTTCCTGGGCCTGTAAAAAAGAAGGCAGATATTTAATTGAAGACGATTATGACAGTGAATTCCGCTATAAGGGACAGCCCATTCCAGCCTTACAGGGTATGGATCAAAAGGATAAGGTCATTTACATCGGGACCTTTTCTAAATCCATCGCACCCGCTATTCGGGTGAGCTACATGGTGCTTCCAAAATCTTTGCTGTCAGTTTACCGGGAAAAGGTTAGCTTTTATGCCTCCACGGTTTCCCGCATCGACCAGAATATTCTTTATCAGTTTATGGAGGAAGGCCATTATGAGCGTCATTTAAACCGGATGAGAGCCGTATATAAGGCAAAGCATGATGTTTTAATTGCAGGTCTTAAGCCATTTGAGGAGCAGTTTCTCATAAAGGGAGAATACGCAGGCCTTCATCTGCTGCTTACGGATTTAAAGGGACGGACCGAAGAAGAACTTATCAATCAGGCAGAACAGGCGGGGGTTAAGGTATATGGAATGTCAGGATACTTTATTCATGAGGAACATAATAACTACCCACCGACCATAGTACTGGGCTTTGCAAGCCTTAATGAAGAAGAGATCACCAGAGGCCTAGATCTTCTTAAAAAGGCCTGGAGGGTGGAAGAATAGAGGGAGGGATGCTGTGAATCATAAATGGAACGAAATAAAAAAACAGGATAATATCCGGGTACTGGCTGCCATCGGACTGACCGCTCTTTTGTTATTTCTCTTATCCGTGGCAGGTACTCTTCAAAATGGGAAACCGGCCCCGGCCCCAGTCCCGGCCCAGAAAGAGGCTCCTGTGGCAAAGGCGAAAACCGGCGGAGAATCGGTGCCTGATAAGACAGAAGTCCCCCTTACGGAGGCGGATAAAGAGTTTTTAAATAGTCTTACTTTATATTTTGATAGCGGGGATTTGGAAGGAGCAGCCAGGCTGATAGACAGCTATCCGCTTAGCTGGACAGAATTTCCTATCATGTATGATGGAACTGCTTTATCAAAGGAGATGACTGGAACAAAAGGCATGGTGTTTTTAAAGAGGACCACTGTTTTTTATGGAGAATTTGCGGGAGGGCTTCCACAGGGAAAGTGTACGGCTCTCCAGGTGATTACTCTTGACGAAGGAAAGCGGTACGATTACTCTTACGGTACCTGGTCTCAGGGAAGAATGAACGGAAGCGGTGCAAGCGGCTATAATTATTATGACGGAGCAATGGGAGATATTAATAAGAAGAGTGCAAAAGAAGGAAATTTTAAAGACGATCTCATGGAGGGGGAAGTGATATATACCACCACCAATGCTTCTGGTGAGACTGCCAAATGGGATTTTCAGACGGCTGATGGTGTGATTGTGCCAGATGACCGCTGGATACAGGAACATGACGATGAGGGGAAAGTCATTTATAAACGGATGGCAGACCAGGATGAAAATCACGCCTATACCTTAAGTGAGAGCGATATAAAAGAAGATAGGTGGAAGAATTTTATCCAGTTTTCAACAGATTAAAAGGAGGCTTTGCCCTGTGAATCAGGAAATCATTGACCGTCTTGGAGTCATAACGGATGAGGAACGGGAAATCATAAACGGTCGGACAGAGATAGATATAAAGCGGTATACTGAAGGCAGAGATCTGGTCATCGACAGTAAAAAGATGCTGGAACACGGGAAAATGATTCGGATCCGGCCTCATACCAGATTTGTTCATTTTCCAAGGCACAAGCATAATTACATTGAAGTGATTTACATGTGCAAAGGAGAAACCACTCATATCATTGATGGAGAGCGGGTAGTTTTAAAAACAGGAGAGCTGCTGTTTTTAAATCAGCATGCCGATCAGGAGATTTTCCCGGCAGGAGAAGGTGATATTGCGGTGAATTTCATCATTCTTCCTGAATTTTTTGATACTGCCTTTGAGATGATGGGAGAAGAAGAAAACCTTTTGCGGGATTTTTTAGTGGGCAGCCTCTGCTTTGATCCCCGGTATGCCAGCTACCTACATTTTCAGGTGGCAGATGTACTTCCCATTCAGAATCTGGTGGAAAATATGGTGTGGACCTTACTTTATGACCAGCCCAATAAAAGAAGCATCAATCAGGTAACCATGGGGCTCTTGTTTTTGCAGCTGATGCATTATACCGATAAGATCAGCCATACAAGGGAAGGCTTTGAGCAAAAGCTTATTTTTCAGGTTCTTACATTCATTGATGAAAATTATAAAGAAGGGGAACTTACGGAGCTGGCAAAATCCTTAAACTATAATATATACTGGTTAAGCAGAGCCATAAAGAAGCTGACCGGACGGACTTATAAGGAATTATTGCAGATCAAACGGCTAAATCAGGCCTCCTTTCTTTTACTCAATACCAGGTTATCTGTTACTGATATTTCCATAGCTGTAGGTTATGATAATACCAGTTATTTTCACAGAATCTTTCGAGGTTATTACAGTATGTCACCGAAAGAATACAGGGAAAAGAATAAAACAGCTAATTCTTAGAATACATTGTTAAATTCTAAACTTTCAACTCCTTAAAAATGGTTCTATTCCTGAACTTAACGTTTAAGTAATATCTTAAATATCAAAAAAAGTTTAAGTTAAAACTTTTTCAAAATGGATATGTATGGTAATAAATAAAATAGAGTTGGCATATATTTGTTATATAAGGTTGACAAATAATTTCTGTAAAGGAGAGAACCGAAATGCCAAGAGGAGTAAGAAAGACACCGCTTGAGAAGTTAAGCGAAGAATTAAAAGAGGTAAGAGAATCCATGAAACAGTATAAGGATTGTCTGGTTACATTAGAGGAAAAAGAAAAAGAAATTCAGGATAAGATAAAACTGGAACAGTTTAAAGAAGTATCCTCTATATTGGACGAGCACGAAATGTCTATTATGGATTTAAAAGAACTGTTGATCTCATCAAAAACGGAGCCAGCAGAATAACATAATCATGGAAGTTAACGTGTTATAATCATTCATGATAAGAAGTTAATCGATGATCAGGCCAGAACCTTTTAAGAAGGGCTCTGGTCTTTTTTTATTTATATTTAGGGCAAAAGAAACCTATTCTTGTTTTTTATAAGAGCATTCCTAAATTTCATTATGCAAGGGGCATAAAGGGAGGATAAAATCATAGGAGAGTCATATAAGGAGGCATACTTGTGGGAAAATCATTAACACATAAGATTATTAAGTCGCATTTAATTTCAGGAAACATGATTCCTGGAGAGGAAGTATTTGTAAAGGTGGACCAGACACTGACTCATGACATCAATGCAGTCATGACTTACCTTGCCTTCGAGGCGGTGGGAATTGACCGTGTAAAAACTGAGTGCAGCGTCAGCTATCTGGATCACAACTTATTGTACGTAGATCATAAAACACCGGATGACCACATTTATCTCCAGTCCGTTGCAAAACGCTACGGAGTCTATGTATCACGTCCAGGCAACGGAATCTGCCATTCGGTCCATGTGGCCCGGTTTGGAGTTCCGGGGAAAATCAGTATGGGCGGTGACAGCCATACGCCTCATGGTGGCTCCATTGGCATGCTCTGTATCGGAGTAGGGGGCATGGATGTGGCTACCGCAATGACAGGAGTTCCCATGCGCCTTACCATGCCAAGGGTTATCAAGGTGAATCTGACTGGTGCATTAAAGCCAGGCTGTAATTCCAAGGAAATCATTCTGGAGCTTTTGCGCCGTGTCAGCATCAAAGGCGGCCTTTTAAATGTATATGAATATGTAGGACCAGGTGCGGAGGCATTAGAAGTCTCTGCCAGGGCAACCATTGCAAATATGGGGGCAGAAACGGGGGCAACAACGTCAATCTTTCCAGCAGATGAACAGGTTCGTAAGTTTTTAGCCTCCCAGGGGCGTGAACAGGATTACAAAGAGCTGCTTCCTGATTTAGATGCGGAATATGATGACTGTATGGAAATCAATTTAAGTGAGCTGGAGCCTTTGGTTTCCTGCCCCCACCAGCCAGATAACGTGAAGCGTATCCGAGATGTGGAAAAAAAGCCTGTGCAGCAGGTATTTATCGGAAGCTGCACCAATGCCAGTTATTCTGATATCGCAAAAGCTGCACTGGTATTAAAGGGTCATCTGGTAAATGAAACGGTAAGCTGTACCTGTGCAGTGGCGTCAAAACAGATATATAAAAAGCTGATGCAGGATGGATATATTGATATGCTGCTTGATGCAGGAGTGCGGATGCTGGAAATTGCCTGCGGTCCCTGTTGTGCCATCGGGCAGACTCCTGCCACCAAAGGAATTGCCGTTCGTACCACCAACCGGAATTTTATAGGAAGAGCAGGAAATCCCACGGCTGAAATCTATTTGGTAAGCCCAGAAAGCGCTGCCGCTACCGCCATTGCAGGTACCTTTGCTACGGCAGAGGATATTATGGGAGAAGAAATTTGGAAACTGGGAGAGGTAAGAGAGCCTGAAGAATTTGGAATTGATGACGGAATGCTCATTAAGCCCCTTTCAGAGGAGGAAGGGGTGGAAGTTTCTGTGGTGCGGGGCCCCAATATTAAGCCCCTTCCAATACCCGATGCACCGGAGCAATATCTGTGCGCCCCCATCAGCTTAAAAGGCGGAGATAACATTTCCACAGATGACATTACACCGGCAAGTGCAGAATTCAGCAGCATGCGCTCCAATATCCCGCTGATGTCGCA
Source organism: Lacrimispora xylanolytica (assembly GCF_026723765.1). Classification (NCBI taxonomy): domain Bacteria; kingdom Bacillati; phylum Bacillota; class Clostridia; order Lachnospirales; family Lachnospiraceae; genus Lacrimispora; species Lacrimispora xylanolytica. Next base: position 1,173,293 of record NZ_CP113524.1, read on the forward strand.
GTACTGCTACCATCGCTATGCACCTGATTTTGCGGCGCGCGCAAAAGCCATGGGGAAAAGCATTATCATTGCCGGAGAAAATTATGGACAAGGTTCTTCCAGAGAGCATGCGGCCATAAATCCCATGTATCTTGGGGTAAAGGCAGTCATTGCAAAGAGCATCGCCAGAATTCATAAGGGGAATTTAATCAATCATGGCATCATTCCCATGATATTTGCAAACTCTGAGGATTACCAGGGATTGGAGCTGGAAGATGAACTGGAAATTGAAAACCTGCTGGAACAGATTCCTACAAGAACCGTAACCATAAAGAATAAAACACGCCATTTTCTGTTTGATGTGAAGCTTGAAATAACGGACAATGAGATGGAGGTCGTCTTAAACGGAGGACAGCTGGCTTATTTAAAAAAACAGCTGACAAAGGAGGCATAAGATATGGCCGGAGTAAAAGGAGAAATCATGGATTATAGAAAAATAGCCGAGGAGACCTTCGGAAGCTTAATTCAAGGAGAGTATGAAAGAATTGAGCGCATGAAATCCAATACAGAAGTGACGGATTTTAATGAGCTTCCAAAGATCATAGTGGGAATCCTGCCTGGAGACGGCATTGGTCCTATTATCATGGAACAGGCGCTTCGGGTGGTGAAAAGGCTGGTTTCAGAAGAAATTGACCAGGGGAAAATAGAATTAAGGACCATAGAAGGAATGACCATTGAAAACCGGGTGGAAAAAAGGAACAGCCTGCCTGAGGAGGTATTGAAAGAGATTAAAAAATGTCATGTTCTGGTAAAAGGCCCCATGGTAACGCCTAAGGAAGGAGACGGGCTGCCAAATCTCATCAGTGCCAACAGTCTGCTAAGGAGAGGGCTGGACCTGTTTGCAGCAGTCCGCCCAGTAAAGATACCAGAAAAAAATATTGACTGGACATTCTTCCGGGAAAATATTGAAGGAGAGTATATCTGGGGGAACAAGGGAATTCAGGTGAATGAAGATCTTGCAATTGATTTTAAGATCCAGACAACAAGAGGCAGTGAACGCATTGCGAAAGCTGCGTTTGACTTTGCAAGAAAGAATGGAAAAAAGAATATTACTGTGGTGACAAAAGCAAATATCGTCAAACTGACCGACGGAAACTTCAGTAAAATGGTTCATAAGGTGGGAGAGGAATACCCGGAAATTAAAGTTCAGGACCGGTTCGTGGATGCCATGTGTGCCAAAATGATGGATCCGGAATTTAATAAAGAAATGGAAGTAATCATTCTTCCTAATTTATATGGGGATATTGTCACCGATGTTGCAGCGGAACATCAGGGAGGACTTGGCACTGCCTCGTCTGCCAATATAGGCAATCAATATGCCATGTTTGAAGCAATCCATGGGACAGCCCCCTATCTAATGTCCCAGGGCAGAGGGGAATATGCAGATCCATGCAGCTTAATCCGGGCTATGGGGCAGATGCTCCAGCATATTGGATATGGAGAAAAGAAAGCACTTTTGGATCAGGCACTCAATATTTGTACGGTGACAGAGAAAAAAACAGTGGTCACGACCAGAATAGAAGATGCCAGTGCGGCTGAATTTACGGATTACCTTCTTAATACCATAGATCAAATAGGATAACCTCTTTTTCACGTGTAACTTCCTCCTTGTATGGAAGGAAAAGGTCTGATAAAATGGAGGAAACGGACAAAGAGGTAAAGGCAATGAAAGATTCTGATTGGGTGATCCTGTATGAGCTTTACAAAAATCCAAATATGTCAAAGGTGGCCAGCCTGTTATTTATGACCCAGCCTTCCCTCACAAAAAGGCTGAAGCAGATGGAGTCAGAATTTCAGGTGACCATTGTAAACAGAACCCCAAAGGGCCTGGAGTTTACGAAAGAAGGTGAATTTCTGGCAAACCAGGCAAATGTATATCTGGATTTTATGAAAGAGACCAATCGGGGACTGGCTGAATTAAAAGAAAGCGGTGAAGAGACCATTGTTATAGGCTCTTCCTACACCTATAGTAAATATACCCTGACTGATGTTTTATACCAATACAATCAAACCCACCCCAATGTGAATTTTCACATTGTGAATGATCAAAGCAATATCCTGTTCCGAAAGATGTTAGAGGAAGCGGTAGACGTTGCTTTTATCCGCGGTGATTATGAGGGCGCTGTCAATAAAGCTCTGATTGCTGAGGATCAGGCATATCTCATTACCAAGGAAAAGGTTGATATGGACCAGCTTCCCGGTCTGCAGTGGATTGCATACAGCACCAATGACCGAACCAAGGAGCTTTTAGGTGATTGGTGGCAGGATCGTTTTCATACAGCTCCCCCTTTGGGTATGGAAGTGGGGTTTATTGATTTCGCCTGGCAGCTGATTGGCAAGGGACTAGGGTATACTTTATGTTTTCTTCCCAGTAACTTTGTGAACGAACATGATCTTTGTCTGACTCCCTTGACAAAAAGGAATGGAGCTCCGGTACTTAGAAATACATGGTTTATCTATTCGAAAAACAAGAGAAAATCAAAGATGCTGGAAGATTTTATTCGTTATATAGAAGAGAAGCTTGTAATTGTATCATCGCGATGATGTGCAAATAAGGACGTTGTTTTAAATAAACAGCGTCCTTATTTTTTATAGAAAAATAAACTATGATTAGAATAAGAAAACTAGGAGGGGTAAGCATGGAGAAATACTATCTTGCCGTAGACATTGGTGCTTCCAGCGGACGTCATATTCTTGGAACTGTAAAAGATGGAAACATGGTTCTGGAGGAGATATACCGCTTTGAAAATGGCATGAAACGGATGGGGGAAAGGCTTTGCTGGGATGTGGAGTCCTTATTTGCAGAAATCAAAGAAGGCATGAAAGCGTGTAAAAAGCTAGGTAAGATACCTGTGAGCATGGGCATTGATACCTGGGCTGTGGATTTTGTTCTCCTTGACCGGGAAGGAAAGCTTCTCTCCGAAGCTGTTGGATACCGGGATGACCGCACAAAGGGGATGGATGAGGAAGTATATAAGACTATACCTCTTTTAAGCCTTTATGAAAGAACCGGAATCCAGAAGCAGATTTTTAATACCATTTATCAGCTGATGGCAGTAAAGAAACAAACTCCTGAGCATTTAAAAGAGGCAGAAACATTTTTAATGATTCCGGATTATTTTCATTATCTCCTTACCGGAGTAAAAAAGCAGGAATACACAAATGCTACCACCACACAGCTGGTGAGTCCGGAGACAGGAACCTGGGATTATGATTTGATTCAGAGCCTGGGACTTCCAGAGGGGCTGTTTTTACCCCTTTCCATGCCAGGAACACTGGCAGGCGGGCTGGCTCCTCAAATAATAGAAGAAGTAGGCTTTGATTGTCAGGTAGTGCTTCCTGCCACTCATGATACGGCATCAGCCGTAATGGCTGTTCCTGTGGTCCCAGGCGGTTCCATGGAAGACCTTCTTTATATCAGCTCCGGTACCTGGTCCCTCATGGGCACAGAGCTTTTAAAAGCAGATTGTTCCGTCAAAAGCATGGAAGCAAATTTTACCAACGAGGGCGGCTATGACTACCGTTACCGGTATTTAAAAAATATCATGGGACTTTGGATGATCCAGTCCGTAAGAAAAGAGCTTTCCAGGCAAGGAGAGGAATATTCCTTTGCACAGCTTTGTGATATGGCTTCCAGGGAATCCATCTCTTCTCTCGTAGACTGTAATGACAGCGTATTTCTGGCACCGGAGAGCATGATACAGGCAGTAAGGGAGTATTGCAGAAATCACAATCAGCAGGAGCCAAAGACACCGGGGGAGATTTCAGCGGTTATCTATAACAGTCTGGCAGTCTGTTATGAAAAAACGATCAAGGAATTAGAGTCCATTACCGGGAAAACATATCCTGCCATTCATGTGGTAGGCGGCGGCTCCCAAGCGGAATATTTAAACCAGCTGACAGCAGATATGACTGGAAGAACCGTCTATGCAGGACCAGGAGAGGCAACTGCCATTGGAAACTTACTGGCTCAGATGCTTTCGTTCCATGAATTTGACGATTTAAAGCAGGCAAGAGAAGGCGTATACCGTTCTTTTGCAGTAAAGGAATACAGGCCCCAAAAAGGGAAAAAATAAAGGAGGAAATTTTATGATCCGAAAATCATTTAAAATGTATCTAAATGAAGGAATGGCAGAGGAATATGAAAAAAGACATAACATGCTATGGCCGGAGATGAAAGAGATGATACGCCAGTGCGGCGGCCATAATTATTCCATCTTCTTAGACGAAGAGACCAACGTACTCTACGGATACATTGAAATTGAGGACGAAGAGCGGTGGGCTGAATCAGCCGATACTGCCATCAACCGCAAATGGTGGGATTTCATGGCAGACATTATGAAGACCAATTCGGATAACAGTCCGGTTTCGGTTGGCTTAACACCAGTATTTCATCTGGATTAATAGGGAAAAGGAGAAGGAAAGCGATGACAATAAAAGAGAGATATGAGGCAGCAAAAGAAAGCTACAAAGGGATTGGTGTGGATACCGATGCCGCTATAAGTGCATTAAAGGCGATTCCCATTTCCATGCACTGCTGGCAGGGGGATGACGTAACTGGATTTGATGGGGCAGGCGCTCTTTCCGGAGGAATCCAGACCACGGGAAATTATCCGGGCCGTGCCAGAAACCCACAGGAATTAATGGCGGATATGGATCAGGCATTAAACTTGATTCCTGGAAAGCACCGCATTAACTTACATGCCAGCTATGCCATATTTGAAGAAGGAGAATGGGCTGACAGAGATAAGCTGGAACCAAAGCATTTTAAAAAATGGGTAGAGTTTGCAAAGGAACGGGGCATTGGCATTGATTTTAACCCCACATTATTCTCACATGCCAATGCAGAGCATGCCACCTTATCAAGCGAAGATCCTAAGATTCGCTCATTCTGGATCGACCATGTAAAAGCATGCATCCGAATTTCAGAGTATTTAGCCACAGAGCAGGGAACCCCTTGTACCATGAATATCTGGATTCCTGACGGATTTAAGGACATTCCTGCTGACCGTACCTCTCCAAGAGCAAGACTTAAGGATTCTCTGGACCAGATCCTTTCCATGGAGTATGATAAAACAAAGGTGCTTGTAGCCGTGGAATCAAAGGTATTTGGAATCGGTATGGAAAGCTGTACCGTAGGCTCCCATGAATTCTATATGAACTACGCCTCTAAAAATGACATCCTCTGCCTCCTTGACAGCGGACATTATCATCCGACCGAGGTGGTTTCAGATAAGATTTCATCCATGCTTTTATTCTTTGACAAGGTTGCCCTGCACGTAACACGACCGGTGCGCTGGGATAGTGACCACGTAGTTTTATTTGATGATGAGACAAAGGAAATTGCAAAAGAAATTATCCGCGGCGGCTCAGACCGTGTGCTTTTAGCCCTTGACTTTTTCGATGCCAGCATTAACCGCATCAGTGCCTGGGTGGTTGGAATGAGAAACATGCAGAAGGCCTTGTTAAATGCACTGCTTTTACCAAATGAAAAACTGGCTGAGCTTCAAAATACCAGAAGCTTTACGGAGCTTATGATGCTTCAGGAAGAATTAAAGCTTTATCCCATTGGAGATGTGTGGAACTATTTCTGTGAGCTAAATGGAGTCCCGGCTAAGGAAGACTGGTTTAAAACAGTGGCTGCTTATGAAAAAGACGTACTGTTAAACCGGAAATAAGGAGAAAAAGAACATGAAAATTTTAGATGCAGAATTTGTAAAAGGCTTTATCCGTTTGTGTGATGATGGATTTCAACAGAACTGGCATGAGAGAAACGGCGGCAACTTAAGCTACCGGATCAAGCCGGAAGAGGTGGATTCTATTAAAGAGGAGCTTACCTTTGATGCTCCATGGCAGCCCATTGGAACAACGGTAAAGGGGCTTTCCGGGGAGTGCTTTATGGTAACGGGAAGCGGAAAGTATTTCCGCAATGTAATTCTAGAGCCGGAAGTCAATACCTGCATCATAGAACTGGATGAAAGCGGAGAAAACTACAGAATCCTTTGGGGACTGACAAAAGGCGGACGCCCAACCAGTGAACTTCCTTCTCATTTGATGAACCATGAGGTAAAAAAGGAAGCCACAGGCGGAGCACACAGGGTCATTTACCATGCCCACCCAACCAACATCATTGCCCTTACCTTTGTTCTTCCCTTAGAGGATAAGATATTTACAAGAGAATTATGGGAAATGGCTACCGAATGCCCCGTGGTATTCCCAGCGGGTGTTGGTGTAGTAGGCTGGATGGTGCCGGGCGGACGTGAAATTGCAGTGGCTACCAGCGAGCTTATGAAAAAGTATGATGTGGCTATCTGGGCTCATCACGGTTTGTTTGCTTCCGGAGAAGACTTTGACTTAACCTTTGGCCTGATGCATACGGTGGAGAAATCTGCTGAAATTCTCGTAAAGGTTCTCTCCATAAGACCGGATAAGCTGCAGACCATCACAGCAGGTAATTTCCGTGATCTGGCTCGTGATTTTAAGGTAACGCTGCCAGAAGAATTTCTTTATGAGAAATAATAGTTAAACCAAAAATCTTATCCATACCAAAAGGAAAATGAAAACAGCGTTTTGTTCTGCTTAAAACCAGACCAACACGCTGTTCTTCATTTTTTTGGAGAATCTAAATCTAATCTATATCCCATTATGAGTCTTTAATATTCTCCATAAAGTGCTTCGGCTGATACCAAGCCTGTTTGCAGTCTTTTCTTTATTTTCGTGCTCCTCAGCCAATACAGTTAATATAATTTGATAGTTGATTTCATCTAGAGTCTGAGTTAGATCAAAGTCAGAGGAAGGAAGCGAGGGTATTTTTGGTGTTTCCTGATCAAGGAAATATTTCACATCGTTGTAGGTGATATAAGGCGTTTTCGTAACTACAGCAAGTTCCTTAAGCACGTGCTGCAGTTGATCTAAGTTGTGAGTCCAGGGAAAAGCAGTGAAAAGTTCCATGGCCTCTGCTTCTAAACCAATAATCTGTTTTCCGAGTGATACATTTAATTTATGAAGATATAATGCGGTAATGCTGGGGATATCGTCACTTCTCTCTCTTAGTGGAAGCAGATTTAAGGTTAAACAGGAGAGTCGCTTTTCTAAGTGACTTTTCATGGCTGTTGCTTCTGGGGATATCTCATTGGTAATCAAAAGAGAGAATATCATGCGATTTCGTTTTACCAGGTCAGTGTGATCCATATAGTGAAATAGTTTTTCAAGCTGAGAATGAGAGAGCATGCAGATATTTTTAATGTATATGGTAGAATGTACATCTGCAAGAGGAGAATTCTCATTATTCATAATATGGTTCCATTTACGCTCGCTGATAAATTTACAGTCTATGACATAAAAAGGTGATGTACTATATGGACCATTTTCGTACATAAGAGATGCCACCTTATCTTTGCCAGTGCCATCTTCTCCCGTAATTAAAACGGGCAGATAGCTTTTACTGTATTCCTCTATGATATGAGCAGTAATACCGATTTTATTGGAACCTCCAAAGAAGCTTGAAAAATTTGCAGAATCCGAATCTGGTTTATTATAAATGGTGATTCCAATGTCATCCTCCGTAAAAAGTGCAGGCTTTTGGTTTATAATGATAGCAGTATATTTTTGCTCATCAATATAGAGATGACGGCATGTGAACGTGTAAACTTTATCACGTATCTGTCTGGCAACACTTTGGTTTGGAACCTTTAAGAAGGCTTTTAAGTATGTTTGAACCACATTCATCAGCGATACATTCATTCCGTCAATAGAAAAGCTTGAAAACCATAGAGAACCTGCAGGATCATAAATCAGGAACTCCCGGTCCTCATCCGTGAGAAGGCTCTGAAAAAGATTCTTTTGCTTGTGCACATGATTGGAAGAATGGACTATTTTTTTCGCTTCATTGATGGCATCGTTAATGCTTTCCGTACCTGAAGTTATGAGAATGGAGTTCATATTTAATATTTTTGCATAATTTGCACCAGTCATATCACAAAGTACCAGAGATGCGCCGTTGCTTCTTGCCTGGCGAAGAGCAGCAAGTGCACCATCCTCGCTTGTAAAAGTAATTATGTTAATATCATATTGAAGCAGATCACAGAGCACCCTTGCCTGCTTGGTAATTCCGGAAAATCCAGCAATCACAAGCTTGCCAGAGTAACTTTCGGCCATTTTAATACTACGAAGAATGTCGTAGCCCGAAATCGAAATATCAACAACGGGAATTTCCACAGAGGATCGAATCAGCTCAGCCGTACCACCTCTTGAAATAATGACATCATAATTCTTATGAGCTAAGTTTTCAACAATTTTTCGCCCGGTATTTAAATCTCCAGTTTGAATTGTCAATTCTATATCTTCACGATTTTTGGAAATATTCTCAAATATTTCTGTCATTCCCTCGTATGGGGCAATGACAAGTATCTTAACCTTCTGCATAAGCTCTCCCAATGTGTAAAAACTGTTTTGTTCGTTGATTTTAATCTTATTATATGATCAAATGTCGCAAAAAGCAACGATTTAAAAATAATATGTATTAATATAAGACGTAAATTGGAAAGTATATCGCTTGAATCGCCACACTGTGATAGTGTAAGATAGGTATATGAAAAAAATGTTTTATATTGAGACGAGAAAATAACTAGGAGGAACTGAAATGAGCTACCAAATTAAAATTCCATCTTGCGTATATGGCGGACCAGGAAGTATTGAACATGTAAATGCCATAATAAAGAAAGAAGATTCAAAGAAAATTATTATATTTACAGATAAAGGGATACGTGAACATGGATTCTTAGATATTTTGACAAACCATTTCGATGAAATGAATACGCAGTATAAGGTATATGATGATTTGATACCAGAACCTGCTTATCAGGATGCAGAAAGAGTGATAAAAGAAGCCGAGGATTATGATGGTGATTTGATCATTGCCATTGGTGGTGGCAGCGTTATGGATGTTGCAAAACTTTGCTCTGTTTTAAAAGGTGCCACATACACCGTAAAAGATTTACTCAATGATCCGACACAGGCAAGAAAACAACTGAAAACAATCATGATTCCTACTACTTGCGGTACTGGCTCCGAGGCGACTTGTAATGCAATTGTTGCAATTCCAGAAGAACAATCGAAAAAAGGAATTGTTAATGACAATATGATTCCGGATTACGTAATCCTTGATGCAAATTTCATCAAGAAGCTTCCAAGATCAATCGTTGCAGCGACTGGTGTGGATGCACTGGCTCACGTTGTCGAGTGTTATACATCAAAAAAAGCAACTCCATTATCTGACACCTATGCGCTTGCAGGAGCTAAATTAATTTTTAATAATATCAGAGAAGCATATGATGATGCTGATAATTTAGAAGCAAAAAACAATCTGCTCTTAGGTGCCTTTTATGGTGGTGTCGCCATTACTGGAAGCGGTACAACAGCAGTTCATGCGCTATCTTACCCCCTTGGAGGAAAATATCATATTGCCCATGGTGTATCCAATGCAATTTTATTTGCGCATGTTATGGAATTTAATAAAGATGCATGTGAAGACAGACTTGCTAAGTTATATGATGCGGTATTCCATGGTATACCAGTAAAAACCCAGGCTGAGAAAGCACAGTATGTCATTGATCAGATTGCTGATATTGTGAAAACCACCAACATTCCTACAGATCTAAAAGAATTTGGTGTTAAGAAGGAAGATTTAGAAACTTTAGTAGAAGCAGGAAGCAAACAACAGAGATTACTTGTTAATAATAGGAAGGAATTAAGCCTTGAAGATATAAGAAATATTTACTTAAAGGTTCTTAAATAAGGAAGGTGAGACAATGAAGAAAAGACCGATTATTGGAATCACTATGGGTGATCCGGCTGGTAATGGATCTGAGTTATCCGTAAAGGTATTGCTGGATAAAAAGGTATATGAAACGTGTCGTCCTATCATAATCGGGGATGCCAGTTGTATGGATGAAATCGTAAAAAGACTGAATAAGGAAAATGAAATTAAAATCCATGGGGTTAAGAAGGTGGAAGATGCAGTCTTTGAATATGGAACCATTGATGTTTATGACATGGGTCTGGTTGATATGGAAAAGCATATCTATGGGAAAATATCTAAGATGTGCGGTGAAGCAGCATTTCAATATGTTGTCAAAGTAATTGAACTGGCAATGAATGGATCCATTGATGCAACGGTAACCAATGCATTAAATAAAGAAGCAATCAACATGGCTGGACATCATTACTCAGGACATACGGAAATCTATGCAGAATACACTCATACCGATCGATATACCATGATGCTGGCCCATGAAGATTTAAGGGTGGTCCATGTATCCACTCATGTTTCTCTTCGTCAGGCCTGTGATAGAGTGAAAAAAGCCAGAGTGTTAGAAGTAATTAGAATTGCAAATGAGGGCTGTAAAGCCATTGGTATCGAAAATCCGAAAATCGGAGTGGCTGGATTAAATCCCCATTGCGGAGAAAATGGTCTGTTTGGTACAGAGGAGATCGAAGAGATTCAACCAGCAATTGATGAGGCCATAGCAGAAGGTATCTGCATACCCGAAGGAATCCCCACACCTCCTGATACTATTTTTTCAAAAGCCTTAGGCGGCTGGTATGATATTGTTGTTGCAATGTATCACGATCAGGGACATATCCCCTTAAAGGTTAAGGGCTTTCAATATAATAAGGAGCTTAAAAAATGGGATGCTGTATCAGGGGTAAATATCACACTTGGTATTCCAATTATAAGAGTGTCTGTGGACCATGGAACAGGCTTTGACCTGGCTGGAAAAGGAATCTCCAGCGAATTAAGCCTTGCTCATTCAATTGACTATGCGATTCGCCTGGCGTCAAATAAGTAATCTAAGGAGGGGGATTGTATGGGTAAGATGTTGATCATAGCAGATGATATTACTGGGGCGTTAGATACAGGCATACAATTTGCCAAACGTGGGATACGTACTCAGGTTTTCACAGAAGGTAAGCTAAATGAAAGTGATGTAAAAACAGACACTGAAATTATTGTGGTAGATTCAGAGTCCAGACCAATGTCAGCAGAGGATTCTTATGAGGTCGTATACAGCATTGCTGATTGGGCGCACAAAAAAGGAATCGAAATTATATTTAAAAAAACGGATTCCGCCTTACGTGGAAATATTGGTTCCGAACTTCAGGCGGTAGCTGATGCGGTAAAAGGCGTTCCGATTTATTTTCTCCCAGGGCATCCGGAAATTGGAAGAATTACAAAGGGCGGTGTCCACTATATATCTGGAGAGTTACTGGAGAACAGTGTGTTTGGAAAAGATCCATTTGATCCAGTTACTAAGTCCTATATCCCAGATATTATAAAGGACCAGAGTGACATTTCTGTTATTTGTAAAAGTGCAGAAGAACCCATTACGGATGAGAAGAATTCCATGTCAGAAATAATTGTATGCGACACTCTATCTGTGAGAGATATTGATTATAGATTAGACGAATTAGTCAAAATGAATGGGCTCAAACTCATCGCAGGCTGTGCAGTGCTTGGAGAGCGATTGGCAGAAAAGGTTTTATGCAATTCCAAAGAGGTATCATCCTATGAAAAGACGGATGGTTTGTATGTGGCTTGTGGAAGCCTAAATAAGATTACACTCAACCAATTAGAATATGCAGAACGTAATGATAGCTTTATAAGAAAAAAGCTCACTATGGAGCAAAAGTACGATACTGATTATTACAATACTTTGGAAGGCAAGAAATTCTTAGAAGAAATCGTAACTATGTGTAGAACCAACAAAAAAGTAATTGTGGATTCTTTTGACACGGAAGAAAATATTGTGAATTTTGTGGCTGACAAAAGTAAGAATATTGATGAGCTAAGAACATTGATCCCACAGGCACATGGACATATTGTAAAAGCTCTTGCAGAGGAAAAGATTGACTTGACCATCCTTATGACAGGAGGAGATACACTGATGGGATATATGAAACTAGTTGGGTGTACCCATATAGAACCAGTGTGTGAGATAGAATCAGGGTTAGTTGTTTCTAAGCTTATATGGAATGGGTATAACCAACAGATTATCTCGAAGTCTGGAGGATTTGGAACCGAGGATATTTTGTGTAGAATTGCACTAAAAATAATAAAATAAGTCTAGGAGGACAATTATAATGAAAAAAGTAGAATTAAAAGGTATCATTACCCCAATTTTAACACCAATGAATGCAGATGAGTCTGTAAATCTTACAGAACTTCGCAATCAGGTTGAACGCCTTATTAGCGGTGGAGTACATGGAATCTTCCCATTTGGAACCAATGGGGAAGGCTACATATTAAGCGAAAACGAAAAGATTGAAGTACTGGAAGCTACCATCGATCAGGTGAAGGGAAGAGTACCTGTATATGCTGGCTCCGGTTTAATCTCTACAAAAGATACAATCCGTATGAGTAAGAAAGCAGAAGAGCTGGGCGCAGATGTTTTATCAATTATCACTCCAAGTTTTGCAGTTGCGTCACAGAAAGAATTATATGATCACTATGTTGAAATAGCAAAGCATGTTGATACGCCAATCGTACTTTATAATATACCTGCACGTACTGGCAACAAGCTGCTGCCTGAAACCATTGCAAAACTTGCAAAGGACGTAGATTTAATTGTTGGAGCCAAGGATTCAAGCGGTGATTGGGATAATCTAAAAGCTTATATTACGGAAACACGTGAACTTGAAAAAGACTTCTATGTACTTTCCGGTAATGATTCTCTGATTCTTCCATGCCTAAAAGAAGGTGGCTTTGGTGGTATTGCGGGTTGCTCTAATGTATATCCAGAAGTATTATCATCCATTTACAACTTATTTATTGATGGTAAATTAGAAGAGGCAGAAGTGGTTCAGGAATCCATTGCAAGTTTTAGAGCTGTATTTAAATATGGCAATCCGAATACGGTTGTTAAGAAAGCAGTGGCTATGTTAGGCTACCCAGTAGGCGATTGCAGAAGACCATTTAACTACCTTTGTGAGGAAGGAATTGAAGCTCTATCAAAAGTGCTTAAGGAAAATACAGATAAGGGCATGAAATAATAAAGAATCTGTTCAGACTGTTTTCGCATTATGCATAAAAAAGCGGGAGAAGAAAAATGCAAAAAGAGTATTTAATGGAGTCAACTGATGTACTTAAAAATCTAGAAACATCGACTCAGGGGCTTTCCAGTGCGCAGGTGGAGGAACGAAAATCAAAATATGGTTTAAATAAATTAAAAGAAGGTGTAAAACCCAGCCTGATTCAAAAGTTTTTTAACGAACTGATCAATTTTATGAACGTTGTACTTATCATTGCAGCAGTTATTTCAGGAATTACTTCACTCTATGTGGGTGAAAGCATGATAGATACTGTCATTATTCTTCTTGTTGTTACCATCAATGCAGCACTTGGAGTATATCAGGAATCAAAAGCAGAAGCCGCCATAGAAGCGCTTCAGGATATGGCAGCCGCCACATCAAATGTGATAAGAAATGATAAAATCGAAAGTGTTCGTTCCGAAGATCTTGTTCCAGGAGATATTATTCTATTAGAAGCAGGGGATGCAGTACCTGCAGATTCAAGATTAATTGAATGTGCCAGTTTAAAAGTGGAAGAGGCTGCCCTGACAGGAGAATCAACATCTGTAACAAAAACGGAAAAAACCATAGGAACAGGCTTTCAGGAAGTTACTCTGGGTGATAGAAAAAACATGGTATATACCGGCTCTACCATCGTTTATGGAAGAGGAAAAGCCGTTGTATGTTATACAGGAATGGATACAGAGATTGGGCGTATTGCTGATGCAATTAACACCGCGAAAGAGGAAGAGACTCCATTGCAGTTAAAGCTCAATCAGCTATCAAAGGCATTATCCATTATGGTTCTGGCTATTTGCGCCGTTATGTTTGCTACCGATATTGCTAGAATTCTCATAGCTGGTGGTGAGATTCACCTTGATGCGCTCATTGATACGTTTATGATTGCTGTTTCTCTTGCAGTAGCTGCTATTCCGGAAGGCCTCGCAGCCGTTGTTACCATACTTCTCTCCATTGGCGTTACAAAAATGTCAAAAGAACATGCAATTATAAGGAAGCTTACCGCAGTAGAAACTCTTGGATGTACGCAGATAATCTGTTCTGATAAAACCGGAACCTTGACTCAGAATAAGATGACCGTTGTGGAACATTCCTGTTCTGATGAGAAGCTTCTTATGACTGCAATGTCTCTTTGCTCTGATGCAGAGATTGATTTAGATACATCACAGGCAATTGGAGAACCTACAGAATGTGCGCTTGTGAATGATGCATTTAAAAATGGCTTGTCAAAGCCAGAGCTTGCAAAGGAATATGTTCGAGTTGCCGAGGCACCTTTTGATTCTGTTAGAAAAATGATGTCAACGCTTCATAAAAAGTCTGATGGTACTGTCCTTCAGTTTACCAAGGGTGCTCCAGATGAGGTGCTAAAAAGATGCAGCAAGGCTTACGTGAATGGCAATATAGTAGAAATGACAGAGGAACTGCGTAGGTCTATTATCGCATCCAATAAGCAAATGGCAGATAAAGCACTTCGGGTTTTATGCGCTTCCATGAAAGAATGGTCCATATTGCCTTCTGCCATTGAACCTGGTGAAATAGAACATGATTTAATATACCTTGGCTTATCTGGCATGATAGACCCAGTAAGACCTGAAGTGAAATTTGCAATTGTTGAATGTAAGGAAGCTGGAATCCGTGCGATCATGATTACTGGAGATCACAAGGATACAGCCGTTGCCATTGCGAAAGAGCTTGGTATCCTTGAAGATGAAAGTATGGCAATAACCGGAGCAGAGTTAAACAAATTATCTGAGGAAGAACTTGAAAAAAGCATACAGAATTATTCCGTGTATGCCAGAGTACAGCCAGAGCATAAGGTGCGCATTGTAAAAACGTGGAAGAAATTATCTAAGGTAACCGCCATGACTGGAGACGGCGTTAATGATGCTCCATCCATTAAAGAAGCGGATATCGGCGTTGGTATGGGAATTACTGGAACCGATGTGACCAAGGATGTAGCAGATATGGTTCTGGCAGATGATAATTTTGCAACTATTGTAAGTGCGGTTGCAGAAGGAAGACGTATTTATGATAATATAAGAAAAGCCATACAATTCCTTCTATCATCTAACCTTGCAGAAGTCATTGCCGTCTTCATTGCCAGCTTACTTGGCTTTACCATATTAAAACCAGTTCACCTTTTATGGATTAACTTAATTACAGACTGTTTCCCAGCCATAGGGATAGGCATGGAGGAACAGGAAGCCGATATTATGAAGCGTAATCCAAGAAATGCTGGAGATGGGATTTTTGCAGATGGGGTTGCTGGTGAAACATTATTCCAGGGAGCCGTCATTGGATCTCTGACTCTGTTGGCATATTTTGTAGGGCATTACATGGAAAGCGGATTATGGGAAATTGCACAAAGTGCTGACGGCATGACAATGGCGTTCCTATCTCTGTCACTTCTTGAAATGTTCCACTCCTTTAATATGCGTTCCAGACATGAGTCAATCTTTCGGTTAAAGACGAAAAATAAGTTTTTATTTGGATCGCTTCTGGCATCATTTGTACTGACGACTGCAGTTATCTATGTACCATTTTTAAGAAGAGCATTTGAGTTTGAGCATATTTCACTAACGGAATATTTTGTAGCAATTCTAATAGCTGTTTCTATCATTCCTATCATGGAAGTCATGAAGCTTATTAGACGTAACCAGCTAAAAAATAAGTAAGAATGTGACTATGTACTTTCGTATCGTACGCAATGCATAGTTTTAAGATTGACACAAAGAATAAAAAACGGAAACAGATTATTATCTGGTTTCCGTTTTTTTTGTACGTATCAGATAAAAATATAAATTTTTTGAAAATAAATTATATGGTTATCATAAACACATTTCAATTTTAAACACTATTTTTATCAATGTTGTTCTAAAATGCAACATATTTGAAATTTATTTTGATGTAAATTACCAACTGATATGTCATAATGTGAACAAGATTAAAACAGTTCTTCTCAATCAGCAATCTGTCTGGCAGTAGAAGAAGAGGGGAGGGTGATTACAACTACTTGATAACTTATCTGGCATTCATATTTGTAATCGCGAATCATTTTATATTTACTGGTAATAAGGAGGAAACGTATGCAATATCCAAAACTTCCAGGTCTCACCTGGGATGGAACAATCTACGAGAATGAAGAAATGAAAGTATATGAAGCATTGCTGCCTGATGGTGGTTATCCCACTGCCCACGCCCCGGCATTGCTGGAACTTCCCAATGGTGATCTTCTTTGCTGCTGGTTTGCAGGAAGCTATGAAGGCAGCGCTGATGTTCATATTATCTGCTCCATACTTCCAGAAGGAAGCACAAGATGGCTGCCTCCAGAAGATATTTCCAACGATCCAACACGTAGTGAACAAAATCCTTCTCTGTTTTATGGTCCTGATCATAAGGTATGGGCAATGTACACGGCTCAGCTTGATCGCCAGGAGGGGAAAGATAACATGCAGTATACTGCAGTCGTCCGCTGTCAAAAAAGCAGTGATGGCGGAAAAACCTGGGGACCATATGAAACCTATTTCCCTGAGGAAGGTACCTTTTGTAGACAGCCGATTCAGGTTCTTTCAAACGGGACATGGATATTTTCAAACTGGATTTGTACCGATTCTTTAGACGGTCTGTCAGGTGACCCAACTGCTTTTCGTATCTCGTATGATCAGGGAGAAACCTGGAAGACAGTTATGATGCCTAAGAGCAACGGGCATGTTCATGCCAATGTTGTTGAGCTTGATTCAGGACACTTAGTGGCTTTTATGCGGAATCGGGAAGCTTACCGCATTCATCGAAGCGAATCCTTTGACTGGGGGGAGACCTGGAGTGAGCCGGTACCAACACCTTTGCCAAATAATAACTCCAGCATAAGCGCCATAAAGCTTCAAAGCGGACGTATTGCTATTGCTTACAATCCAACCGCTACCCCATCTCCTGAGCCTGGAAAAGCAGCCTGGCCAGGTCTGCGTTGTCCTGTGGCAGTAGCCCTATCAGAAGATGGAGGCCAGACCTTCCCTGTGATACGCTTAATGGAGCGGGGAGAAGGATTTGTGGGGGATGAGAATAAGACAAACAACAAGCAGTATGAATATCCCTATCTCATGCAAAGCAGAGACGGAATGTTACATCTTGCATATGCTGCACGTACTCGCAAAGGAGTAAAGTATATAAAGTTTAGTGAAAAAGATGTTCTTGGGGATAAACGTGAGCAGGTCGGTCTGTACAATCCTACAGCAGCTAAGAGCCACTGATATTTATTGCTATGTTACACCTTGAAGTGATACACAAAAAATATAACGAAATGTGTCATAAATGTACATGACATAGAGTAAACCGTGCACGATGACACCAAGAAAGGCTAGAGGGAAAATAATATGACACCTCAAATGATGATAGCTTTAGCAATCACTGTATTCATGATTATACTGATTATGACAGACAAACTACCATTCGGCGCGCCTCCACTACTGGCCTGCCTGCTGCTTGTCATATTTGGAATCACTGATATTAAGGGCGCATTTGCTGGATTTTCAAACTCCACAATTATTATGCTCGCCGAGTTTATGGCAATTATTGCAGCACTTCAAAAAACCAGTTTTATTACTGCCTTTAAGCGTTCCATGTTTAACATAGCAAATAAAGGGAAATTTAAAGCATTTTTATTGATCATTTTAATTGTTATGATTGGCTGCAGCTTATTCGGAACTGGTTCCACTGCATATTACGTACTGACCATAGGTTTACTTTCCACGTTACCAGAAAACAAACAGCTGCCTCCTTCAAAAGTCATTATGACTGCCGGATTTGCAGCAAACCACCCATTATTACCGTTTAACACTGCATTGCAGTATGGAATCGTAATAGCAGTACTTAACAGTGCAGGTGTTCTTGCACAGGTATCAGTCGTAAAGTTTGCAATTATTAACTTAATATTATCTCTTGGTTTTTTACTTAACTGTGTGATCCAGTATAAGTTCCTTCCAGATCATCCCATTGCTAAGGCAACAGAGGCTGCAAAAGCTCAGGGAGAAACAGTTAGTACCCTTCCAAAGTGGAAAGAGCAGGTAACATACATTGCTTTCGTAGCCGCAGTAATAGGAATGATACTCCAGAGCTTTATTGGTGATGCAGGTTATGCAATTCCTGGTCTGTCTGTTGCAGTAATTCTTGTCATTGGAGTTATGGACTTTAAAGAAATACGTGATGCGATATGCGCACCTATTATATTGATGTCTGCTGGTGTTATAGGCATTGCTGATGCACTTGGAAGCACTGGATTGACCAATCTGGTTGGCTCCACCGTAGCAGGTATGCTTGGAACTAATATCAATCCTTTCCTTATGATCCTTGCATTTTGTATTCTTACAAGCGTGCTGGCAACAATGACGGGATCAACCATTGGAACCGTTTATGTATTTACACCACTTGCCATTGCCACCTGTACCAGTCTTGGACTTGATCCTACGGCTGCTGCATGTGCCATCGTAATATCTGGCTGGTGTGGACATTTCCTTCCTATTGATGGTATGCCTGCAATGGTTATGGGCGTTGGAAATTATAAGATTTCGGAATTCTGGAAATTTACGATTCCCCAATATTTTATTCGTCTGATTGCCTTGACAGCCGGTTCCCTCCTGATGTTCCCTATGTAGGGACAAAGAAGAAACCCCAAAAAACTTAAATATAGAAAGAGGTATCATTGTGAAAGCCAAGTTTGAATTAGAGCATGTTGGGATTAACACACCCGATGCTAAAGAGGCAGAGAAGCTTGCACAGCTTTTAGCCATGATGTTTAATATAGAACCACGCCATGGACAGAAATCTGAATTTGCCGGTCCATACTTTGAATGTATGAAAGCCCCGTTCCTTGGTTGTAATGGCCATATCGCTATGAGGACTCCTGATCTGACCGCTGCCACAGAAGAACTGAAAGAGAAAGGCTTCTCCTTTAACATGGATACTGCCGCTTATACTGAGGAAGGGAAATTAAAGAACGTCTATTTAGACGGTGAGTTTGGCGGCTTTGCCATTCACATTATGGAAAAATAACAGATTATCTATAGAAGAAACTTCTTCTTAACATACATGAAACTGTCAAAGTAGTTCTGAAAACAAAATAAGGAGCTGTTTCCCATGATGTAATATCAATGGGAAACAGCTCCTTATCCTGTTAATTCTAAAATTATTCGATGTCATCCTCTTCGATGGTAGTCGTATCGTCTTCAGATGCTTCTTTTATAGAGTCTGTCACCTGCTCCTGCTCTGTCATGACTTCCTCTTCCTCGGGCAGAGCCTGGGATGCGGTATAATCAAGACCGCCGTCTTCTGTGATATCCTCTGTGTCTTCTTCGGTATCTTCTTTTTCTAATGTGGAGTCAAACATGTCCTTTGCCGTAAATGCCACAGCAGAAGCTGCTTCCTTTGCCGTATCGCTTACGATGTTAGCTGCGTCTTTTACAAGGTTCTTAGCAGCAACGGCTGCATCCTTGGCTGCGTCAGCCATATCGGAAGCTGCGGTCTTAAGCTCGTCCTTGTTGGCATTTAAAGAAACATAGTTACGGTTCATCGTGCTGTCAATTTTGGAAATATCGTCATTGCCATCATCTTCAAAGTCATGAAAATTTTCTTCCAGCTCTTTGTGAAAAGATTTGTATTTCGTAAAATAAGAGATGCCTGCTGCTACTGCGCCGGCGATTGTGGCGAATGCCACGAATTTCCCAAAACCATAACCTTTTTTTGCCATAAAATAACACTCCTTTCATTCTCCTTGTTATTGTAATACTTCTATTGGAAAAAAGAAAGGTATATAATAAGAAAATTTCTATAAACTAAGTAGGTAAGGCAAAAAATGGGTCTAGTATGGCAAAAATGTAAAAAAAATATAAAGTTAGCACTCAACTATTGACAGTGCTAATAATGAGTGATATAACTTAGTATGTGAATAATAAAAAAACTTCTTTCGGGAGGCCAAAAGAAAGAAAATAAGCAGAAAGCTATGAGGAGGAATTGCAATGAAATTAGTACCATTATTTGACAAAGTTGTGTTAAAACCATTGGTTGCAGAGGAGACAACAAAGTCCGGTATTGTTCTGCCGGGTCAGGCAAAAGAAAAGCCACAGCAGGCGGAAGTCATCGCAGTAGGACCTGGCGGTTTGGTAGACGGCAAGGAAGTTACCATGCAGGTTAAGGTTGGCGATAAGGTAATCTTCTCCAAGTATTCAGGAACAGAAATTGAGACTGGCGAAGAAGACGAGAAGTTCGTAATCGTAAAGCAGAACGATATTTTAGCAGTGATCGAATAAATAAAGTGACGGACATTTCGTCAACCACTCAGAAAGCCCATATTGAGCTTTCTATCATTTTAGAAGAAAACTGGAGGAATGAATCATGGCAAAGCAGATTAAATATGGCGTAGACGCGAGAAAAGCACTTGAGTCAGGTGTTAATCAGTTAGCAGATACCGTTCGTGTAACATTAGGACCGAAAGGAAGAAATGTTGTACTTGATAAATCATTTGGAGCACCTCTTATTACCAACGATGGTGTAACAATTGCAAAAGAAATCGAATTAGAAGATGCCTTTGAAAACATGGGCGCTCAGTTAGTAAAAGAAGTTGCAACAAAGACCAACGACGTAGCTGGTGACGGTACTACAACCGCTACCGTGCTTGCTCAGGCAATGATCAACGAAGGTATGAAGAACTTAGCAGCAGGCGCTAACCCAATCGTTCTTAGAAAAGGAATGAAGAAGGCTACAGAAGCAGCTGTAGAAGCGATTAAGAACATGAGCGAGCCGATTAAGGGCAAAGCTTCCATCGCAAGAGTTGCAGCTATTTCCGCAGCCGATGACGTAGTAGGTGAGATGGTTGCTGACGCTATGGAGAAGGTTTCCAACAACGGTGTTATCACCATTGAAGAATCCAAGACCATGATGACAGAGCTTGATTTAGTAGAAGGTATGCAGTTTGACAGAGGCTATATCTCTGCTTACATGTGCACCGATATGGAAAAGATGGAAGCCAACTTAGACGATCCGTACATCCTTATCACAGATAAAAAGATTTCAAGCATTCAGGAGATTCTTCCTTTATTAGAGCAGGTGGTACAGTCTGGAGCAAGACTTTTAATCATCGCAGAGGATATCGAAGGAGAGGCACTTACCACTCTTATCGTGAACAAATTAAGAGGAACCTTCAATGTAGTAGGTGTGAAAGCACCAGGCTACGGCGACAGAAGAAAAGAGATGTTACAGGATATCGCAGTATTAACTGGCGGAACTGTAATCTCTGACGAATTAGGCTATGAGCTTAAGAATGCAACTCTTGATTTATTAGGCCGTGCAAAATCCGTTAAGATCCAGAAGGAAAACACAGTTATCGTTGATGGCTGCGGAGATAAAGACGCAATCGCTGCAAGAATCGGACAGATCAAAGGCCAGATCGAAGAAACAACTTCTGACTTTGACCGCGAGAAATTACAGGAAAGACTTGCTAAATTATCCGGTGGTGTTGCAGTAATCCGTGTAGGTGCTGCCACAGAGACTGAGATGAAGGAAGCAAAGCTTCGTATGGAAGATGCTTTATCTGCAGCAAGAGCAGCAGTTGAAGAAGGCGTAATCGCAGGCGGCGGTTCTGCTTATATCCACGCAATCACTGAAATCGAAAACGTAGTAGCCGGATTAGAAGGCGATGAGAAGACAGGCGGAAAGATCATCTTAAAAGCACTGGAATCTCCATTATACCACATTGCTGCTAACGCAGGTCTGGAAGGAAGCGTTATCATCAATAAGGTAAAAGAGTCTAAGGTCGGCGTTGGCTTTGATGCTTATAAAGAAGAGTATGTAGACATGGTGGAAGCTGGCATTTTAGATCCTACCAAGGTTACAAGAAGTGCCCTTCAGAATGCTACCAGCGTAGCATCTACCTTATTGACAACTGAGTCCGTAGTTGCTAATATTAAAGAAAAGACACCTGCAATGCCTGCACCAGGCGGAATGGATATGATGTAAGACATATTCCTACAGAAGAAACACCTTTAAGGTAGTCTTCATGCCCTGGTAATGTGGGCAGGGAAGAAAGGATCCAGTATCATTATGAATGAAATGTATGCAGAATGGCTTGTGAAGCGCAAAGCTCCGGCCTACACCATGGTGCTTAAGATTTTAATGGGAGTTTTATGCGTCATCGCATTTTTACTATCCATTTCTCCGGCTTTTGGGATTTTCGGAGTAATCATTCTCTTTGCTGTGGGAGGTGCCACCTATCTGGTATTTAGAAACAGTGAGGTGGAATATGAGTACCTGTTTGTCACTGGCTCATTGTCCATTGACCGTATTTACGGCAAAAGCAAGAGAAAGAAGGCCTGGGAAGCCACCATGGAAGAGATACAGATCGTCGCTCCCACCGGCTCCACAGAAGCCAGGGATCATGAGACTAAGGAAATGAAGGTACTGGACTTTTCCTCTAAGACTCCTGGTGCCAGCACTTATACACTGATCAGCCAGTCCAGCTCAGAAAGAACAAAGATTATTTTTGAGCCCAATGACAAGCTGCTTAAATGTATGAAGATGACAGCCCCTCGTAAGGTTGTTTCGCAGTTATAAAGGGAAAAAGGCAGGGACAGTTTAAACTGTCCCTGTTCTTTTTCTCTTTTTATATTATGCCTGATTTGTTGTCCACCCTGGACGGAAATATACAATAAAATGTCCGTTGACAACCCTTACAAAATTTGTTAAACTATGTAACTAAATAAACAAATCGCATGACAGCGTTGTGTATTAAAATCGAAAGAAGGAGAGAATACATTAATGGGTACAATAATTGGCGAAGGCATTACATTTGATGATGTGCTGTTGGTTCCGGCATATTCTCAGGTAATACCAAATCAGGTTGATTTAACGACAAACCTTACAAAGACCATAAAGCTGAACATTCCGCTTATGAGTGCAGGTATGGATACTGTAACCGAGCACCGCATGGCGATTGCCATGGCAAGACAGGGAGGTATCGGCATCATCCATAAAAACATGACCATTGAGCAGCAGGCGGATGAGGTTGATAAGGTAAAGAGATCAGAAAACGGCGTCATTACCGACCCATTTTATCTTTCCCCAGAACATACATTAAAAGATGCGGACGAGCTTATGGGCAAGTTCCGTATATCCGGTGTACCAGTAACAGAAGGCAAGAAACTGGTGGGTATTATTACAAACCGTGATTTAAAGTTTGAAGAGGATTTCAGCAGAAAGATCAAGGAATGCATGACTTCTGAGAATCTTGTGACAGCCAAAGAAGGAATTACTCTGATGGAAGCAAAGAAGATTCTTGCAAAAGCAAGAGTTGAGAAACTTCCAATCGTTGATGATGATTTCAACTTAAAGGGCCTTATCACCATCAAAGATATTGAAAAGCAGATTAAGTATCCTTTATCCGCTAAGGATGCTCAGGGAAGACTGTTATGCGGTGCAGGCGTTGGAATTACTGCCAATGTCTTAGATCGTGTGGCTGCCCTGGTGAATGCGAAAGTAGATGTAATCGTTCTTGACTCTGCTCACGGACATTCTGAGAATGTAATCCGCTGCGTAAAGATGATTAAGGAAGCATATCCGGATCTTCAGGTCGTTGCAGGTAATGTTGCAACCGGAGATGCCACCAGAGCCCTCATTGAAGCAGGCGCAGATGCCGTTAAGGTAGGAATTGGCCCTGGTTCCATCTGTACCACCCGTGTCGTAGCAGGAATCGGTGTACCACAGATTACTGCTGTTATGGATTGCTATCACGTGGCTAAGGAATACGGTGTGCCCATCATTGCAGACGGCGGAATCAAGTATTCCGGAGACCTTGCTAAGGCTATCGCAGCAGGCGGCAGCGTATGTATGATGGGAAGCTTATTTGCCGGTTGCGATGAGAGTCCGGGAACCTTTGAATTATATCAGGGAAGAAAGTACAAAGTCTATCGTGGAATGGGATCCATTGCAGCTATGGAAAATGGAAGCAAGGACCGTTACTTCCAGTCTGATGCAAAGAAGCTGGTACCAGAAGGCGTGGAAGGCCGTGTAGCCTATAAGGGATTGGTAGAGGATACTGTATTCCAGATGTTAGGCGGACTTCGTTCCGGTATGGGTTACTGCGGAGCACAGACCGTCCCAGAGCTTCAGGAAAACGGTAAATTCGTAAAGATTACAGCCGCTTCCTTAAAGGAAAGCCATCCTCACGATATCCATATCACAAAAGAGGCACCAAACTACAGCATCGATCAGTAAAAATAGGAAAAGGCGGAGAATGCATTTGCATCCCCCGTCTTTTTTTACACCAAAGCCGAGTTTTATTTTGACTGATGAGGCAGCCGTCCGCGAAACAGCCTCTTTTTTAATTCCTTGATATGAAATGGGATCAGCGGATAGATATAACTCTTGCCGGCTATGGTCTTATTAAATATGACGGCACACACGGTCAGAGCTACACCTGCAATAAAGCCCCAGAGATTAAAGATTGCCGTTAAGATCAGCATAATCATACGCATGAACTTAAAGGCGTAGCCCAGCTCAAAGCTCGACTGGGAATAGTTGGCTACGGTGACAAAGGACATATAAAGCATGGTCTCACTATTAAACCACCCTGATTTTACCGAATATTCTCCAAGGACAATACCTGCGATAATACTTAACGGTGTGGTCAGCATGCTTGGGGTATTGATTGCAGCAAGCTTTAATCCGTCAATGGCAAATTCAAAGATAAGAAGCTGAAACAAAAGAGGTACCTGAGGCTCTTCCGATAGCTTTATAAATTGAAGCCAGGAAGGAATGTAATCTGCATTCTGCATAAAAAGCAGCCAGAGGGGGGTAAGAAAAAGGGTCAGGAGCGAAATCAGAAATCTGGATAAACGAAGGTAGGTTCCTGTCACCGGAGGGAAATAATAATCATCAGCTTCTTCAATGATGTCAAAGATGGAAGAAGGAAGTATCATGGCGGAAGGAGAATTATCCACCAGAATAACAATATTGCCCTCTAAAATACAAGCGGCAGCCGTATCCGGGCGCTCAGAATATTTGAACTTTGGAAATGGGTTGAACCACATATGGGGATAAAGACACTCGGCAAGACTTTCCTGATTCATGGTAAGTGCATCTACTTTTACATTTTTAATCTTGCTTTTGACTTTGTTTAAGAGTGCATCATCCACTCTGCCTTTAAAGTAACAGATGGCAATGTCTGTGTGAGAACTTTCTCCCATATTCATGATTTCCACCGTCATTTTCGGATCCCTGATTCTTCTACGGATCAGGGCGGTGTTAAAGGTCAGAGTTTCCACAAAACCGTCTCTGGAGCCCCGCATTACCTTGTCTTTTTCCGGTTCCGCAACACTTCTTGCAGGATAACTTCTGCTGTCAACGACAAAGCACCGGTCATAGCCGTCGATGAATAGACAGGAAAGGCCGGAGAGCAGATTTTTAATCATGGTAAATTCGTCTTTGACCAGACTCACCTGAGTATAGGGAAAATATTTTTTAGCAAATTCATGGATATCAGGGGGCATGTCCTCGGGAGTGATCGAGGAGAAGTCCTCCATGAGCTTCTGCCACACATCATTTTTGGTAAATCCTTCTATCGTATACAGGCAGGCAACTTTGCCGCCTACGTAAAAGGTGCGGTAATTGAGATCAAAGTTCCCATCCACATCCAGCTTGTTGTTTAGATAATTCATATTGTCGGAAATGCTAGTCGAAAATTCCATGGCAGATATCTCCTTATTATAAAATAGCCGGGATTTGGCAATAAGGAAAGTATGTGCAATTTTTCTGAAAATATGTTTTAACAAATTACCATGACGGAAAAGGGCAGATTTTGACAGATGTGTAAAAATATATGGGAAAGCGTACCGAGACAGTCTGTTTTTTGGGTAAAATAGACTAAAAACATTGACTTTGTTGGCAATCTATGGTATTATCGTCTATGTAAAAAGCACAAAGAGGTGTCTTATGTGCTTGATATCGGCATGGGGATGCCGTGTAGCGAAAACGATATGACGTGACGGTTTTAGATCGTGGCGGAGGATTGCCTTCTGTGGGGGAAAGGCAATCCTCTTTTTTGCGTAGTCAGAAATGATAATGGGCAAGGATAGCCTATCATTTTTATAAAAAGTTTGATATGGTTAGAGAACTTACATATAATACTTGTATCGATAAGGAGGAATATTATGCTTAAAAAACTAAGGAAAGATAAGCGGGTAAGAAATGTGATGACAACGTTCGCGGTTATCTTATCTGCTCTTTTACAGACGTATGTGATTCAGGCCTTTATCCAACCTGCAGGACTGTTGTCCGGTGGATTTACGGGAATTGCCATTTTGATTGACCGGATTACTTCCCTGTTTGGAATTAATATATCCACTTCCCTTGGTATGATCGTACTCAATATTCCGGTGGCCTGGGCATGCAGCAGAAGCATCAGCAAGCGATTTACTTTTTTTTCTCTGTTACAGGTTCTCTTAGCCAGTACATTTCTAAGAATATTCCACTTCAGTCCTCTTTTTGACGATGAGGTACTGAATGTAATTTATGGCGGCGTTCTGTTTGGCTTTGCCATTTTATTGGCTCTTCGGGGAAATGCATCCACTGGAGGAACGGATTTTATTGCCCTTTATGTGTCCAATAAGACCGGGAACTCCATATGGACGTCTGTATTTATTGGAAATGTGGTTCTGCTTTGTATCTTTGGAGCTATCTTTGGCTGGAAATACGCCGGTTACTCCATCCTGTTTCAGTTTGTGTCAACAAAGATTATATCAACCTTTCATCACCGGTATGAGCGGGTCACATTACAGATCACAACCGCAAAAGGTCCGGAGCTCTCTGAAAAATATGTGGAAACCTTTCATCATGGAATCTCCTGTGTGGATGCCGTGGGTGGTTACAGCAAGAAAAAGATGTACCTTCTTCATACGGTGGTCTCCTCATATGAGGTGGCTGATATTATTACCTTGTTCCACGAGGTGGATGAGAATGTAATTGTCAATCTTTTTCGGACGGAACAATTTTATGGTTCCTTTTACCGGGCTCCTATGGAATAGGAGTCCGGCCTCTGATTTATTTTTTTAAGCGGAGGGGAAAGCTGCGGCTTTTCAGCCGGCTGAAAAAGAAGAAATAAATGAAAAACAGAACTGAGGTAGTGACCCAGGTCATAGGGTAACTGAATATCACAGTTTCAATGGTACGGTGAAGGGGAACCACAGTCCAGATCCATACGACCCGAAGAATGCAGACTCCCATGCAGGTAAGGAGCATAGGGATCCAGCAGTCCCCGGTCCCGCGAAGTGACCCGGAGAAAATCTCTATGGAAATATATGTGATGTAAACCGGAACCAGATAACGGAGAATATCCGTACCAATGGAAATGACATCGGTATCCGTGGTAAACAAAAGATAAATGTGGTTTCCGAACGTATAGAGAAGTATACTGAGTACAATGGAGGCTGCAAAGCACATGGCCATGCAGACACGGATTCCCTTATAGACCCTGTCCTTTTTCCCTGCCCCGTAATTTTGTCCTACAAAGGTGGTTATGGAGATACCAAAGGCGCTTATGATAGTAAAGAATACGCTGTCGATCTTTCCATACGCGGTCCAGGCTGCTATGGTGTTGGTTCCAAGGGTGTTGATGCTGGACTGAATGATAATATTTGAAAAAGAGTACATAACGGACTGGAGTCCAGCCGGAAATCCTATGCGGATGATACGCTTTAACATACCTTTATCAATTCTTAAATTACGTAGAACCAATCGGTAGGATTCCTTTGTGCGGGTCAGTACAAGCACCACAAGCACAGCGCTTAAGAGCTGGGAGAGAATAGTGGCCAGTGCAGCTCCCCTTACCCCAAAGGGCAGGTATACCACGAACAGGATATCCAAAAGGATATTGGTAAAGCAGCTTGCAATAAGAAAATAAAGAGGCCGTTTGGAGTCTCCAACGGCCCGGAGGATTCCGGCTCCCATATTGTAGATGAGGTTTGCAGTCACACCCATAAAATACACTCTCATAAAGGCGACTGCGTGGTGCAGGATATCTTCAGGAGTCCCCATGGCCTTTAGGGCAAGGGGCGCGAACACGATTCCGATGATGGTAAAGAGGATACCGGAGACGATTGAGAAAGCGATGGCGGTATGGACCGCCTGGCTGACCTTTTCCTTTTGATTTCCTCCGTAATGCTGTGAAATAATAACCGTTGCACCAGAAGAAAGCCCTATGAAGAATCCGATCAGCAAATTGATCAGGGTTCCCGTAGGACCTCCCACTGCAGCAAGTGCTTCCTTTCCCACAAATCTGCCGACAATGACGGCGTCTATGGTATTATAAAGCTGTTGAAAAAAGGTTCCGAATAAAATGGGAAAGAAAAACAGAAGAAGCTGTTTCCAAATCACTCCCTCTGTAATCCCGTTATGCCCCAGCGCATCTTGTGCTTTTGTAGTTTGTTCCATGGTTCATTTTCCTCGTTCATGTAATTATGTATCCCATTTTTTCATTATACTGTTTTCAATGAAAAAATACAATCCCTCCTTATTCAGCCTTTACTGCCTTAGTAAGCGCCTGATCCACAGCCTTTAAAAGAACGCCTGAGGTGTAGCGGGATTCCGTTGGATAGGAGATGTTTTTGGTGGACTGGTTTTTCACGATCTGCTCCGATAAGTTCTCCATTGCAGGCTGCATGAGCGGATACATGGTTGTGACAGCTTCGCTTAGGGGAACCAGGTTCACAGAGGCAATCTTTCCGGAATCTACGGTAACCTGAACATTAATATCCTGGTTGTTCAGTGTTATGGCAGAGGTATAGACCCCAGGAACATAATGCACGGCGTCACCAGACGTGGGAACCGAATCCTTTTTCGGGCGGAACATGACTAAAAACAAAGTAATAAGGAGTATTCCAAGGCCGACGAAGATTGCTGTGTAAATGATTTCTTTCATTCGTAAAACTACGATTTTTGTTTTTGAGCTCATATAAAAAGCCCTCCGTACAGTTTTGTTATAGTCTATTATTTTGATTTGTGTTTCATGCCTAAGATTTGATTGTTGTAAGGGGAAAACTATGTTAAGATGATAAGCAAACAAGTGTTTTGTTTTCATAGGAATGATTAGAAAAAGGAGACAAAAAGACGATGTCCCTTCAATTTATTTTAGGCGGATCAGGGTCAGGAAAGACCTACCGCCTTTATACAGAGCTTATCCGAATGTCCATAGAGGATCCGGATACCAGATATATTGCCATCGTACCGGAACAGTTCACCATGCAGACCCAGAAGGAGATTGTTACCCTTCATCCCCGTCATGGTGTTATGAATATAGATATTGTCAGCTTTAACCGTTTGGCTTACCGTATTTTCGAAGAGCTTGCCATTGAAAATCCCCAGGTCCTTGACGACATGGGAAAATCCATGGTCTTAAGAAAGGTCGCCGCCGGAAAGAAAAAAGAGCTGGTGCTTTATAAAGAGCATCTGTCAAAGAACGGATTTATCTCTCAGTTAAAGTCCATGCTTTCAGAGATGTATCAGTATGGAATCACCCCTGATATGTTAAAAGAAGAGCTGCCACAGTCCATGAGTCCTATGCTGAAACAGAAGCTGTTTGACATCTCCGTGATGTACCAGGGATTTAAGGATTATATTAAGGACAAGTATATCACCACAGAAGAAATTCTTGATGTATTCTGCCGGGTACTGCCTCAGTCAGAGTTAATCAAAAACAGTGTTATCACCCTTGACGGCTATACCGGATTTACTCCGGTCCAGTACCGGATTCTCGGTCTGTTTCTTCGTTTTTGCAAAAAGGTCATTGTGACCGTAACCATTGATCCCCAGGAGAACATGAGCAGGCGGACCGGAATTCAGGAGCTGTTTTACATGAGCCGTCAGATGATATGGAAGCTAAATGATCTGGCTGAGGAAGAGAATGCCGTAAGAGAAAAAGATATTCTGATCATGGAGCATCCTGCCGTCCGTTTCCGTCAGGCAGGAGAGAACATGGAAAATCCTCTGGATTTTCTGGAGCAGAATCTATACCGTTATAAGGGTAAGGTATCAAAGGACTTTACATCCATTCGTTTGGTAAAGGCATTAAACCCATCCGAAGAGATTTTATTTGTGATCCATTCCATGGAAGAAGCCATACGGACCAGGGGACTTCAATACCGGGATATGGCGGTGATTACGGGAGATTTAGGAAGCTATGCCAATGAGATCATTCATCAGTTCCAGGTAAATGGCATTCCGTTCTTTCTGGACGATAAAAAAAGCATTTTAAAAAATCCCATGGTGGAGCTAATCAGGGCGGCCACCCAGATGATACAAAAGGATTTTACGTATGAATCCGTGTTCCGTTATGTTAGAACTGCTCTCATCGTTTCGGATGAGGAGAAGGAAAAGACAGACCGGCTGGAGAACTATGTCATTGCCATGGGGATTCGCGGCTTTAAACGATGGGATTCCACCTGGGAAGGCTGGTACCGTGGAGCCAAAGAGCTTAATCTGGAGGAATTAAATGAATTCCGGGAAAGGATCATTGCCCCCCTACGAGGGCTCAGAGAG
Source organism: Lacrimispora xylanolytica (assembly GCF_026723765.1). Classification (NCBI taxonomy): domain Bacteria; kingdom Bacillati; phylum Bacillota; class Clostridia; order Lachnospirales; family Lachnospiraceae; genus Lacrimispora; species Lacrimispora xylanolytica. Next base: position 1,203,989 of record NZ_CP113524.1, read on the forward strand.
GCATTTCGAAAGGAAGATTCCACCGTAAGAACCATGACAGCAGCAGTCACAGAGCTTTTAATGGAGCTTGGAATCGAAGAAAAACTCCTCGCCTATGAAGCCAGATTTAAGGATATGGGAGAAATGATACTTGCAAAGGAATACAGTCAGGTCTATGGCCTGGTCATGGATTTATTCGACCGTCTGGCAGGACTTTTAGGAGAGGAACACGTAAGCGGGAAAGAGTATGGAGAAATCCTGGATGCCGGTTTTTCTGAAATAAAAGTGGGACTGATTCCTGCATCCGTGGACCGGGTGGTGGTTGGAGATATAACCAGAACAAGGCTTGATCATGTAAAGATTCTCTTTTTTGTAGGAGTCAATGACGGAATCGTACCGGTAAAAAAGGAAAAGAGCAGCTTATTTACGGACAGGGAACGGGAATTTTTAGGAGCTCAGGCCATAGAGCTTGCACCTACAAGCAAGGAAGAGGGCTTTCGCCAGAGATTTTATCTATATCTTGCCCTCACAAAGCCGGAGCAGGAGCTTTGCTTATCTTATTCCGCCATGGATGGATCAGGAAAGAGCCTTCGTCCCTCCACTCTCATTGGAGAACTGAAAAAGCTGTTCCCAGGGCTGACTGAATCGATCCCTCAAAAGGATCAGGTTCCTCTGTCCATGAGAGAGGCAAAGGATTCTCTCCTCCATGGGCTTCGGGAATACCGGATGAATGGAGAGAACAACCGGTTTCTGGAGCTTTTTAAGGCATTTCTTTTATCGGACCGTTACAGCGGGGAGGGGAAGAAGCTTTTAGATGCAGCCTTTTATACTTACGAGGAAAAGGGAATCGGAAAGGTGGCAGCCAGAGCTCTCTACGGCTCGGTCATCAGCGGAAGTGTCACTAGAATGGAACAGTATGCTTCCTGCGCTTATGCCCATTTCTTAAATTACGGTCTGGAGTTAATGGAGCGGCAGGAGTATGAGCTGGCAGCCATGGATATCGGGAATCTGTTTCATGATTCCATTGATTTATGCTTTCAGAAGATCAAGGAGGAAGGAAAGGATTTTAAGACATTATCCGAGGAAGAGCGAAAATCACTGGTACATGAATGCGTTTCCCTTGTGACTGGAGAATACGGAAATACCATTCTTAAAAGTTCAGCCAGAAATGCTTATCTGGCTGGAAAGGTAGAACGGATCACCGACCGAACCATGTGGGCACTGACCGAACAGCTGAAAAAGGGTGATTTTGTTCCTGTTGGGTTTGAAGTAGCTTTTTCCGCCTCCGATCATCTAAAGGCCATGCGGATTCCCCTCTCAGGAGAGGAGGCTATCCATCTGCGGGGAAGAATTGACCGCCTGGATCTTTGTGAGGATGAGGATGCGGTGTATGTAAAGATCATCGATTATAAATCAGGCAGCACTGCCTTTGACTTAACTTCTCTATTCTATGGGTTGCAGCTCCAGCTTGTAGTCTATATGGATGCAGCCCTTGAAATGGAGGAGAGGCACAGGCCGGAAAAACAGATAATTCCTGCGGGAATCTTCTATTATAACATCGGCGATCCAGTGGTGGACAAGGAAGGAAATATGACAGACTCTCAGATTGACCAAAGGATGTTAAAGCAGCTTCGCATGAACGGTCTTGTCAACACGGATTTAAACTCCATCTCCCATCTGGACCGGGAGATCGAGACAGAGTCTGATGTCATACCAGTTGCCATGAAAAACGGCATCATACAGGAAGCAAGGTCCTCGGTTGCCGGGGGAAACCGGTTCAAAGCTCTCCGCCAGTTCGTGCAGGAGAAGCTAAAGACAGAGGGGCAGGAGATTTTAGACGGTGTCATTGATGTAAAGCCTTATAAGCAGGGAAACAGAAGTGCCTGCGATTATTGTCCCTATCATGCTGTCTGTGGCTTTGACCTAAAGACAGAAGGATATGGCTACCGCAAGTTTAAGGCTTTGAAATCAGATGAAATATGGCCAGTTATTGAAGGCGAAAAGGAGGCTAAGGACGATGGCGATCAGCTGGACGGATGAGCAAAAAGCGGTCATTGAAAGCAGAAACAGGAATCTTCTTGTCTCAGCGGCAGCAGGAAGCGGAAAGACAGCCGTTTTGGTGGAACGAATTATCCGTATGATCACAGAGGGGGAAGAGCCTTTAAAGATCGATCAGCTTTTAGTTATGACCTTTACAAAGGCAGCGGCAGATGAGATGCGGGAACGTGTCTTAAAGGCGGTAGATGAAAAGCTTATGGAACAACCGGACAATACTCATCTGCAGATACAGGCTGCTATGATTCCTTATGCCCAGATCACGACCATCGACAGCTTTTGTCTTGGACTCATAAGAGAGCATTACAACAAGCTGGACATTGATCCCGCTTTCCGGGTGGGAGACGAAGGGGAGCTTATTCTCCTTCGGGCAGATGTGATGAAGGAGATGCTGGAAGATTTTTATGAGGCAGCAGACCCTCAGTTTGAGAAGTTTGTGGAGACCTATGCCACCGGTAAAACGGATTATGGCATTGAAGATTATATCATGCAGGTTTATACCTTTTCCCAAAGCAATCCGTGGCCGGGGGAATGGATTGACCGCTGTCGGGCAGAGCTTTTGGCTGATGACATGGAAGGAATGATGGAAACGGAATGGATGAAATTTCTCATGCATGATAGGAAGCTTCAGATTTCTGAGTTAATAATCCAGATAGAGCGAGCCGCAGAGGTGTGCGAGGAAGAAAATGGGCCAGAGGCATATCTGCCCATGATGATCAGTGATCAGCGCCTGTTAAAGCGGCTTTTAGACGCAGAAAATTATGAGGCTTTTAACAGAGAGTTAAAGGAGGTTTCCTTTGACCGTCTGGCCTCCATTCGGAAAAAAGACATTGATGCGGAGAAAAAGGCTTATGTAACAGGAATCAGGGACCGTGTGAAAAAGGCAGTTTCAAAGCTTTCTGATCTTTACTGCTTTGAGTCCCCGGATGAAGTTCTCTCAGACATACAGGGAACCAGGGAAGCCGTATCCATGCTCCTTGATCTTGCTTTGGAATATGCCAGAAGGTATCAGGAGAAAAAGCGGGAAAAGAATCTGGTGGATTTTAATGACTTAGAGCATTATGCCCTTGAAATCCTGTTAAAGCAGAAGGGGGATGAACGAATTCCATCCGATGCAGCCGATGAGTTAAGCAAGCAGTTCGTTGAGATTTTGGTGGATGAGTATCAGGACAGCAATGATGTTCAGGAGGCTTTAATCACCAGTATATCAAGGGAGCGGTTCGGTACACCCAATGTTTTTATGGTAGGAGATGTGAAGCAGAGTATTTATCAGTTCCGTCTGGCCAGACCTCAGCTTTTTTTGGATAAATACGAGACCTACCAAAAGGAAGAGGGATTATACCAGAAAATAGAGCTACATCAGAATTTCCGAAGCAGAAATGAGGTTCTTACCGGAATCAATGAAGTGTTTTATCAGATTATGACAAAGAATCTGGGAAATATTCGTTATACCAGAGATACCGCTCTTCACCCCGGAGCCTTTTACCCGGAAGGGGAAGGCAGGATAGGAGAAAAGCCGGAGCTTATGATGATTCATGCAGAAGGCGATCTCTTAAAGCAGCTTGATGAGGATGGGGGAGAGTTTACCAGCCGTGAATTGGAGGCAAAGGCGATTGCTGCCAGGATTCGTGAATTCGTTCATCCGGAAACAGGACTTATGGTCTTTGATAAGAATTTAGGCGGCGGGGGTGGTTATCGGACGGCACAGTATGGAGATATGGTTATTTTGCTAAGAAGCTTAAGCGGCTGGGCAGAGGATTTTGTAAACGTATTGATGAACGAAGGAATTCCGGCTTATGCGGAAAGAAAAACCGGTTATTTTACTGCCATTGAGGTAGAGGTAATACTTTCCCTTCTTAACATCATAGATAACCCCATGCAGGATATCCCTCTGGCAGCCGTGTTAAAATCCCCTGTCTGTGAGGTAACAGACGAAGAGATGGCCCACATGACCGCTCTCTTTAAAAAGAAGGCAAAGAAGGGACAGGACCGGGGAATCTATGGAGCCTGGCAGCAGTACCTTTTGGAATATGAAGAAGCAGAGGATATGGCTTATCCTTATTTATATAGGAAACTGGAGCGATTATCTCACATGCTGATGACCTACCGGGCAAAGGCAGCTTATTTATCCATCCATGAACTGCTTTATGATATATACGAAGGAACCGGGTACTATGATTACGTTTCAGCCATGCCAGCCGGAGAAGTAAGAAGGGCCAATTTAGCCATGCTGGTGGAAAAAGCATCTGCTTATGAAAAAACCAGCTACACCGGGCTGTTTCATTTCATCCGTTACATTGAAAATCTTAAAAAATACGATACGGATTTTGGAGAGGCTTCCCTGTCCGGGGAGGATAATACCGTTCGTGTCATGAGTATCCATAAGAGTAAGGGACTGGAATTTCCCGTTGTATTCTTAGCGGGTATGGGGAAAAAGTTTAATAAACAGGACGCATATGGAAAAGTGCTCATTGATCCGGACCTTGGGATTGGAACCGATTATCTGGATCTGGAGCGGCGTATCAAAGCCCCCACCCTAAAAAAGCATGTCTTACGCCGAAAAACAGAGCTTGGGGCTATGGGAGAAGAGCTTAGGGTTCTCTATGTTGCCATGACCAGAGCAAAGGAAAAGCTGGTCATGACTGGACTGGACCGTTATCTGGAAAAGAAGATGGAGCGGTATCAGGAGGTCTTTCGGGTAGACGGAGCCATTCCGTTTACCATTCTCTCTACTGCAGATTCTTATTTAGACTGGATGCTCATGAGTCTTTCGGGGAAATATTCGGATACAGCCATTCTTTTGGAGGAAGGTCAGGATACGGGCAGCCTGATTGTAAAGGAATTGCCTGTGACCCATCTGGTAGGTAGGGAGGTTGAGCGCCAGGCAGGAAAGAAACTGACCAAGGAGCGGCTGCTCTCCCTTAATACAGAAGAAATCTATGATGAGGAGCTTCAAAAGGAGTTACATGCAGCGTTTCACTACCAATATCCTCATGCAGCTGAAATAGGACTTCACACCAAGCTGTCAGTTTCAGAGCTAAAGAAACAGGGACAGTTTCTCGATGAGGAGGAAAGCGAGTTTCTGCCTACCATTCCCATGTTCCTAAAAGAAGAAGGGGAGGGGGATTCCGTTAAAGGTGCTTACCGTGGAACCGCCTATCACCGCGTGCTGGAGCTGCTTAACTTTGGAGAGGTACACACAAAGGGAGAGATTTTAGAAGCCATCGATGGTTTTCGAAGAGAAAAGCGTATGGATGAGGAAAGCATTTCCCTCCTGTCAGAAACCATACTTTTTAACTTTTTAATGTCTCCTCTTGGAAAACGGCTGTCCCTGGCACAAAGGGAAGGAAGATTAAAGAAAGAACAACAGTTCGTTATTGGGATTCCTGCAAGAGAAATGGACCTTGGAGATTCAGATGAGCTTATTTTAGTCCAGGGTATTATTGACGCTTATATGGAAGAAGAGGACGGGCTGGTTTTAGTGGATTATAAAACGGACCGCATCAGAGAAGGGGAAGAAGAGATCTTAAAAAACAGGTATCAGGTGCAGATTAATTACTATACCCGGGCTCTGGAGCAGATGACTGGAAAAAAGGTAAAAGAAGCAGTCATTTATTCCTTGTCCCTTCAAAAAGAAGTGATAGTAAGCAGTTCATAAAAGAAGGATTCTCTGCCGGTAAGCATAAAAACCCGGCAAAGCAGTATAATAAGAAACAGCAATCCGGCATAACTTAAGCGGGTATAAAATCTGGCAGAGAATCCTTGATAGAAGTATTATTATGAAACGCAATTTCTGGAGAAAAATTAACTGATAATTACAGATAATGGATTAAAAATCAGCAATAATATTGGAAGTGCACAAGAATAAAAATAGCGTTGACAAATAGTTTTACAATATGTTATAGTCGACCTGTCAGAGATCACAAAATTTAAATTGTTACAGTATCAATGAAGCTTATATATGCTCATAATTGGTTGAGTGTTTCTACCAGCTACCGGAATAGTTGTCTATAAGTTTTCGCATGGATTACGGCGCAGCCCTTGTTGGCTGTGATTTGTGGTGCGTGAGCAGGAGGATAGAGAAAAACGGTGGTTTTTTATTGCGCATGGAACAAACACGCTGCAATGGAAACTGCCGTATTGTATTTTATGGATAGCAGAGCAGGAGGTTTTATGGCTGAACGAAAAAATTTTGTCTTAAAAGGAAACATATGCTACAGTGAGGATATTCATCTGTTACGGACAGTGGAACAAGGGTATTTGGTATGTTTGGAGGGAAAAACAGAAGGTGTTTATAAAGAGCTGCCAGAGCAGTTTAAAGCCCTTCCCCTTACGGACTGGGGAGATATGCTTATCATTCCTGGTCTTGTGGACCTTCACATTCATGCCCCCCAGTTTTCATTCCGCGGGCTAAATATGGATCTGGAGCTTTTGGACTGGCTCAATACCAACACGTTTCCGGAAGAAGCCAAGTACAAGGATCTGGATTATGCAAAAAAGGCCTATCAGATTTTTGCCGATACAATGAAGAAAAGTGCAACGACAAGAGCCTGCATTTTTGCCACCATACACCGTCCGGCCACGGAGCTTTTAATGGATCTTATGGAAGAGACCGGGTTAAAGACGATGGTGGGAAAGGTGAATATGGACAGGAATTCTCCTGATTATTATTGCGAAAAAAGCCCCAAAGAGTCGGAACGGGATACCATAGAGTGGCTGGAGTCTGTTATGTCGAAATACGACAATGTCACCCCCATACTTACTCCCAGGTTTATTCCATGCTGTACGGATGAGTTGATGGAACGCCTGTCAAGGATACAGAAGAAGTACAGGATACCGGTTCAGTCACATCTGTCGGAAAATAAAAGTGAGATTCATTGGGTGAAGGAGCTTTGTCCGACCTCAAGGTTTTACGGAGATGCCTACGACCAGTTTGGTCTGTTTGGCAAGCCTGCTAAGACCGTTATGGCACATTGCGTTTATTCTACCCATGAGGAGATAGACCTAATGGAGGAACAGGGAGTCTTTATTGCCCATTGTCCTCAGTCCAATACCAATTTGTCTTCTGGAATTGCGCCAGTGAGAACTTATCTGGAGCGTAAGATGAACATTGGTCTTGGAACTGATGTGGCAGGAGGCAGTGGGGAATCCATATTCCGCGCCATGGTAGATGCCGTTTCCGTATCTAAATTAAGGTGGCGCCTTCTTGATGAAAGCTTAAGGCCGGTAACCATGGAGGAGGCATTTTACATGGGTACCTTAGGTGGAGGAGCTTTCTTCGGAAAGGTTGGAAGCTTTTTAAAAGGCTATGAGTTTGATGCTCTGATACTGGATGACAGCAGTCTGCCTCATCCACAGCCACTTTCCTTAAAAGAGAGGCTGGAACGTTTTATTTACCTGTCTGATGACAGGCATATTAAAGGAAAATTTACAGAAGGAAGCCGGATCTTTTAAAGGTAGGTTCCGGCATCAGGAGGTACGAACATGGCAACGAAAGATAGGGGAAGTTTTTTAGATAAGACATTCCACTTGTCACAAAACCACACGGATGTAAAAACCGAGGTGGTGGCTGGTATTACCACGTTTATGACAACTGCTTACATTCTTGCAGTGAACCCCAGCATCTTAAGTGCAGCTGGAATGGACAGCGGTGCTGTATTTACAGCCACTGCACTGGCATCATTGTTGGGAACACTTTTGATGGCCTGGCTTGCAAACTATCCGTTTGTACTGGCTCCGGGTATGGGACTGAATGCTTTTTTTGCTTACACCGTAGTACTCAACATGGGATACACCTGGCAGATGGCTCTGGCGGCCGTATTCATTGAAGGTCTGCTATTTATCGTTCTTTCTCTTACCAGTGTCAGAGAAGGAATTTTCAATGCAATTCCAATTAATTTAAAGCATGCGGTTTCTGTAGGAATCGGTCTTTTTATTGCATTTATCGGAATGCAGAATGCTAAAATTGTTGTAGACAGCTCCACTCTTGTTTCCTTTTATTCATTTAAACATTCTTTTACAGATGGAACCTTCCATACCGTTGGTATTACTGTTTTACTTGCAATCATCGGTATTCTTGTTACATCCATACTTGTAATTAAGAATGTAAAAGGCAACATGTTATGGGGAATTTTAATTACCTGGATCCTTGGTATGATTTGTGAAGCGACTGGCCTGTACCAGCCAAATCCAGAGCTTGGTATGTTCAGTGTTTTCCCGGATTTAAGTGCAGGATTTGGAATTAAAAGCATGGCTCCTACCTTTATGAAGATGGATTTCTCCAGAGTATTTTCCCTGGACTTTCTGGTAGTTATGTTTGCATTCCTGTTCGTTGACCTATTCGATACCCTGGGAACTCTCATTGGAGTTGCATCAAAAGCGAACATGCTTGATAAAGACGGAAGACTTCCTAACGTCAAAGGCTCTCTCTTATCAGATGCCATTGCAACAACCGCAGGTGCTGTATTCGGAACCTCTACAGTGGTTGCATTCGTTGAAAGTGCAGCTGGTGTAGCAGAAGGCGGAAGAACAGGACTTACTGCAGTCGTAGCCAGTATTTTGTTTGGTTTATCCCTGTTTTTATCTCCCATTTTCCTGGCGATTCCGTCCTTTGCGACGGCACCGGCTCTGGTTGTGGTAGGATTTTTAATGCTGACTTCCATTGTAAAGATTGATTTTAATGATTTTACAGAGGCGATTCCGGCTTATATTACCATCGTTGCCATGCCGTTTATGTACAGCATTTCTGAAGGTATCTCCATGGGAGTCATTTCCTATGTTATCATTAATGTTGTTACAGGAAAGAGCAAGGAGAAGAAGATCAGTACCCTGATGTATATTCTGGCGGTTCTGTTTGTTCTAAAGTATATATTGATCTAGGTGATCAATGATCTTAAGATAAAAATAGCCGAAGACAGTACTACGGAAAAAGCTTATGCCTTTTTCGTAGTATTGCCTCCGGCTTTTTATTTGTCAATTAGTTTAAAAAGATAATGGCCAGGTTTAAATATGCGGCGAACGTAAGCCACAAAAGATAGGGAATCTGCAAAAGTGCAGCTGTGGGATCCACACGGAAAAAGATGCGGATCATCCTAAATACAACGTACCATAAGACAATTAAGACCAGGAATGCCAGAACGTAATTTCCAAGGCCAAAGAAAATCGGGCTCCAGATGAAATTAAGGAACAGCTGGAGGGCATAAAGCATGAGGGCTTCCCGTTTCTTTGGAGAGGGAGAGGTGGCAACTAAATAGGAGCTGACTCCCATGAGTATGTATAAAATGGTCCAGACTACCGGAAACAGCCAGCCAGGAGGAGAAAGAGCAGGCTGGTTCAAGGTGTTGTAAGTAGTCATGCTGTTTCGTGTAAGTATCCCTGCAACTGCTCCAACAGCCAGGGGAAGTATGATAAAGGCCAAAAGCTTTCTTCTGTTTGCATTCATAGGCAGCCTCCTGTATATCATTTGATAATATCATATTCTTTATATAAACAGATTATCCTAAAAGTAGGTATTTTGTTATTTTTTCTATGCTATAATAGGATAAAGCAAGTTCAAAGACCAATAACAATGGAGGGTATCATATGTTAAGAGAAGTAGAACTAAACCAGTGTAAATTAGATCCGCTCACATTGATCGGAGAGGAATGGATGCTTGTTTCTGCCGGGAATGAAAAAGGTTATAATATGATGACTGCAAGCTGGGGCGGAATTGGAGTCATGTGGGGGAAGCCGGTAACGACCATTGTACTTCGCCCACAAAGATACACCCTGGAATTTGTAGACAGGGAGGATTATTATACCTTAAGCTTTTTTGATGAAACCTACAAGAAAGCTCTGGGATATTGCGGTTCTCATTCCGGCCGGGATGTGGATAAGGAAAAAGAAACGGGCCTTACTCCCTTATTCGACGGAGATGCTCCCTATTTTAAAGAAGCGAAGCTTGTGCTCATCTGCCGTAAGCTGTTTAAGCAGGGCATTGATCCGGAGGGGTTTGTAGATAAGGCGTTAGATGGAAAGAACTATCCGGATAAGGATTATCATCAATGCTTTGTTGGTGAAATCGTAAAGATTTTAAAAGATGATGATTCCAAGTCTTCATAAGGATTCTTCTGCCTGTTCTTACTTATAGGGTGCTATTTTATACATGATCCCACCTTTTTTTCAAATTTAGTTTATATTGTAATAGGACCAAAGAAGGGCTGATGATCGGCCCTTCCTTTTGGTGTTACAATATTTTTCTGAGTGAGGTATTATGTTATGAAAGACAAATTTGAGACAGTGGAAGGGATCACTTTAACGTGCTCCATGGGAAGCTGCTCCAGCCCTTTAAAGGTTCCGGCCAGCCGCAGTTTTGATGAGGGGGGAAGGCGGCTGGTTACTGTCATGGATTATAAACCTGGGACTAATATCACCTCTTTTGGCACGTGTACAAGGATGACGCCACCCCAGCCATGTGTTCCGGTGGTCTTAATTCCATGGATGGTAAAAGATAATAAAGTTAAGATAAATGGGGATGCAGCCCTGTCCGATCAATATGTCTTATCCTGTTTGTGCGGCGGAGTCATTCGGCTTAACAAGCTATAATTCACCCGCTGCCGCTTGGCAGTCTATCCATAAGTAGCTCGTGGTGTGAAAGATCAGGACGCAGTAACCGGGATCATCTGGGCTGTTAAAGTGGTTTGCCATGCCGGAATACCACATCTCATGCCGGATGTCAGGGGCTGTTGAAACTTCCATCCAGCCGGTTAAGGTAATGTTATAGTCTCCCCCGGTATTAAAGCATACACTGGCTTTGGTACAGTCAAAAATCCGTTTTGACTTAGTGCTTCCAAGACCGGTACAAAAGCTGATCCACTGAATTCCCTGGGCTTTTGATGGTGTAATGGTGGAAGCCGTAGGACCTCCATTCTTATCCATGAGAGCCAGAACGCAATAAGGATTAAAGCCTTCCGGTCCGGAGTGCACCGTAGTTTGCTGAATAATAGCCTCTGCTTTTTTAAGAATATCTTCGTTCATACCCACCTCCATAATTTCTATGAATATTATCCCTTTATAAACTTAATTATTTTCTTAGAGTCAGCGTTTGGATTAAGGAGTAGGATCTGCTCTGTAATCTGCTTAATTGCATCCTCTTTCTTGATTTTTGCTGCCTCTTCAAAAACGTCTGCTCCCCAAAAGGTTTCTGTGGAACAGAAAACAGTGGAAGACCAGCCGTATTCCTCTCCCTTTAGGGATCGCTTCTGTTTTCTTCCACACATGGTCACATACAGCTTCATCTGCAATTCCACCAGGGAACGGTCAAACAGAGACTTGTCTTCTTTTCCAAAACCCGCAAGCTCCTTAATGGAATGGAGAGGCAATGAGATATGCTCCACAATGGTTTCATAAATCCTTTTTGCAGGACTGCTGATAAGCCCGTCCCGATATTCTTCCTCCAAAGTTCTGCCATTTCTTCGGACAGCAAGGAATAGAGGAGCCCAGTCTTTTGTTATAAATCCGCTTTTCTTAAAGAACAGCTTGGAATAAGCGATGTCATTACGCTCATCTAAAACACGAATTCTCCATTCCCAGGGATCGGTCTCCCAGCTTCCAGTGTGCCAGGTTATTGGTGTCTCATATGGGGGCGACTGATTCCAACCCCAGTTTATAATGGAATAGATTCCTTCGCTGTTTCCTCCCCCCATGGAAAAACCGGCTTCCAATAAGGTTTCTAAAAAATCTTCGTAGCTTCTAATTTCACGATGAATCAAATGAATTCCCTCCTTTAACATAATCATACCACGGGAAACATGACAGCAGTATGTCCTGTTCTATTTATAATTCTCAACTATTTTACCAGCAATCTCTTTCATCTCCATTGCCAGATCAAGAGGCTTTAGTACGGTTACCTTTTCTCCGAAGCCAAGAAGCCATGAAATCGTATAATCCCGGTTCGTATACCCGATTTCAAGGCGCAAAAGACCTTCCTTTGTTTCCTTATAGCAGTGAGGACCATAGGTTTCAATGAGCTGATAACGGACGGAAGGGTGGAATAGGGCCACTAAGGGCTTGTCATCTGGAAGCGTGTCATTTAAGTTTCTTTTATCCCCTGGAATCTCCCTAGGAAGAAAGGATTCCTTACAAGAATGAAGATTCCACAGACGCATGAGCTTAAATAGCCGCCAGTCTTCTTTCTCCCGGCAGTAGCCAAGGAGATACCAGGAAGTCCACTGATAAACGACCAGATATGGCTCCACCTGCCTGCGACTCACTCCCTTTTCATAATAATAGTCAAATTCCACAAGGTGTGATTCCAGAATAGCCGATTTAATCAGCCGGATTTTTTCTGTCAGGCTTCCTTTATAATGGGAGGCAAGATCAATGACAACAGGCTCCTGTAAGGGCACTGTCTTTTCCTTGCCGGCAGATAATTTATCAAGTGTCTGTTCCATATAAGACTGGTCCATAACACTTCCCATACCCTTTAAGCCCGCAATGATCCCGGAGAGCTCGTCTGGGGTCAATAGGCTTTTATCCAGCTTGTACCCCTCAGCGATACAGATACCGCCGCCGCTTCCCTGTTGTGTGATGACAGGAATCCCTGCCTGACACAAAGCTTCAATATCACGGTTAATGGTACGCCTGGATACTTCAAATTTCTCAGCCAGATAAGGAGCTGTCACCTTGTCGTTTTTTAGCAGAGTGGTCAGTATTCCAAGTAACCGGTCAAGTTTCATCGCTTTCTGACTCCTTTTTCCATCCTGTGAGACAGGTTTTTTTTAAAAATATAATTTCTTAAAGCTTATTATACAATAGATTGTATAAAAGGTGAAACAAAGTTTTTTCGGAGCAATAATGGCAAAAGATTACATGCAAATTTTGGCAGTCAAAGTGTATAATTTTAGCACTTAGGTTGAAAAATGTCGGTTTTCATTATATGCTGAAAAAGATATAAATACTTAAATTTGTAACAATAATACATTGATTTCTATGGGATGCTGACGAAGAATCGTGCTGTGAAAAGTGTGCTGCAAGAGAGGCAATGGTAAAAAGTATCCATGAGATCTGTGTGTATGAAAAGATGGAACTATGAATTCTGTAAATCTTAACGGTGTGTCAGCACTTTCGTAAAATCTATAAAAAAACCTATAATCCATAAAATCAATGGCTAGCATGTGAAAAATATAAGGTTCTTTTAAACAATACAGAATAGTGGGAGGTAAGACTATGTTAGAAATTGGAGTCTGCGATGATGACCGTCTGCTGCTGTGGGAAATGGAGAAATATCTGCTGGAATTAGGGGAGGAGACCGGGGTGAAATTGGAGGTCGATACTTATGCAGACGGGGAAGAGATTGTAAGAGCAGTGATGAAAGGAAAGCGTTTTGATATTATTTTCATGGATATCGAGATGCAGCATTTAAGCGGCATGTGTGCAGCAAAAAGAATCAGGGAGATGGACCGTACCGTGCAGCTTGTTTTTGTAACGTCTCATGAAAGCTATATGAAGGAAGCATTTCTCGCTGCTCCCATTGGCTTTCTTTTAAAACCGCTAAGTAAGACAGAATTTACGGATACGTTTCATCATATTTTAAGGATGATCGGGACGGAGGATCAGTTTTATCGTTTCCGCTATGACCGGTCTGATTATAAGGTGCTTTTAAAAGAGGTCATTTACTTTGAAAGCAAAGGGAGAATGACAGAGATTGTCTGGGAAGGAGGCCGTTACAGGCTCTATAAAAACCTGGAGACCATTGAAGAGGAATTAAGAAGTCAGAAGATGCGCTTTGTGCGTATCCATAAGTCTTATTTGGTTAACTACTGGCGAATTTCCAGATTTTCTGCGGATTTTGTGGAATTAATGGATGGAATCTGTCTTCCTATCAGCAGAAGCCGCAGAAAAGAGGTGGAAGTCAATTTATATGATGCAATGGAATGGTGCCATGTATGAACGAGGGGATGAGAATGACTGCCAGCGTATTATTTTCGCTTTTTAGTGTATGGATCATGAAGCTGTATTTAGATACGTTCCTTACAAAAAGAAGCGGATTTAGAAAGGCAGCAGGATGGCTGCTTTTCTTTTTATGGCAGATGTATGGAAGGCTTTATCTGGCCGGAGATTCACCGATTTATTACCTGTTTGGTTCCTTTGCTGTTATTGGTCTGGTCGGAATCGTTGGCTATACTTCAGCCATCTGGAACCAGGTGACCTTTTCTGCGCTTTTTGCAGCGCTGTGGGAGCTTATGGACATGTTTTTTCTGCTGGGAACAAGGCTGTTTCTGGGAGGAGAGGCTGATGGGACAGTGACCGCTATGTGGCTGTCAAAGCTGTGCCTGTTTTCTTTGATTCTGGGAATTCGAAGGTATATGAAGGCGAAAGGAAGTATAAGCAATCTGCCTGCTCAGGGACTCTCCTTTCTTCTTCCCTTTACTGCTTTGATGACTGTATATTTTGCATTTTATATGATAGCCGAGCATTCTGTGTTCCAGGGTGGTAACATGCTCTTTTGGCTTCTTTTAGGCACATCTGGCATGATACTGCTGAATCTTTTGGTGTATCCTGCTTATCTTCTTCGGGTAGAGGAAGCACGGATCAAGAAAAATGAGTGCATGTATATCAAACAACTGGAACTATTTAAAAAACAAAAACAACTGGAAGCCCAGGAAACCATAGAGCTACAGACAAAGCGTCATGATATGAAGCAGAAGCTGATATACATACACGAATTAGCCCAAAAAGAAGAGATGGACAGGCTGATGGCAGTCCTGGATGAGATGATTGGAGAAACATCTAAAAAGGAGCATTTAGACGAGTGGACAGGAAATCTGGTGGTGGATTCTCTGGTTAATCATCTATACCGGGTAACCCAGGCGAAGAAAATCAAGCTGGATACCAGAATCAAGGTTCCGCAGGAGCTGAACATTGAGGATACAGATCTTTGCATCCTTCTTGGTAATGCCTTTGACAATGCAGTGGAAGCCCTGGAATATGTGGAAGAAGAGAAACGGGATATGCGGGTGGATATGAAATATGAGAGAGGCTGCCTGCTTTTGTGCGTTAGAAACAAGTTTGCAGATGAGCTTAAAATGGACGAAGAGGGAAGGCTTAAGACCAGGAAAACAGAAGGAGTCCATGGTCTTGGAATCCGGTCCATGAAAAAGGTGACAGAACGGTATCACGGTGTCCTGATGACTGAAGGTGAGGATGATCTGTTTACTTTGAAGGCGATTTTATACGAACCTAAGAAAGCATAAGAGAAGTGGGAGGTAAGATTGATACAGTTGCCTCCTATTTTCATGCCAAAAAAAGAAAAAAGTTTCACATAATGCCTTGTAAATGACAAAATAATACATATTATGACCAAAAGTTACATATAACCTGCTATTTCATACGTGAATGATTTTTTTGTCGTTTTTTATAGTATATTGTAATAAGTAAAAAACAAAAACAAAGGTGTGTTAGATCGATGAAGAGATTAAAAAGGGTTCTGTTTGTACTATTTTGCTTTGTTTTTCTCTCGGGTTCACAAAGGGTCATAGCAAAGGAAATCCGGAGTGAGCAAAATGGTCTGGATGTCATATTTGTTATGGATTACAGCGGTTCCATGAATGCCAATGATCCGGATCATACGGCAAGTGGAATGGTAAAGGCATTTATTGATACGGTTCACAGTGCAGATATCCGGATCGGCTTTGTTGCATACAATGACAGAATCGTATCTTCGGCAGCACCGGTTTCTGTTAAGACCCAGGAGGAACGTGACGCCCTAAAGGCACAGATGGATTCTGCCGGATATTCCGGAAACACAGATATCGGTCTGGGGTTAAATTACGCTTATGGTCTTTCCGGTCAGGAAACAGGACGTAAGCGCATGATCGTCCTTATTTCAGACGGCGAGTCTGATTTAAAAGGCTCCAAAACAGGAAGATCCTTAGAAATCTCAAACGCAGATCTTAAGAATACGGTAGATGCCTGCCAGTCTCAGGGAATTCCCATTTACACCGTAGCATTTGGGAAATACGACGGAAGCAAGGAAGTATTAAAGGAAATTGCGAAGCAGACCAATGCAGGTAATTATACGGTGGAACAGCCGGAGACCTTAATTGACGTCTTGTACGGAATATTTCACTCCAACATGGCTTACCGGATTCAGGAGATAACCAATGGCATCTACGGAGCGGGCAGCCAGAGCATAAGGGTAAAGCTTGACGATGCCTATCTGGATGAGATGGATGTACTGATGATTTCTCCCCAGCAGATTCTTGATACTACAGTGATTTACGGGGACCAGCAGATAAAGCCGGTAAACCTGGTTCATTACTCGGTAGCGAAGCTGTCGGATGTGAAAAGTGAGATCAAGGAATTAAACATACAGACAAACACGTCTAAAGATCAGGGTTTAAAGGTTTATTTGATCAGCTATCGGGATCTGGTTCCGGTTCTGGAGATTGAGACCGATATGACAAGAAATAAGCCCCTTCCATTCCGGATTTATTTTAAAGATAAAGGCGGCAGTGTCATTACCGATGAAGCATTTTATAAAAACTTTACTCCCAAAATTGAGATTTATGCCGATGGTCAGTCTGCCAATGGCCGGACACCTTTAAATACAGAAATTAAGAACGGTGTGATAGCCGGCGAAGTAAAGCTTGGCAGTTCCGGAACGTATTACATAGACAGCCGTTTGGATGATGTGATGGAGTCCTGTGTGTTCGATACCGTAAGGGTACAGGTGGTCAATACACCTCCTGCCGGTGAGCTTCCGGACAAGCTTTCGTTAAATCCTTTAAGCAAAGAGAAAAAGCTAAGGCTTGATGATTTTTTTCATGATTCCGATGGGGATGCACTTACCTATTCCATGGAAGAAAGCACAAAGAATGCGGCAGCCGTGACTCTTGATAAAGGCGTTCTTACGGTAAAGCCTTTAAAGTCAGGAAGGGAAAGCCTTGTAATCAAAGTGGCTGACGGAGAATCTGCCATTTCCTACCGTTACAGCTTTGAAGTAATTCCTCTTTGGAAGGCATATTGGTGGGCGTTTGCACTGGGCATTTTGTTGCTTGGGGCGATAATATGGAGAATTTTCCATAAGCCAAGACCAGAGCTTGAGGTAATCACAGAAAAGAAAGCCCAAAACCGCTTTCAGGGAAAGATGGATGCCTACTTTGTCGGGCAGCCGGAGGAGGAAGAGGAGATTCCGCCTCTCACATTCCCTATGTACAAAATCAAGGATAACCGTGTGAGCATTGGAGACTTAATGAAGGAATTCCCTGAAGCCTCTGAATCACTGGGGCTTGACCGGATCTTTCTGATTGCAGATGAAGAACGTCGGATGATCCTTTATCATTCTTCGGATTCTGTCATTATGCTGGGAAGCTCTATTGTATGCAAAAAGATTCAGTACAGCGTAAGCTTTGGAGACATTATTTCTATTACTGCTCCGGAAGGAGATTACGACTTGGAGATCCACTATATCTCCATGATCCAGTAGGACAGACTTTTTATCCGTAACCATGTTGTTTACGCTTCTTATCCCAATTAAGACGGTAAGAGCGAATAAATAAAAGTAACAAGTAAGAAAGAGGGAGAGCGCCGATGGAAACGATTACACAAACAAACCGGACGATTCTATTTTCCGAAATTAATCCTGAAAAGCTGAATCTTTTAACGCTGATCGGAGATGTGAGAGGAAAGACAAGTCTTGATGACGACAAGATTAAGGAAATCAATGAAGTACTTCTGGTTGAGAGCTTTGAAGAATTTTTAGAGAAATTTGCACCAGTCGTTTATTCCTGGTGTGATGCCAACACTGGCTCCATCCAGTACAGCCTCATGAAACCAGAGAATTTACCGGACAACTGTATCACTGAGATACCTCTTAACGAAACAAATGATCTGCTGAACATGCTGATCACCCTTCAGGGGGCAAAAGGCGCATTGGGAGTCGCAAACGTTGACTTTAAATTCAGCAATATCCTGGATATGATTTCTCCTAAGAAGATCATGGAAGACATCCGTCAGGTGAGAAGAGAAATCCAGTATACCTACGGTAAATACATGGAGCTTGACGACGAAGATCCAAAGAGACTGGATATGGGGGATAAGCTGAATTATCAGTTCGAACAGGCCAGCCACAACTACAACAACGTATTGGCGATGCTTCCTCTTGCCATTGAAGATATTAAGACCCGTCTGCTCCTTGGAAGCGGTGAATCTGCTCAGGGCGGTCAGGAATTTAAGGCAGGTCTTTTAAGCATGGGTGACGACGGTGAGCTTAAGATCCTTGAGATGAAGCAGGAGGAAGGAACTCAGCTTGCTCTGGTGGATGACCATATTAATACAAGCCTCATTGAGACCTTTAAGGATGATTACGATGCCCTTAACGATACGCCTTCCGATTATGTAAGAGAGCTGGTAGTAAGAACCTTTTGTCCTCTTACTTCTACGGTGGAAAGCAGTGTGGACCGTGAGGTAGAGGTGAAGAACTACAATACATACTTAGAGTTCTATAAAAAGAGCAAGGATGATTTCGTCAAAGCAGTGAAACCTTTGATTGAGAAAATCCTGGGAGTAAAGTCCTTCTTTGATCAGTATCAGGTAAAGGAAAAAGGAATGCAGCCAAAGCTTCTCATTACCAATACACCTCTTGAGATGATGGTAAAGTCAAGCAATCTGCCAAGACTTTTGACTTACTTAAATACCACCAATGATAAGAATGAATTTGAAAATACATTGTGGTTCGGCATTGTTCCTGACGTGGAATTCAATCAGTCAGGCGGTGGAAAACTCCAGAGAATGCGTTTTGCAGGAAATCAAAAGGAGAAAAAGCCGGGAACCAATACCATGGAAAGCCTTGCAACCTTAATGAATGCAATCAATCCATACAAGATTACTACCTTCTTCAGCTTTGCCACAGGAGAGGAAAGTACCTTCAGCTATGTAGCAACCGAAGGAATCGGCATCTTTAAGGATAAGTGCACTCCTCTTATGAAGAGAGATTTCAGCGAATTCGTAGTTCCCTGCATTCCCAATGTGACCATTATTCCAAAAGATAAGTCTGGTCTTATCCTTGATAAGCGGATGCTCATCGATGACGAAGGAAGAGTGGCTCTTTCTGAGGAAAAAGAAGATGTTATGAAGATGTGGATCGAGGGCGTATACGTGGGAGCCTCCTACGGAGCAGCCGGAATCACAGCTGCATGGCAGTGTCCAGAGTATTTAAAACAGAGATTTGGCAATACAACCAAGGAATATCCGGGTGTACGCTATGACATAGAAGCTGGTGACAATGCACTCTTAGTAACCACCAGTATGACAAAAGAGATTTCAGGCTTTACCAACACCATTAAAAATTCCATTAATAATACTGGCTTTGGTTTTGTATTTACCTCAGACAATGCTCAGTGTAAGGGGCGGGAGATCAAGAATATCATGGTCTACAAGGCTAGGAATCTTTTAAGCAATGGAAATGAGTTTGAGCCAATCTATAAAACGCTTGTAGTTACATACATTGAGCGTATGCTTCGTTTTTACAGCGGAGACTTTAAGCAGGATAAGATTCTTCAGTTCTTCAGCAACAATCCAAGCAGTCAGAAGAGCAAATGGGATGCCAACCGTCAGTATGTCAATTCTCTTTTACAGGATGGAGACGAGCTGGACTTTAATATTGATGAGAAGAATGGAATCTGTAATGTACTTCTGACCTTCAGCAATACCACAAGAAATTTAAAGGTAGAGCTGACAAGAAAAGGACAGACAGCATAATAGCTGCGTGATGCCCGCAGGTACAAATGTGCATCAGGGTGGTGGATTTTCCGTGAAGCCGGGGGGCAGATGGGAAATTCCTGAATGAGTGGTTTTGTGATTTTATTTGATAAATGAAAAGCAGATAATGAAATTTATCTGCTTTTCGATCCCCCAGTCATCGAATGAGATGCAGGATAGGTAAATCAGGGTGGATCATGATTCTGGTATCTGAAAGCAGGCATTGACCGGCTTATAGATTACAAAAAACATTTATTAAGAATGGAGGATGAAATATGGGACTTAGAATGAAAATCACAGGAAGCGAATCCGTTGATTTGCGTGAGACAAGTATCGTTAAAGTGGTATTTGGGGCAGATATTCCTCATGATTCCAATGCAAGATCCACCGATCTTGGTTCAACCGTACTGGTTGAAGGAAAAATACTGGCAGCAGTAGGTGGGGAAGCAGCAGACGATACCAGCAAGCTGGCAAGATGGTCTTTAGTACCAGCTGAAAATTCCGATTGCTACCGCAACGTTCAGATCGATGTTGTCAATGCATCACAGGTGGTAAGACAGATTACCGTTCCTAACGCATTTGTAGTGGATTACACAGAAGATTTTACAGATGAGACAGGAACCGGTGTGTTCAAGCTTCTGATCAAGCAGAAGAAGGACAAGATGACCACCTTAAAATTTGAAGGCGGATTCAGCGGAGAATAATTTAAAACGAAGAGAAAGGAAGGGATAAATTATGGGATTTACATTAAAAGTTGAAGGGCCGTCTACCGTCGACCTGGGTACCACAAGTATTACAGGAGTTAAATTTAGAACAGATATTCCTCTTGATTCCAATGCTCGTTCCACCGATTTAGGAAGCACAGTGGAAATCACAGGTAAGATTTTAACAGCAGTGGATGGAGATCCTTTTGATTCCACCAGACAGTTAGGTCTCTGGTCTTTAGTTCCGGCAGAAAAATCCGATTGCTACCGTAAGGTAACGATTGAAGTGATTGCTGCTTCCCAGGTGATTCGTAAATATACATATCCTAATGCATTTGTCGTGGACTACAAGGAAGACTACGGTGATACAGAAGGCGTGGGAACATTCCGGCTGATCATCAAACAGAAGAAAGACAAGATGGCGCAAATCGCTGTGGAAGGCGGATACAGCGTGTAAACATGCAGGGGCTGCCGGTTAGGCAGCCCCTTTCTGTAAAGGAAACATAAAATGCTTGATTACTACAAAATTCTTCTCGTATCCCCGAATGCTACGGATAAAGATATTAAGGCATCCTATAGAAAGCTTGCCAAAAAGTATCACCCGGACGTAATAAAGGATGACCCGGAAGGAAACAAAAAGATGTACGAGATTCAGGAGGCTTACAGCGTCCTGAGTGACGAAGAAAAGAGAAAGAAATACGATGCAGCCCTGGCCGGAGACAAGGAACGAGGCAAAGAGGAAAGAAAAAGTGCCGAGTCTTCTAAGGCGGCTCCGGATATGAGCCAGTTTGAACGGTTCTTTGGCTTTCAGGCTGGAAAAGGTATGGAGACCTACCGGGGCACAGGAGGGAGCGCCAAAAAGAATGCCGGCCCAGTGAATCCGGATGATCTGTTTGCCGCTTTTTTCGGGACAAAAAAATAGGAAAGGAGCCGGATTGTATATGGGACGGAAAAAAGCATTAAAAATCGGTTTTGATATTGCTATTTTAGTCAGCGTGGCATGTATTACTTTCCTGATTATCTACCGTGGAGGCTACCCCTTGTGGCTGAAAGTCCTGATTCTTTTATTCGGCCTGTCCGCCGCCGCAGATTTAACACTTCTCCTTGGAGGGAGAGGGTCTGTGAGGGAATATGAAAGGGCAGTCTCATCCCATTCTTTAAAGGCAGGTCAGCTGGTGCTTTTAGATGAACATGACAAACCTTTAAAATCCTGGGATCTGGCTGGAAGAACGGCTCTTATCATTGGAAAGAAGAATGACCAGGAGGACGTGGATGTAGACCTGACGGAATGCGAATACGGTACCTTCATCGATGATCTGCATGGGGTACTAAATTACTGTCTGGATTCCTGGTATATGGAGGATTTAGGTTCGACCAATGGAATTAAGATTAAAAAGGTAGAAGATGGCGGCTGTTATAAGGTAACGAACCGGCCATGCAAAGTTTCGGCGGGAGATGTGATTTATGTTGCCAATACCCGCCTCTTACTGACATAAGAACAAAGATTGGAGATTGATACATGAGCTTAGTAAGATGCCCCAATGGACATGTTTTTAACGCAAGGCGTTACGGCAATACCTGCCCTTACTGCCAGATGAAGCTAAAGGAAGAGGCAGAAGAGAAGAAGCCCCTTGGATTTGAGCCTGCCATGGAGCTTTTGGAGGAGGACATCCTTCCGGTCTGCGGCTGGCTGGTATGTATCTCAGGTGCAAGAGTTGGAATGGACTATAAGATCCACAGCGGAAAGAACTTTGTAGGCAGGGGAGATGATATGGACATCCAGATTCTGGGAGATAACGAGATTAACCGGAAAAACCATACCATTATAGTCTATGACCAGAAAAAGAGAAATACCGTCATACTGCCTGGAGATGCGGCAGGACTTGCCTATTTAAATGAAGAGGCTGTTTATGTGCCTACCGAATTAAGGCCCTACGACGTAATAGAGCTGGGGAAAAGCCGGTTCCTGTTTGTTCCCTTGTGCGGAGAAAATTTTGAATGGAATGATCAGAAATGACGATGACGATATTAAGCGGACTGGGAGCTATATTATTCCTTTCTCTTTTAGGAAGAATTCTATTGTCTGCCAGTGAACATTTGAGCCAGGCTGGAAAGAATCACAAAGCGCTTGGCGGGGAAGCCGTGAGCCAGACCACGGGAGATCAGGAGATACAGGCAGATGTTGCTGAAATTATGAAAAGCCCGGCAGGAACTCTGGCAATTTTATCAGACGGAATGGGACGGGCAAACACAGGAAAGGTATGTGCCGGGATTGCGGCAGATACTTTATTAGATGCTTACCGGTCCTATGAAGTTTTACAAAACCCGGAATATTTTTTTAAGACCTCCTTTCGTGAGGCCCACTCCCGGATTCAAAAGACCATTGGAGACCGCAGAGGAGGAGCCTGTTTAGCAGCTGTTTTTGTGAATGGCAAAACACTACATTACGGCCTGGCAGGTAACATTCGGGTGGCCCTTTTAAGAAACCAGGAGCTGATTCCCATAAGCAAAGGGCATACTCTTGATGTTCTTGCTCTTAACGCCTTTGATGATGGAGTCCTTACAAAATCGGAAACAGTCTGGACTATGGAGGAAAAACGAATCTGGAATTATCTTGGACTAGACGGTTTCCACGAGATTGAAGTCTGTGAGCCTCCCATACAGTTAAAGCCAGGTGATGTGATTGTGCTTCTTACAAAAGGAATTTATGAAGCGCTGTCCTGGGCGGACATGGAGGATATTCTTTTAAAGGACGATACCTTAAAGGAAAAAGCAGACTTAATGGTAATGGAAGCAGAAAAAAGAAAGGGTCTGGAAAAAGAAAATGGAAGCGTACTGCTTCTAAAGGCGGAGGTACTTTATGAGAAGAATTAATTCTGAATTCCGCACCCGGTATATTTCCGAAGAGGGGCAGAAGCTGACAAACCGGGATTACTTTGGTTATGTGGAAATGGATGATTATGCCTGTTACATATTAGCAGACAGCCTGGATGGAGAGCTTCAGACCAACAGCGCCAGGTTTGTAGTGGAGAGCTTAATCCGAAGCTTTGTGGAAGGACCTTCTATGAAGACTTCGAGGCTTAAGCATTATATGAATCAGGCTCATAAAGAACTTCTAAAGCAGCGGGGCGGAATGCACTTAAAAGCATCGGTTACCATGGTAGTGACCGATTACAAAAAGCTATGTTATTGTTACGCAGGAAACAGCCGGTTCTATCTCATCCGAAATGCCAGGCTGCTCTTAAAATCAACAGACCAGTCCCTGACACAGAATCTTCTGAAAGAAGACACCATCACCTTAGATCAGGCAGCTGCTCATGAGGAACGAAATAACCTTTATTCCTTTCTGGGAGACAGAGGACAGCCGGAAATCCTGGTATCAAAAAAGATCCCGTTGGAAAATGGAGACAGCTTTGCCCTTCTTACCAGAGGAGCCTGGGAAAATTTAAGGGAAGAAGAATTTTTAGAGATATCAAAGGACGCTACGGAACCAGAGGAGATTTTAGAAAAAGCAGAAGACTTGATTTTAGGAAGGCAGGAGACGGAAGAGGTAGACAATTACAGCCTTGCTGTCACCTTTATTGACAAGGTCTACCAGTCTCCCAAGAAAAAAATCACAGCTAAAAAGGTCCTGATGGTCGCTATTCCCGTGATTTTGATTATTGGAGGAGTCAGTCTTGGATTGTATCTTAAAAACCGCAGCGTGAAGCAAAAGGAAGAGAGTCTGGAGCATCATCTAAGCAGCGGTCAGGAATATTTAAGATATGACAATTATCAAAAGGCATCTGAAGATTACAAAGAGGCAAAGAAACTGGCTGACAGCTTAAAGAAAAAGGACTTGTCAAAGGAAGCAGACCGTTATCAGAAGCTATCCGAACAGATTATCCTTTCTGATGGAGTCATGAGCGCAGGAGATTATAAAAAGGCGCAGGATCTTTACTTAACGGCTAGAGAACTTTCTAAGGAAGCTGGAAATGCAGGTAAAAAGTATATTGAGAGCCAGCTGACCCAGACCAGAGATTATATTGATGTGTTTGATTTAATTGAGGAAGGCCAGCAAAAGGAAGGATACGGAGATGTAAAGGGAGCAGTTGATTCCTATCGTAAGGCAAGAGACAAAGCAGCGGCTCTTTATTTTACCGATGGAAAAGAAGATGCTATGAAAAAGCAGGCGGCCCTGGAAGAAAAGCTTGAAAAGGACAGTCAGAAAACAGAGGCAGCGGCAGCGGCAGCCAAAGAGGAGTCCCAGGCGGCAAAGGATAAGGAAGACGAATCCAAGCAGGCAGACGAAGACAAGGCAAAAAAAGAAGAAGAGGAACAGCGGGAGCTTGAAAACCAACAAAAGCTCAATGATCAGAAGAATGCCATAGACTTGGAAAACAAGGCCAACGAGCTTTTTGCAGAAGGAAAATATGAAAGTGCAATCACCTATTATAAGACGGCACAGTCCATATACACCCGTTTGGAGATGACGGAGCTGGCAGACGGAATCAATGGAAAGATAAAGGCTGCAAAGACTGCCATAAAAGAAGAAAAACAGGAAACTGCCGAAGATGAAAGTACTGGGGAGTATGGCCCGGGAGCTAGTAAAAAAAAGTCCGAAAAATAACGAAGCGAGGAAATGCACATGAGCCGATATACCTATACCTTACATCCGGGAAAGACGGAGCCGGAAAAGGGTACCTATAAAAAAAGCAAACTGGAAAAGATGACGACGTTTCAGTTAAGGGAGATATGCCGGATGGAAAAGCTGGTTATGCCATCGGGAAATTCCATGGACCGGGAAGGTCTTTTGCGTCTGATCATGCGGTTTCGGGGACAGAAGGATTATCGGCATATAGAAGAAAACCTGGAAGGCGGAATTTCGCGCCTGCAGGATTATTT
This sequence comes from Lacrimispora xylanolytica, assembly GCF_026723765.1. Lineage (NCBI taxonomy): Bacteria > Bacillati > Bacillota > Clostridia > Lachnospirales > Lachnospiraceae > Lacrimispora > Lacrimispora xylanolytica. The sequence goes on from NZ_CP113524.1 coordinate 1,229,350, forward strand.
TGACCAGAATTACATAGAAATCAGCTCCAGCTCGGAGGTCATCATACCTGGTACTATTATTTTATATGAGGGAACCGGGTTAAATGAGCTGGATCAGTATAAGGTGAAATCTGATATAGAGCTGTACGAGGGAAACCTCCTGTTAGTGGATGAAAATCTTCAGGTCTATACCTGTTTCTATCTAAAGGAAATAGAAGGTACCTGGAATTTGTTTCAGGGAGTCAATATGCCTGTAAAATCCTTATCAAAGCACCAGTATTCCGTTCTTTATTTTCCAAATGAGAGAGATTCCGAATTTCTTTACGACTGTTACCAGGGAAGCCTAAAAAATATTCCTGGCCGCATGGAAGCCATTCGAATTCCCCTTCTAAATATTGAAGTGAGAGAAGTCACAGACACAGACCTTCCGCTTGTCATTGACTTTGGAAGCTCCAATACTACCATGGGAATCTGCCTTCCAGATGGAACCACAAAGATTGCAAAGGCCGGAAACGGCAATATTATTCCAAGTGTCATCGGTGTGGAGGAAAAAGAAGAAGGCAGTCATGGATTTTTATTCGGATATGATGCTTTGACTCTGGAAAAGCAGAATTACCAGGATGAAGATGTTCCTGTATTTTTCGATATAAAGCGGTGGGTCAGTGACCCTGACCGGCTGGAGGGGGTCATTTTAAAGAGCGGCTTCAAGTATCAGATTCCAAGAAGAGATATGCTGAGAGCTTATTTAGAATATTTAATGGACCTTGCAAAGCAGCAGTTTAAGTGCCGGTTTCAGAACATTCAGTTTTTAGCTCCCATCCGCCAGAAAGAGAAATTCCAGGAACTGTTTAAAGAGCTGCTTCCCGAATACAGTGTAAATTGTGAGCTTGATGAAGGTATGGCAGTCCTCTTTAATACCATTCATGGAATGATCCGGAACAATCAGTATGAAAGAGGCCGCTGGTATCAGGCACTGATCATCGACTGCGGAGGCGGCACCACGGACCTTACCTCAGGAAGGTTCCTGATTGATAACAGCCGGATTTCCTACACCATTAACTTAGAGACCCGTTATGAAAATGGGGACACTAATTTTGGAGGCAATAACTTAACCTTCCGCATTCTGCAGATGCTGAAAATTAAGATTGCCAGGGCTCTATCCTATGCATCTGAGGAACGAAGCGAGCTGCTTTTTGATGGAGAAGGCTTTGAAGGAGTAAAGGACTCTTATGAAAGGGCGGAATCCATTTTGCCCACTCGTTTTAAAGAGTATGAGGAAAAGAGCAGAGATGAGTATTTTCGGGTGAAAAATAATTATTATTATCTGTTTCAGCTTGCGGAGGAAGTAAAAAAGTCCTTCTTTCAGGCGAAATTTCAGTACGAGCTATTAATTAATTCTGATAAAAACCATCTAAATCATGAGATGTTTTTAGATAAATGGAAGCTATCCATCCGAGAGGGATCAGGACTCGCTCATATGGATCAGGATATTTGCTTTCCCCTTTATTTAAATGAAATTGAATCCGTGCTCCAGCCGGATATTTATCATGTAATGGAGCGCTTTCTGGATCAGAAGTTTGAACAGGGAGAGCTTCAGGAATACGAAATGCTAAAGCTGACCGGACAATCCTGTAAATCAAAGCTGTTTACAGAGGCCTTAAAGCAGTACGTTCCAGGTAAGCTGATCCAGAGCACAAAAAGGGAAGGAGACGATGCAGCACTGAAGATGTGCTGTCTCGAGGGGGCACTGGCCTACTTTATGGATTGCAAACGTGGCTATATGAAGGTGAATCAGGATTATCAGGTAAGGGCCCTTCCTTATGAGATTATGGCCTATACCCACGAGAACCAGGAGAAAATCCTCATCCGCAGTCTGGATGAGGAAGACCACATTGGTTGTATCTCCAGGTTTATGGTAGGAAAACAGCTGGATCTTTACTTAAGCGATGAAAAAGGAAAACGCTTAAAAGCCTATTATTTTGTATACAATACCGAAGAATTTACAAGAACCACCCAGGAAGAGATTGACAGAGAGTATGCAGGAAGCGTCATTCAGGAAGAGACGGATACCATCTTAGAAGGAGAGATGAAATTCTTTGTATGGGTATCCAGGAAACGCTGGGGCTTTCTGGTACTGCCGGTTCTTCGGGAAAATGAAGTACTTTATAAGGGGAAAGAAACCTTCTTTGATTTTGAGGATGATACCTGGGAAGAGAACTTTTTTGACGGGAGGAAATAGCTTTAATGGACCAGATCGAAGAGATGAAGGCAATGATCCGGGAGGAAATTCAGTCCATTGGTGATCTAAAGGAGAGGATTACCTTTAAAAATCTGATGGAGGGAGTATTCTTGGAGCTATATGAGACCAATATCCGAATGTATCAAATGCTGGAAGAACGGGTCATGAATGACCTGGTATATGATATCAACCGCTACTTAATCCGCACAGGTCTTATGGAACGGTCATATCTTGACCAGTCCCACCACTTAATGTCACCTATGTGGGCCGAAGATATGGAAACCCCTGTTTATGAAATTGCGGATGTGAGAAAGAAACTCAAAGAGGAGGGGAAATTTCGGGTGGCAACCGTATTTCTCCAATGTGACGCTCTGGAAGTGAGAGAGGTATTTAAAAACCAGGAAGGCTTTACGGGAATCTTAAAAGCAGGAAAAGAGTACCCCGTAGAGATCCATCTGGAGCCAAGCAAACGTTACCTAGACAAACTGGAGCACTTATACCATCTGTTTATGAAGAATGGGATTCCCTGGAAAACACTAAATGCCCCTTATCTGTTTAAAATGGCGGATATATGTATCACTGCAATCCCAGATGAGGCAGCTGATGATGAGCCAGTCACTAATTTTGGCGGAGATTTTGGGGAATACAACCGATTTGTCCATTACGATATGATTCCAATCTGGAACGTTTGGCATCTTAAACTGGAAAGCGTTGGCTTTCCAGTGGCCTGCAGGGATCATGAAAATTATGAGCACGTGATTTCCATTCGGGACTATGGCAGCGGTCATGCCTATCTGGTGGAAGAAAAGGCAGGAATCCGCAGTGTAAGACAGAGTGGGGAAAAGCTTCTTGTCACTGGTAAGGTAGCCAATGCCAAAAAGTGGGATGTTTATATGATTCGCGGAGGCACGGATCACAGAATCGACCGCTATACGTATCCGGTTATGGAGAATTTGAGAAAAGACGGATTTGCCGAACGGTTCCAGGGAAAAACAGGGCAGATGGTAAAGACAAAGGGAGAGCTTGAGCGGTTTATCCGTGGATTTGGCCTTGAAGAGTACATAGAATATCAGGATTGCGTGCTGGAAGAAGAGAATGGGGAACAGCAGGAAACTTATCCCATGAACTTTTTCATGGAAGATGAGATCAGAGACCGGAAGGGAAAGAAAAGACTTTTAATCTATTTTAAGCCAAGGGGAAAGGAGCGGTGGCTCCTAAGAGATCTGGCGAGCTTTGTCACCTCAGAGGTACAGGAATTATACCCGGAATATGAATGCGGAGGAAAGCTTGTATGAACTATTTATGGGAAGTGATGCTAAAGCTGAGAGAGCAGGGTTTACCGGAGCATTCCATACGTTACCAGATGCCAGATGAATTCAGCGCCTATATGGAACTGGCCATGCCGTATTTAAACCAGGAATCTATAGAAGAAAATGTCGTGGTAGAAATTAATCCATATTATCGGTTTTATCATATTTTTAAAGATTTTTTCCGACCGGATCTGGAGGAGTTTCCAAAGCTTCGGGAAAATCTCTTTCATCTGATCTTTCACATGCTGGCACAAAACGATGCTCTGTCCGGGATGACAAGAGAAGAATATTATAAAAAGCTTTTGTACGAGGATTTTATGGGAGATGCATTTGGATCAGATGCCAGGGAAGCCATAGCTTTATTCAGCCGGGATGAAAGAGAGTTTATACTGAGCGGACTGTTAAAGCAGTATGAGACCGGAAGTTCTCTGGATATTTTCAAGGACATGATGGAAACTCTGATTCCAAATAACATTGTGTATCTAAGCAATCAGAATTCCTTTGAACTACTGGTTTATATCGGCAGGAAAAAGGACAAAGTTCTGGAAGATAAAATGAGATTTTTAATTAAGATGTTTGTGGAGATTCCATATCACGTAGAAATATATTATGAGTATCACTTTGGAATCATGGGCATGGAAGAGACCATGTCCATGGATGAAATTATTTTGTGCTGACGGAGGAAAAGGGAATGTTTCAATACGATTATCCCCAATTTGAAAAAAAGCGGCTGCTAAGGGTAGAGATGCTTGATAAGCTGAGAGATTATCCAAAGAATTTTCTGGAGCTGTCATTAAAGGAGTACGGCGACGGAGTCATCAGCGGCTGTGGGATTACCTGGGATAACCATAGGCTCACCATTGATTCCGGAATGATTTTATGGAAGAAAAATCTTTATTTCATGGAGCAGCCCTTTGTCATGGAATGTAAAGCAGAGGATAAGGTCCGTTTTTTAAAGGTCCAGTTCATGGCGGAAATCAGGGAGGCAGGGAGAATTACTGCAAACACTAGAATCTTTTTAGAAGATAAGAAACCGGATCCCTCCTGCGAGATGGAGCTGTGCAGATTCCGCCTTCAGGAGGGAGCAAGACTTCGTGACAGCCACGAAAACTTTCAGGATTATTCCACGGGATTTGATACAATAAACATCATAAATCAGCCTTATGGGGCTCCCGGTGGAACCACCTTAAATCCTTGCATGATCAGGCAATTTTCCAGGGAAATTTTAAGAAGTGGTTCTACAGACCCTTTTGATATCAGCTTTTCTGCCACGGCTTTGTCCAGTCATGGGCTGGTGGCATCCGAGTTTATCCTGGAATACTTATTTGCAAAGCTAGAAGAGGATTACTCAGGAAAAAGCAATCTGGATATATACAATGGGCTCCTGGAGGTTTTAAGAACCAGAAGAAGCGGAGAGATAAAAAGAACGCAGGGGAATCAAGGAAAACGAGGCATGATGCTTTTATAAAAGGAGGATTACCATGTATCTTGACGAAAAAATAGCACTTATGGAGCGAGCCAGAAGGCAAAAGGAAAAAGAGGAACGGGAGGCTTCTAAGAGAAGCCAGGAGGAGAACCAGGAGGAAAAGCTGGAGCTGGAAGATGCCTTACAAGGCGTTTTAATGGGTGAGCTGCGCCTTCCAAACGAAGAGCATCTGGAATTCGAACCACGTGTCTATACCAATCAGAACATTCCCATGATGGTATTTAAAAACTTCTATGAGGCTTCCAAAGAGGAAGAGGAGGGAGTGATTTATGTCAACCATAACAGACAAGTCAGCCAGATTCTCTCCTGGCCGAAGAAACAGGTAAAGCCGGTTCCCTTTCAAAAATGGGAGAATCAGCTTGTAAATGGCATGGCATCCAGCGGTCTTCATGCCAAGGTGGGGAAAAAACAACAGCTGAAAGCCCTGGAATACCTTTGCTTTGAGGTACCCACCGGGGAAGGCTGGCTTTACAATATCATATTTCGGAAAAAAGGAAAGGAACAGACGATTTCAGGAAATTATAATTGCCTGAAAGAAGATAAGGATACCTACGGAATCATTTTGGAAGCAATGGTGATGGCACTTGACCAGTGGTTTACAGACGGAGAAGGGGGCGGTCTTTTTGGAGAAGAAAAC